>QAMW01000015.1 GCA_003150235.1 Bacteroidales bacterium
GCATCAGCCTTCCAAGCTGAGGGTCGCGAGTTTGAGCCTCGTCTTCCGCTCAAAAGTTTAATGCCAATGTAGCTCAGGGGTAGAGCACTTCCTTGGTAAGGAAGAGGTCGCGGGTTCAAATCCCGCCATCGGCTCTCTGATTTGCAATGTATGCCTCGGGGGCGAATACGCTTTCGTGGCGCTTTGTTGAAAAAGATAATTTTAATCACAACACAATAAAAATAACAATAGTTATGGCTAAAGAGAAATTCGAAAGAACCAAACCGCATGTTAACATCGGTACTATCGGTCACGTTGACCACGGTAAGACTACTCTGACTGCAGCTATCACCAAGGTACTTGCTGAAAAGGGTCTTTCTGAAGTTAAGTCATTCGACCAGATCGACAACGCCCCCGAAGAGAAGGAGCGTGGTATCACAATTAACACCGCTCACGTTGAGTATGAGACTGAGAATCGTCACTATGCTCACGTTGACTGCCCGGGACACGCCGACTATGTGAAGAACATGGTAACCGGTGCTGCTCAGATGGACGGTGCTATTATCGTGGTTGCCGCTACCGACGGTCCTATGCCCCAGACTCGTGAGCACATCCTGCTCGCCCGTCAGGTGAACGTACCCCGTATCGTTGTGTTCCTGAACAAGTGCGACATGGTTGACGACGAAGAGATGTTCGACCTCGTTGAGATGGAAATGCGTGACCTTCTTTCTTCTTACGAGTATGACGGCGATAACACTCCTATCATCCGCGGTTCTGCTCTTGGTGCTCTTAACGGTGAGCCCCAGTGGGTTGAGAAGGTATTGGAGCTTATGAAAGCTGTTGACGAGTGGATTCCTCTGCCTCCCCGTGATATCGATAAGCCTTTCTTGATGCCTGTTGAGGACGTATTCTCAATCACCGGTCGTGGTACTGTTGCTACCGGTCGTATCGAAACTGGTATCGTTAAGGTAGGTGACGAAGTTCAGATTATGGGTCTTGGCGCTGACCTCAAGTCGGTTGTTACCGGTGTTGAGATGTTCCGTAAGCTCCTCGATCAGGGTGAAGCCGGTGATAACGTAGGTCTTCTTCTCCGTGGTATCGATAAGAAAGATATCAAGCGTGGTATGGTTATCTGCCATCCGGGAGTTGTTAAGCCCCACAGCAAGTTCAAGGCTCAGGTCTACATCCTTAAGAAAGAGGAAGGTGGCCGTCACACTCCGTTCCACAACCACTACCGTCCCCAGTTCTACATCCGTACACTTGATGTAACCGGTGAGATTACTCTTCCCGAAGGTGTAGAAATGGTAATGCCTGGTGACCACGTTTCTATCAACGTAGAGCTCATCAACCCGGTAGCTTGTGACCTCGGTCTCCGTTTCGCTATCCGCGAAGGTGGTCGTACCGTAGGTTCTGGTCAGATTACTGAAATCCTTGACTAATAAATAATCTCGGGGGTGTCTTATGGCACTCCCCGATATACGGGACTAGCTCAGTTGGTAGAGCACCGGTCTCCAAAACCGGGTGTCGGGAGTTCGAGTCTCTCGTCCCGTGCTAAAATATAAGAAATGAAGAATTTTAAAATACTTACGGATATTAAGGAGTCTTATACCGAGCTTCGTTATAAGACTTCTTGGCCTACCAGAACCCAACTGATCAAGAGTAGTTGTATTGTGCTTATCGCTTCCATTATCATAGCGCTTATAATACTCGTGTTTGATCAGATTATTGACCATTTCATGCACTTTATTTACGGTCTTTAAGATTTAAAACGTAGTCGCGATGGCTGAAAGGAAAAAGGAATGGTATGTGCTTCGCGCCATATCAGGAAAAGAAGCTAAGGTTAAGGAACTTCTTGATGCTGCAATCAAGAATACGGACTTAGGCAACTACGTGTTTCAAGTCTTGATTCCGACAGAGAAAGTGGTTACGACGCGTAACGGAAAAAGGGTTGTGAAAGAACGCAATCTTTATTCCGGCTATGTGTTTATTGAGGCAGATCTTCAAGGCGAGGTCATGCATGAGCTTCGCAATACCACCAATGTGATTGACTTCCTCGGAGGAAGAGGTAAAGGCTCCGCGCCGGAACCTCTCCGTCAGAGCGAGGTTATGCGCATGTTAGGTGCGGCAGATGAGATCAATGATGCCAACGACGACGGTTTCGGCGACTTCCTTGTCGGCGAGCACGTGAAAGTCACCTTCGGTCCGTTCAGCGGCTTCAACGGTGAGATTGTAGATCTTGACCCTGAGAAGCGTAAACTGAAAGTCGAGGTGAAGATTTTCGGTCGTAGCACCCCTCTTGAATTGGAGGCTTCGCAAGTAGAGCGGGAATTGGCTAAATAACGGTTACGAGTTATGTAAACCGGTTATCCGCACGTTTAACCCAACAAAATTTGTATTAAAAAATGGCTAAAGAAATTGCTGGACAGATCAAATTGCAGATTAAAGGTGGAGCAGCAAATCCATCGCCGCCAGTAGGTCCCGCACTGGGTTCTAAGGGCATCAACATCATGGAGTTTTGCAAGCAATTCAACGCCCGCACCCAGGACAAGGCAGGCAAAGTGCTTCCGGTTGTAATCACTTATTACACCGACAAGAGCTTTGACTTCATTGTCAAGACTCCTCCGGTAGCTATCCAGCTCCTTGAGGTAGCTAAGATCAAGAGCGGTTCTGCCGAGCCTAACCGTAAGAAGGTGGCAGAAATCACTTGGGATCAGGTGAAGGTGATTGCTGAAGACAAAATGCCCGATTTGAACTGTTTTACTGTTGAGTCGGCAATGCGCATGGTTGCCGGTACAGCCAGAAGCATGGGTATCACCGTAAAGGGGGCATTCCCTGAAAATAACTAATAAACTTCAATTGACATGGGTAAACTTACTAAAAATCAAAAGTTGGCTTTACAGAAGATTGAAGCTGGGAAGGCTTACACTTTGGCTGAGGCTGCAGAGAAGGTAAAGGAAGTAACCTATACCAAATTTGACGCTTCTCTCGATATCGATGTACGTCTTGGCGTGGATCCCCGTAAGGCTAATCAAATGGTGCGCGGTGTCGTTACTTTGCCTCATGGTACAGGTAAGAAGACTACCGTTCTCGTGCTCTGCAACCCCGACGCTGAAAGCGCCGCAAAGGCTGCCGGTGCCGATTACGTAGGTCTTGACGAGTATATTGAAAAAATCAAAGGTGGTTGGACCGATGTTGATGTAATCATCACCCAGCCCGCTATCATGGGTAAGATCGGTGCCCTCGGCCGTATTCTCGGTCCGCGTGGCTTGATGCCTAACCCCAAGAGCGGTACTGTTACCAACGATGTCGCAAAGGCGGTTGAGGAGGTAAAGAAAGGTAAGATTGACTTCAAGGTCGACAAGAACGGTATCGTTCACTCTTCAATCGGTAAGGTGTCTTTCACCCCCGAGCAGATGCGTGACAACGCCCGCGAATTTATCAACACCTTGATTAAGCTCAAGCCTGCTACTGCAAAGGGTACCTATATTAAGAGTATTTATCTTTCGAGCACTATGAGTCCCGGTATCAAGGTTGACTCTAAGTCAGTCGATGCTTAACCCTAAATGACTAAGTAAAATGAAAAAGGAAGATAAAGGTATTATTATAGAGAAAATCGCGGAGACCCTAAAGGCTTATCCTTGCTTCTATCTTGTTGAGACCGCCGGTCTTGACGCTGAGAAGACAAGTGATCTCCGCCGTGCCTGCAGCAAGGCTGACATCAAGCTCCTCGTCGTTAAGAATACTCTTCTCCACAAGGCTCTCGAGTCTATGGAATTTGATTATTCAGAGCTCTATCCCTGCTTGAAGGGTGCTACTTCCGTGATGTTCTCCAACGTCGGAAACGCTCCTGCAAAGCTCATCAAGGATGTGCTTAAGAAAGATAAGGATGCTCAGCTTCCCCGCCTGAAGGCTGCCTTCGTGGAAGAGACCGTTTATGTCGGTGCCGACCAGCTTGACACTCTTGCAAGCATCAAGAGCAAGAACGAGCTTATCGCCGATGTTGTCGCTCTTCTCCAGTCACCTGCCAAGAACGTGGTTTCCGCACTTACTTCTGGCGGTACCAAGCTTCACGGTATCCTTGAGACACTCTCCAACAAATAATCAATCATCTAAGAAAAATAACTCAATTAAATCATACAAAAATGGCAGATTTAAAAGCTTTTGCAGAACAATTAGTTAACCTCTCAGTAAAAGAAGTAAACGAACTTGCTCAGATCCTTAAAGATGAGTACGGCATCGAGCCCGCAGCAGCAGCTGTTGCTGTAGCAGCCGGTCCCGCAGCTGGCGCACCCGCAGCTGAAGAGAAGACTTCATTTGACGTAGTCCTCAAGTCAGCAGGCGCAAGCAAGCTTGCAGTCGTTAAGCTTGTTAAGGAACTTACCGGTCTTGGCTTGAAGGAAGCTAAGGAACTCGTAGACGGTGCTCCCGGCGTTGTTAAGGAAGGTCTTGCCAAGGCTGATGCCGAAGGCCTCAAGAAGCAGTTGGAAGAAGCTGGCGCTGAAGTTGAACTTAAATAATATTGCCTGTTAATCAGGTAATTAGGTTAAGAATCATTTTTCTGATGATTCTTAACCTTTTTGTGCTATAATTTAAGTTGAGTTTCCCTTAACATTTTTTTTAATGTCAGTTTCATCTTCTAAACCCCGTATAAATTTTGCCTCGGTAAAGAATCCCCTTCCTTACCCTGACTTTCTCGAGGTGCAGCTCAAGTCGTTCCAGGATTTCCTGCAACTTGACACTCCTCCCGAAAAAAGAAATAATGAGGGCCTTTACAAGGTGTTTGCGGAAAACTTCCCTATCGTGGATACCCGCAACAACTATGTACTTGAGTTCCTGGATTACTATATCGATCCGCCGCGTTATACAATCGAGGAGTGTCTCGAACGCGGACTCACCTACAGTGTCCCCCTCAAAGCCAAGCTTAAGCTCTATTGTACCGACCCCGACCATGAGGATTTCGAGCCGAAGATCCAGGATGTTTACCTGGGTCCGATTCCTTATATGACGGCGCAGGGCACATTTGTAATAAACGGTGCCGAGCGTGTTGTCGTGTCGCAGCTCCACCGCTCGCCGGGCGTGTTTTTCGGTCAAAGCACACATGCTAACGGTACGAAACTGTACTCTGCACGTATCATTCCTTTCCGTGGCTCATGGATAGAGTTTGCTACTGACATTAACAACGTCATGTATGCCTATATCGACCGCAAGAAGAAGCTCCCTGTTACAACGCTTCTCCGTGCGATTGGTTTGGAAAGTGACAAGGATATCATCGAGATTTTCGGGCTTGCCGAAGAAATCAAGGTCAACAAGACTAACCTGAAGAAGGCTGTCGGAAGGAAGCTTGCCGCACGTGTCCTTAAGACATGGGTGGAGGATTTCGTTGACGAAGATACCGGCGAAGTCGTTTCAATTGAGCGTAACAATGTGGTAATCGACCGTGAGACTGTGCTGGAGGAAGAGCACATCGACGAGATTATCGAATCAGGCGCACAGACTGTATTGCTCCATAAGGAGGATGCAAATACAAGCGATTACTCGATTATTTTCAATACTCTTCAGAAAGATACCTCCAACTCAGAGAAGGAGGCAATCCAATATATATACAGGCAGCTGCGCAACGCGGAGCCGCCGGATGACGCGTCGGCTCGCGAGGTAATCACCAACCTTTTCTTCTCTGAAAAGCGTTACGACCTCGGCGAAGTGGGCCGTTACCGTATCAATAAGAAACTCGGTCTTGGCACTTCTATGGAGGTGAAGGTCCTTACCAAGGAGGATATAATCGCCATTATCAAGTACCTTATAGAGCTTATAAACTCCAAGACTGATGTCGACGATATCGACCACCTGAGTAACCGTCGTGTCCGCACCGTGGGCGAGCAGCTTTACAATCAGTTTGGAGTAGGTCTGGCACGTATGTCGCGCACAATCCGTGAGCGTATGAACGTACGTGACAACGAGGATTTCACTCCTATTGACCTTATTAACGCGAAGACTATTTCTTCGGTAATCAATACATTCTTCGGTACCAATGCACTTTCTCAGTTCATGGACCAGACCAACCCGCTTGCGGAGATGACCCACAAGCGTCGTATGTCGGCTCTCGGTCCCGGTGGTCTGTCGCGTGAGCGCGCAGGCTTCGAGGTGCGTGACGTACATTATACCCATTACGGCCGTCTTTGCCCGATTGAGACTCCTGAAGGTCCGAATATCGGTCTTATCTCGTCTCTTTGTGTATATGCGAAAATCAATGACCTCGGATTTATCGAGACCCCCTACCGCAAGGTTGACGGTGGGAAGGTTAACATCAACAATGACGAGGTTGTATATCTCACTGCCGAGGTTGAGGAAGGTCAGGTTATCGCACAGGGCAATGCTCCCCTTAATCCCGATGGCAGCTTCGTGCGCGACAGGGTTAAGGCTCGTCTTGACGCCGATTTCCCGATTGTCACTCCGGAGGAAGTAAACCTAATGGATGTGTCGCCGACACAGATTGCGTCTATCGCGGCTTCATTGATTCCCTTCCTCGAGCACGATGACGCTAACCGTGCGTTGATGGGATCTAACATGATGCGCCAGGCTGTGCCGTTGCTCCGTTCGGAGGCGCCTATTGTTGGTACCGGTCTGGAAGGTCAGCTTATACGTGACTCACGCACTCAGATTACCGCTGAGGGCGACGGTGTAATCGAGTTTGTCGACGCTACCGTCATCCGTATCCGTTACGACCGCACCGAGGATGAGGAATTTGTGGCATTTGAAGACTCCGTAAAGGAATACCATATACCGAAGTTCCGTAAGACCAACCAGAGCACCACTATCGACCTCCGCCCGATTTGCGAGAAGGGACAGCGTGTGACTCCGGGACAGATTCTTACCGAAGGTTATTCTACTGAAAACGGTGAACTTGCTCTCGGCCGTAACCTCAAGGTGGCGTTCATGCCCTGGAAGGGTTACAACTATGAGGATGCTATTGTGCTCAACGAGCGTGTGGTTCGTGAGGATATCCTTACATCAGTGCATGTCGATGAATATTCGCTCGAAGTGCGCGAGACAAAGCGCGGTATGGAAGAACTCACGAGCGATATCCCCAATGTCAGCGAGGATGCCACAAAGGATCTTGACGAGCGCGGTATAATCCGTGTAGGTGCGCATGTGGCTCCGGGCGATATCATGATTGGTAAGATTACTCCTAAGGGAGAGTCCGACCCGACTCCGGAAGAAAAACTCCTCCGTGCCATCTTCGGTGACAAGGCAGGCGATGTGAAGGATGCTTCACTGAAGGCTACACCGTCGCTTAAGGGGGTCGTGATCGGTACCAATCTGTTCTCTCGTGCCGCAAAGAAGAAAAAGACCAAGAGTGCCAATGCCCAGCTTCCCAAGCTCGACGAAGAGTATGAGGTTAAGCAGGGTGAGCTTAAGGATATTCTTATCAATAAACTCATGGTGCTTACCGAGGGTAAGACTTCACAGGGTGTGAAAGACTTCCTCGGTGCTGATATCATAGCAAAGGGTGCCAAGTTTACTCCCGCTGCTCTTAAGGATATCGACTTTGACACTGTCAACCTGTCCAAGTGGACCGCTGATGCTCACAAAAACGAGCTTATCCGTGCTACCATCGTCAATTATCTCCGCAAATCCAAGGAGATTGACGCCGAGCTCCGCCGCAAGAAGTTCGACATCTCGATAGGTGACGAGCTTCCCTCCGGTATCATGCAGATGGCAAAGGTTTACGTTGCAAAGAAGCGTAAGATTAGCGTGGGTGACAAGATGGCGGGTCGTCACGGTAACAAAGGTATCGTGTCGCGTATCGTCCGTCAGGAAGATATGCCGTTCCTTGCCGACGGTACTCCCGTTGATATCTGTCTTAACCCGCTGGGTGTGCCTTCACGTATGAACCTCGGTCAGATTTTTGAGACCGTACTCGGTTGGTCGGGTGCTATTCTCGATGAGAAGTTCGCTACTCCGATTTTCGATGGCGCAAGTCTTGACGACCTTAACGAGTGGACCGACAAGGCAGGGCTTCCCCGCTATGGAAAGACCTATCTTTACGACGGAGGTACAGGTGAGCGTTTCGACCAGCCCGCTACAGTGGGTGTGATTTACATGCTTAAGCTCGGTCACATGGTCGAGGATAAGATGCATGCCCGTTCAATAGGTCCGTACTCTCTTATTACCCAGCAGCCGCTCGGTGGTAAGGCTCAGTTCGGTGGTCAGCGTTTCGGAGAGATGGAGGTTTGGGCGCTCGAGGCATTCGGCGCATCCCACATCCTTCAGGAAATCCTCACCATCAAGAGTGATGATGTCAACGGACGTAGCAAGGCTTACGAGGCTATCGTCAAGGGCGAGCCGATGCCGCAGGCAGGTATCCCCGAGTCTCTTAACGTGTTGCTCCATGAGCTTCGCGGTCTCGGATTGAGCATCAACCTTGAGCAATAATCATTTACAAGACAAAGAAAGGTAAATACATAATATGGCTTTTAGAAAAGACAATAAGACAAAAACCGGTTTTTCCAAAATCTCCATCGGACTTGCTTCGCCCGAGGAGATTCTGGAGAAGTCAAGCGGCGAGGTTCTCAAGCCTGAGACCATCAACTACCGCACCTACAAGCCCGAGCGCGACGGTCTCTTCTGCGAGAAGATATTCGGTCCGGTAAAGGACTACGAGTGTCATTGCGGAAAGTACAAGCGCATCCGTTATAAGGGCATCGTGTGCGACCGTTGTGGTGTCATGGTGACTGAGAAGAAAGTGCGTCGCGAGCGTATGGGTCATATCAAGCTCGTCGTTCCTGTCGCACACATCTGGTATTTCCGTTCATTGCCCAACAAAATCGGCTATCTACTCGGACTTCCCTCGAAGAAGCTCGACGCTGTAATCTACTATGAGCGTTATGTGGTGATACAGCCCGGTGTTGCTGAAGGCGTTCAGGCTCTTGACCTGCTTACCGAAGAGGAATACTTTGATATACTCGACAAGCTCCCCCAGGGAAATCAGCAGCTTGAAGATACCGATCCCAATAAATTCATCGCCAAGATGGGTGCAGAGGCTGTTTACGACCTGCTTACCCGTCTTGACCTTGATTCTCTTTCTTACGAGTTGCGTCACCGCGCCAATACCGACGGTTCGCAGCAGCGTAAGACCGAGGCGCTCAAGCGTCTGCAGATTGTAGAGTCGTTCCGTGCCTCACGTCACCGCAACAAGCCTGAGTGGATGATTCTTCAGGCTGTGCCAGTGATTCCGCCGGAACTTCGCCCGCTTGTGCCTCTCGACGGCGGTCGTTTTGCGACATCCGACCTTAACGACCTTTACCGCCGTGTTATTATACGTAACAACCGTCTGAAACGTCTTATCGAGATAAAGGCTCCCGAAGTCATCCTCCGTAATGAGAAGCGTATGCTTCAGGAGGCTGTTGACTCTCTGCTTGACAACTCTCGTAAGTCATCGGCTGTGAAGACCGAAGCTAACCGTCCCCTCAAGTCACTTTCCGACTCTCTCAAGGGTAAGCAGGGTCGTTTCCGTCAGAACCTTCTCGGTAAGCGTGTCGACTATTCCGCACGTTCGGTTATCGTCGTCGGTCCTGAGTTGAAGATGCACGAGTGCGGTATTCCCAAGAATATGGCTGCCGAGCTTTACAAGCCGTTCATCATCCGTAAGCTCATTGAGCGCGGTATCGTGAAGACCGTGAAATCGGCGAAAAAGATTGTCGATCGCAAGGAACCTGTCGTTTGGGATATCCTCGAACACGTGATGAAAGGTCATCCCGTGCTGCTTAACCGTGCCCCGACACTTCACCGTCTCGGTATCCAGGCATTCCAGCCCAAGATGATCGAGGGCAAGGCTATCCAGCTTCACCCGCTTGCTTGTACGGCATTCAACGCCGACTTCGACGGTGACCAGATGGCAGTACACCTCCCTCTCGGCAACGAGGCTATTCTCGAGGCACAGATGCTTATGCTCGGTGCCCACAACATTCTTAACCCCGCTAACGGTGCGCCTATCACCGTGCCTTCTCAGGACATGGTGCTCGGTTTGTATTATATCACCAAACTTCGTGAAGGCGATAAGGGCGAGGGTTCCAAGTTCTATGGTCCCGAAGAGGCTCAGATTGCCTACAACGAAGGTCGTGTTACTCTCCATGCTCCCGTTTCGGTGGTGGTTGATGACATTGATGAAAACGGCAATCCTATACAGCATCTTGTCGAGAAGACTTCTGTAGGTCGTATTCTCGTCAACCAGTTTGTTCCTAAGGAAATCGGTTATGTCAACCAGATTCTTTCCAAGAAGTCTCTGCGCGACATCATCGGTCGTGTAATCAACACTTGCGGTGTTACCCGTTCGGCACAGTTCCTTGACGACATTAAGAACCTCGGTTACTATATGGCATTCAAGGGCGGTCTGTCGTTCAACCTCGGTGACGTGCTTATTCCTGAGGAGAAAGAGAAACTCGTGGCTGAGGGTAACGAGCAGGTACAGGAAGTGCTCAACAACTACTCGATGGGTTTCATTACCAACAACGAGCGTTACAATCAGATTATCGATATCTGGACTCATGTGAACTCACGTCTTACCGATATCCTCATGAAGCACATGACCGCAGCCAACCAGGGCTTCAACTCTGTCTTCATGATGCTTGACTCCGGTGCCCGTGGTTCTAAGGACCAGATTCGTCAGCTTGCCGGTATGCGTGGTCTTATGGCAAAACCGCAGAAAGCCGGTGCCGAAGGCGGTCAGATTATCGAGAACCCGATTCTTGCCAACTTCAAGGAAGGTCTGTCAGTGCTTGAGTACTTCATCTCAACCCACGGTGCCCGTAAGGGTCTTGCCGATACCGCATTGAAGACAGCCGACGCCGGTTATCTTACCCGTCGTCTTGTCGATGTGGCTCACGACGTGATTATTCACGAGGAGGATTGTGGCACACTCCGTGGTCTCGTATGCACCGAAATCAAGAACAACGAAGAGGTTGTCGCTTCGCTTGGCGAGCGTATCCTCGGTCGTGTTTCCGTACATGATATTATCGATCCTATCACCGGTGAGGTTATAGTGGCTTCAGGCGAAGAAATCGATGAAGTTGCAGCCAACCGCATCAACGAATCGCCTATCGAATCGGTCGAAATCCGCTCGGTACTTACTTGTGAGTCTAAGAAAGGTGTATGCGCCAAGTGTTACGGTCGTAACCTTTCCAACAATCTTCTTGTCCAGAAGGGTGAGGCTGTCGGCGTGATTGCCGCGCAGTCAATCGGTGAGCCTGGTACTCAGCTTACACTCCGTACATTCCACGTCGGTGGTGTGGCTTCAAATATCGCGGCTGTGTCTACGATTACTTCACGTTATGAAGGTCATCTTGAAATCGAGGAACTTCGTACCGTCGACACCGAGGAGAAAGGTCCCGACGGACAGACTGTCCAGGTGGTTATCGGTCGTCTTGCAGAAATGCGTATCATAGACCCCAATACCAAGATGATGCTTACCAACGCTAACATTCCTTACGGTTCGAAGCTCTATTTCCCCAATGGCGCTACCGTGAAGAAGGGCGATGTGATTTGCGAATGGGACCCGTTCAATGCCGTCATCATTTCGGAAGTCGGTGGTAAGATTCAATTCCAGAACCTTGTCGAGAATGTCACCTATCGCGTGGACTACGATGAGCAGACCGGTCTTGAAGACAAGATTATAATAGAATCGAAGGATCGTACACGTGTGCCTGAGGCAAATATCGTTGATGCCAACGGTCAAATCATCAAGACGTATGCTCTCCCGGTAGGCGCTCACCTTATGGTTGAAGACGGTGCTTCCGTTAAACCGGGTGATGTATTTGTCAAGATTCCTCGTTCTGCCGGTAACGCCGGTGATATCACCGGTGGTCTTCCCCGTGTTACCGAGCTGTTTGAGGCTCGTAACCCGTCTAACCCCGCAATCGTTTCTGAAATCGACGGTGAGGTTAAGTTCGGTAAGGTCAAGAGAGGTAACCGCGAGATTTCCGTAACTTCCAAGCTTGGTGAGGTCAAGAAATATCTTGTGCCGCTGTCAAAGCAGATTCTTGTGCAGGAAAACGATTATGTACGCGCAGGTACTCCGCTTTCCGACGGTGCCATCACTCCCGCCGATATCCTCAATATCATGGGTCCGACTGCCGTACAGGAATACATCGTCAACGAAGTTCAGGATGTCTACCGTATGCAGGGTGTGAAGATTAACGATAAGCATTTTGAGGTTATCGTGCGTCAGATGATGCGCAAGGTCAACATCCTTGATCCGGGTGACACTTGCTTCCTTGAGCAGCAGATTGTCGACAAGCGCGAGTTTATGGATGAGAACGACCGCATCTGGGGTAAGAAAGTGGTGGTTGACGCAGGCGACAGCGAGACGCTTAAGCCCGGTCAGATTATCACCGCCCGCAAGCTCCGTGACGAGAACTCCGCCCTTAAGCGCCGCGACCTCAAGACTGTCACTGTACGTGATGCTGTTCCCGCTACTTCTGAGCAGATTCTTCAAGGTATCACTCGTGCCGCTCTTCAGACTTCAAGCTTCATGTCGGCTGCTTCATTCCAGGAGACTACCAAGGTGCTCAACGAGGCTGCTATCAACGGTAAGACCGATTATCTTGAGGGCATGAAGGAAAATGTTATCTGCGGTCACTTGATTCCTGCCGGTACCGGACTTCGCGAATACAACAATCTTGTTGTTGCGGGTAAGGATGACATTGATTCCGTATTTGACTCTGCCGATGTGATTGATATCGCTCACACTGAGCTTTAATCAATACATGGATACTATAATAAATGGGCGTATCAATCGCGATACGCCCATTTTTGTATTGTTTTGGGGCAAAAAGATGCCACCTGACTCCGCTATTTAGTCGTATATTCCGTATATTTGCCGATATGAAGACTATTGCTGCTTTTTTACTGGCATTATCCCTGTTGTGCCATGTTTATGCCGTTGCCTGTACCTCGGCGATTGTCGGTGGACACCTTACTCCCGACGGCCGCCCGTTGCTTTGGAAACACCGTGACACCGGTACCGAGCATAATTTCGTGGCGAGTGTCGCCGCTCAGTCTCCCGGCGAAGCTGACTTTGTGGCGTTATTCAATGCCGGTGACACTCTTCTGCGTGAGGCGTGGACAGGTGTAAACAGTCATGGATTTGCCGTGATGAACACTGCTTCATATAATCTTGCTCCTGATACTGCGTCTTACCGCGACATGGAAGGCGTCATAATGGCGCGCGCCCTGAAGTCGTGCCGTACGGTCGCCGATTTCGCTATATTGCTTGACTCTCTCCCCAAGCCGCTCGGAGTCCAGGCTAATTTCGGAGTGATCGACTCTCTGGGCAATGGCGCATATTTTGAGACGGGAGACTATGGTTATACGATATATGATGTCGCTGATTCTCCCGAAGGATACATCATCCGCACAAACTATTCATGTTCCGGCGACTCGACGTGTGGCTACGGGTATATCCGGTTGCAGAATGCCGAAGCTCTTATACGTCCTTTTGTCGAAGCCCGGCAAGTTACTCCTGAGACATTTACTGAGTGTCTGTCACGCAGTTTTTATCATTCGTTATTAGGGCGAGATATGCTTGACAGCTCTGACAGCTGGATTGTAGACCAGGATTTTATTCCCCGTTATTCGTCCAGTGCATCGGTGGTGATTGACGGTGGCGTGATGTGGACTGTGATAGGTTATCCGCCATGTTCTTATGTGCTTCCCGCTACTGTCGAATACGTGCCTGCGCAGCTTGCCGCCGACCCGGCGACCGGTCGTAGCGCGCTTTGTGACACAGTCGTGGCGCGCAAGCATGAAGTGTTCCCCGTTAAACGTGGAAGCGGACAGCACTATATCGATGCTGTCCGCCTTAAATCGTATTGCGACTCATGTCGCTCTGTCAGTCTTGACAATTACCGCGAGTATCGCGACCGTTTATCTCGGGGCGATTTTCGGCTCGGTGGAGGGCATGATTGACTCCACGTTGGCTATAAGCTCTTCTTCAGGCATAAAGCCTACACTGCGGTTGATTACACCCTCTGTGTTGACAAATAGCAGGGTAGGGATTGAGCTTACTCCATATTGTTTCGCGATGCCGGGGCATTTGTCGACATTAACGGAGATAAATCTTACTTTACCTTTATATTTATCAGCAACTTTGTGGAAGATGGGTGAGAGTTCCTTGCATGGAGGACACCATTCAGCCCAAAAGTCTACGACTACCGGTGCTGGTTGAGCACCGCCGAATTCAAGGATGTCGTCAGGTCCGAGTACTATAGGCTCTCCGCTTGCCTCCGCAAGCTCCTCTTGTAATTTCTCTTCTCCCTGGGCTTCCTTTTGTGCTGTGTTGCCGCCGCAGGAGGTAATCCACATTCCACATGCGAGCAGTGCCGCACAGATTAGTGATTTTTTCATTATTGTCAGTTTAAATATAAACAAGGTGTTCCGATTAAAGGAACACCTTGCATTGTTATATGGTTCAATTCTCTATTATCAGAGTGATGCGGCAAGTGCGCCGTTGGTTTTACGTACAGCCTCTGCACTCTTGGCGAAGAGAGCCTTTTCTTCTTCGTTGAGCTTGACGTCGATAATCTTCTCGATACCGTTCTTGCCCAGGAGACAGGGAACACCTATGCAGATGTCGCTTTCGCCATATTCACCTTCTACAAGTGCGGAGCAGGGGATTACACGCTTCTGGTCGTGGAGCACGGCTGCAACTACCGATGCCGAAGCTGCGCCGGGAGCATACCATGCTGAGGTGCCGAGAAGTGATGTGAGGGTGGCACCGCCTACCATTGTGTCGGCTGCTACCTTGGCAAGAGTTTCCTTGTCAAGAAGTTCGGTTGCGGGGATGCCGCGGTATGTAGCGTAACGGGTGAGAGGAATCATGGTGGTATCGCCGTGTCCGCCGATTACCATGCCTTCGATTTCGTTGGGGTTGGCGTTGAGGGCGATGCTGAGGAAATATTTGAAGCGTGAGCTGTCAAGCGCGCCGCCCATACCGATGATGCGGTTTTTGGGAAGACCTGATACCTTGTGGATAAGATAGGTCATTGTATCCATAGGGTTTGACACGCAAAGGATGATTGCATTGGGTGAATATTTAAGCACGTTGTCGGTTACTGACTTTACGATGCCTGCATTTACACCGATAAGTTCCTCGCGGGTCATTCCGGGCTTACGGGGAATACCTGAAGTGATTACCACTACGTCGCTGCCGGCAGTTTTCTCATAATCGTTTGTCACACCGGTCATGCGGGTGTTGATGGTGAGCAGATTTGCCGTCTGCATGATATCCATGGTCTTGCCTTCTGCGAGACCTTCCTTGATGTCGATTAATACTACCTCATCAGCGATGTTGTTGGTTACCAATACATTTGCACAGGTTGCTCCTACATTGCCCGCGCCTACAACTGTTACTTTTGACATATCTAAATTGGTTTATTTTGGTTGAAAAATCTTCACTCTTTATTCACCTGCAAAAATACGGAAATATTTCCGTATTTTGAAATCTTTAATAAAATTTTATTTTTCCCGCCTCAATGAGGTGATTGGATGTGCAGATTGTTGTCCGCAGTGCCTCATCTTTGTTTAGCCGGGGCGTTGAGCTAAGCGAAACCCCCGGAAATAGATGCAAAATCAGATGTTTCCGTAGGAATCATCTTGGCGCATGGTTGATGATTCCATGTCGGGAAACGATATGGGGGCGAGCCCGCAGTCCGGGGGTATCGCTGCGCTCAACCGCTCGGCTAAATTTGGATTATCCCCTGAACGGGGATAAAACCATCACATTCAGAAATTTGCCTGTAGGTGCGTGCGTGGAAGTCGTGGAAGTCGAGCCCGTACATTGCATCGAGTTCCTTGCCGCCGAACTTGCAGGGCTGGTGGTCGGGAATTTGGTGGTAATTGAATAGCTGGGAGAGGCGTTTTCATGATGTATGAGTGGTTTTCACAAATATAGCGATTGCAATCAGGCATAAAGAAAAAGGGCTGAGTCAAGTCCTGACACAGCCCTCGTGGGTATTGCCTTTGTCGTGCTTATCGAGTAAACTTGACAGAGGTGGTATTGCCGTTATTGTTGACAGTAGCTATGTAAAGACCGCTTGTCAGTGAGGACAAATCCACGTTGAATGAGCCATTGCCTGATGCCGCGATAACTTCTGCTCCCGTAACTGAATATACTTTTACGGTCGATGCGCCGGTGGCTGCTACAGAAAGAGTCGAGCCTTCAACTGAACATCCGGTTGAAGCATTTGACAGTACGTTGTCTATGCCAGTGCATATACCAAGCACGGTAAATTCGGTATTTTCAATTTTCTGTACCGGCAACATATCCTCAAGGTCGAAGTCAAATTCTGAGGTAATTTCTTCAAGCACTTCGTCATTGTCGCCGTAGGTATAGTCATATGTCATCATGCCCATAAGTTCCTCCATGTCATCTTCAACCATTGTATAGGTTTCAGAAATTATATTCCCATGCTCGTCGCAGACTACTTCTGTGATTTCCCCTTCGGTCATCACATATTCGGGGTCTTCGTCATATACGTATTCAGCTATGCTCTTTTCTGTAAAGCTTCCAAACTCATCAGTGTAGGTGACAGACACGGTCTCTTTACCGCTCATCCCTTCTTCAGGATCGGAATATGAAGATACGATGATGCAGTCCTTTGCGTTTGGATATTCAGCTGCAATATCGTAAAATAGTTCCCCCTCTTCATATAGTTGTGCGCTTTTTATCTTGTTGTCACCTGCAAAAAGCTTTTTAAAATCAGTGACGGCAATCTGTCCGTTACATGCTTCCCACACTATGTCCTTGAGCTCCGAGCCTTCTTCCCAGTAATATTCATTAGTGCTGTAATCATATCGCATATTTGATATACTCCAGGTGTCGGGCTCTTGTTTGCCTTCCGGATAAGTCAGTTCTATTTTAACTGTATTGTCGTATTTGCCGTCATACCATACGAACACATTGAAGTTGGTCACATTGCCGGCGGCATTGCGAATTACCTCAAATTTGTTGCCCGTACTGATGACCCACTCATTATTTTGATAATAGTAAATTTCAAGTAATGTATTAAGGTCATGTAATTGGGGATCGGAAAATTCCCAGATTCTTTTCTCACGTGGAGTCCAGGTGTTTCCTCCGTCAGTGCTTATGGATGTGATTTGGGAAGTCTTGTTGCCAAAGGAGTCATAGGTCATTGTGACCTGACTGATGGTTTCGTCTTCGGGGGTCTCCTCAAGATAGCGGGTCACGTTTCCCTGCGCGTCGTAGAAGTTGCTGATATTCGCGTCGACAATCCATTCGCCTTCGTCATATACGCTGACAGTCTGTTTTGCTGGTAGCATTGTGCCATCTTCGGCTGCTTTATTCGCGGCTATGTTTTTTACAAGCCCGTTGCTTTTGACTGTGGCATCGGCAGTTTTTATCGGCATTAACCGCGGAGCCGTTTTTTTGGCGGAGAGGGCAGGTGAGGCGACAAGTGCGCCTGCGATAGCAATCAGAGTAAAATAATTCATAAGCGATGTAATGAAAAGTTTAAATTGTAAGGTAATAATAGTTATGATTTTACGCAAAGTTAACCCAAAATATCTGAACCCGCAAATGAATATGACGGATTCTGTAGATTTTGGGTGAATTACAATATTTTACTCATATTTCAACGAAAGTTCCGTATAATAGTCATTCATTTAGATTTCCCCGGAAGTATAGGTTAAGGTGGTAACTATTCAGCGAATATTACCAGTATAAGAGTTTAATTATCAAGTAGGGATGTACCATGGCGCATCCGAAAACGAGGTTAATTAACCATAAACCGGCGGATGCTCCGGGGAGCATCCCTACAAATTAATTGCAATCAGACTGTTGGAGTCGCTGAATAGTTACGTTAAGGTGGATTTTTGGATAATAAATGTTAATTACGGAAATTTTTCTGCAAATATTTTTGGTGAATAAAATTTAATCGGTAACTTTGTATCAGTTTTTCATGGTATTAGATTTAAGGTAAAAAGATTATTCGTCGTGACGACGAGTAATTTTTTTTATGTCCTTGCCGTTATCATGTAAATTGTAGTTATTATGCAGAATGCCCCAAGAAAAATAGAGTTGCTCGCTCCCGCGCGCAATGCCGACATTGCCATAGAGGCGATAAAGCATGGCGCTGATGCCGTGTATATAGGTGCGGAAGGATTTGGTGCACGTGCCGCTGCCGCTAACCCGGTGAGGGACATTGAGCGTCTTACAGAGTTTGCCCATCGTTACCTGGCTCGCGTCTACGTTACTGTAAATACAATAATATATGACAATGAACTGCGTGATGTAGAGCGTCTTATAGGTCGCTTATACCGCGCAGGTGTCGACGCGCTTATCGTGCAGGATATGGCGGTGTTGCGTATGGATATCCCTCCGATAGCTCTCCACGCAAGCACACAGTGTGACACGCGCACCCCGGCACAGGCGCGTTTTCTGCAGGATGCCGGTTTTTCCCAGATAGTGCTCCCGCGCGAACTGACACTTGAGGAGATACGTGCGATGCACGAGGCGGTGAGTGTACCGCTTGAATCATTTGTACACGGGGCGCTCTGTGTGAGCTACAGCGGCGACTGCCATGCAAGCCAAGTGTTAAAAGGAAGGAGTGCCAACCGCGGGGAATGTGCGCAGATATGTCGTTTGCCATACGACCTTTATGACGGACTGGGCAACTGTGTGGAGCATGGTCGTCACTTGCTTTCGTTGCGTGACATGAACCGTTCAGCCGACATTATGGCGATGCTTGACGCCGGTGTCAGCTCATTCAAGATAGAAGGAAGGCTGAAAGATGCCGGATATGTGAAAAATGTAGTGAGCTATTACGACCGTAAATTGCGTGAGATTACCGGGCGTCACCCTGACCGTTATTGCCGTCTCTCGGCAGGCAGCGTCGACACTACCTTCACTCCTGATGTGAGGAAAAGTTTCAACCGTGGCTTCACCACCTATTTCCTTAACGGTATCGAGCCCTCCATCGGCTCGATTTATACACCCAAATCACAAGGTGAGCCTGTAGGTAGGGTGATGAAGAGTGACGGGCGCATGATTGAGGCGCGTCTTGACGCTGCGCTTTCCAATGGTGATGGTCTCGGATTTTTCAATGAGCGCAAGGAGTTTGTCGGTTTCAGGCTCAACCGGGTGGAAGGGTCTCGACTCTTCCCTGCCTCTAAAATCATGATAAAGCCCGGAACAAAACTTTACCGCAACAGTGATAAGGCTTTCGACGATATTTTGAGTAAAGAGTCGGCGTCGCGCACAATCGCACTCGACATGACGCTGCGCATTGCCGGTGACAGGCTTGTACTTGATGTGGCTGATGAGCGTGGCAACGCAGTGACCGCAACGATTGATGCCGATGTCACGCAGGCAGCCCAATCTGAGCAGACAGAGCCTCGACGACGTGCGCTCGGAAAGCTTGGAGGCACAGGCTATCGTCTCGGTACACTTGATGACCGTGTCGGCTCACGATTTATTGCCGCAGGTGTGCTCACCGCATTGCGCCGTGATGCAATCGCGTTGCTTGATGCTGCAAACCGTATGAGATACAATCGTGAGTTGCGACATCCTGAAAACCGGACTGCGGTTTATCCCGCAACTCGCCTGGACTATCATTATAATGTGGCAAATTCAGAGGCGGAGGCGTTTTATCGTGGCCATGGTGTCAAGAGCGTATCGCCCGCTATCGAGACTGTCCCGCCGAAAAAGGGAAGTGACGTACAGGTGATGACCACGCGTTACTGTCTGCGCCGAGAGCTTGGGGCATGTCTTAAGGAGGGTGGCGGAGCGAAACTTCCTGCTCCGCTCGTGTTGCGTTCGGGTGATATCACGCTTCGTCTTGACTTTGATTGCGCGGCATGCCGTATGCACGTGATGACGCAGCGGTAGTTACTGCCGCCAGCCGCCACCAAGTGCCTTGTAGAGCTGCACGATTACCAGTTCTTTGTTACGTATGGCGTTGCTGAGGTTTATCTGTGCGTCGAAATAACTACGCTGTGCGTCAAGCACATCGATGTAGCCTATCACGCCGTTGATATATTGCAGCTGTGCAAGTTCCATCGTGGTTTTTGACGCTTGTTCAAGTTCTGCCATCGACTCATAGATTTCCTGTATCTTGTTGTAGTCGACAATGGCATTGCGCACCTCCATGAAGGCGTTCAGTACAACCTTTTCATAACTGTAACACTCCTGTTCATAGACAGCCTGCTGGGCGCGATATGCACCTTGGCGGCGTCCGAAGTCAAATATCGATCCGAGCAACGAAGCGCTGAGAAAGTGCATCGGCGACTTGAAAAAGTCGGAAAACTCCTCGCTTTCAAGTCCGCCTGTTGCCGTGAGCGTCAGGCGAGGAAATCGGTTGGTGTATGCCATTCCCACTGCGGCATTTGCCGCGATAAGGCTCTGTTCGGCTGCCCTCACGTCGGGGCGTCGTTCAAGCAAAGTGGAGGGAAGTCCGACAGGAAGATTTTCGGGTAAAGTTATGCGTTTTCTTTGGCGGTTACGCTCTATTGTCGAGGGAAATTCTCCTGCGAGAAATGATATTTCATTCTCTTTCAGCGCAATGTCGCGTTCAAGTATAGGAATGTGTGTGGCTGTGCGCGCAAGCTCCATCTTTGCCTGTTGATAGGATGTCTCGGAGGTAAGTCCGCCTTCAAAACGCAGTTTGGCGAGGCGCACACTCTCTTTTCGTGCATCGAGGGTCTGCCTTACGATACTCAGTTCGTTATCAAGCGCCACAAGTTCAAAATAAGCCTGCGCCACTTCGGCGATGATGGAGAGGGTGAGACCACGGCGGTTTTCCACGCTTTCCATCAATAGTGCTTTGCTGCGGTCGTTCGCCCAACGGAGATTTCCCCACAGGTCGAGTTCCCATGACAGGGAGGCTTTCAGACCTTCCTCCGGGTCATTTTTATAGCGGTCGCCTCCATAGTTAAGTCCCTCTTTTTGCACATAGGCTTGTCCGTTGACTGTCGGAAACAGATTGCCGAGTTCGACACGCTTTCTTGCCGCGAGTTCCTTAATGCGCGCATCGGCAATGCGTAGATCTTTATTATGGTCGAGAGTGTGTGTGATGAGGCGTGACAATACCGAGTCGTTGTAGATTTCCCACCACGCGAGGTCGGCGATTGAAAATGTATCGGTGTCATGCCCCTTTTCCAGGGTCGGGGGCACTGACATCTGCGGTTTCACGTATTTTTGTCCGAGCTTGCATCCGCTCATTACGCATACAAGCAGGAGCGCATATAATATTATAAAGCGAGTCTTCATTTTTTCTTATGGAAAATATGTGTCAGTTTCTTTGCCTTGACAGGTATATGTAGAGCGGGGTAACGATTACGCAGACGGCTCATGACGCGATAGATAAGCACGAAGAAGAACGGCACGAGCACTATTCCCGCCACCACGGCGACAATCATGCCGAAAAATACACCTGTGCCTATCGCCTGGCGGCTTGCCGACCCGGGACCTGACGCTATCACCATCGGGAGCATACCGAGGATAAAGGCGAGTGAGGTCATGAGAATGGGGCGGAAGCGGAGCCGCGCTGCATATATTGCCGCTTGTAGCGCATCGACACCTTTGTCGGTCTGCTCCTTGGCAAATTCTACGATAAGTATGGCATTTTTTGCCGCCATACCCATGAGCATCACAAGACCTATCTGGAAATACACGTCATTTTCCAGTCCGCATGCCCATTCCCCGACGTAGGCGCCAAATGCCGCCACGGGAAGCGACAGCAGAACCGCTGCCGGGACTGTCCAGCTTTCATAGAGCGCGGCAAGGAACAGAAACACAAACAGGAACACAAGGGTAAGCACAAGCCCCGTCTGGCCTCCCGCTTTCTTTTCCTGAAAAGACAGTCCGCTCCATTCCACGCCTATGTTTTCAGGAAGTTTCTCCTGCGCGATTTTCTCCACGATTTCCATAGCCTCTCCGGAACTATAGCCTTTTGCCGCCTCGCCTCTGATGACCGCGCTGTTAAACATGTTGAAGCGTTTGATGTTTCCCGGACCGGTGGTAAACGACGATGTGCCGAGCGATGTGAGCGGAATCATTGCATTACCGTTGCCTCTCACGAAGAAGAGATTGATATTTTCGCGGTGTTCGCGGTATGGTGCCTCTGCCTGGATGTAAACGCGATATACGCGGTTAAACATGTTGAAGTCGTTGACATATACCGAGCCTGTGTAAGCCTTCATCGTGGCAAATACGTCGGCGAGCGGCACCCCGGCAAATTTCACCTTGTCACGGTCGACATCGAAATATAGCTGCGGGATGTCGGCTTGCAGTGATGTGGAAAGTCCGGCGACTTTCTTGTTCATCGAGGCATATTTCATCACCGTATCGGTGGCTGCCACAAGGTCGTGCAGGGTGGCATCGCCTCGCGCCTCAAGCTGCATCTCGAATCCTCCCGATTGCCCCAGCCCGGGGATTACAGGCGGTTTTGACAGATACACCTTACATTCGGGATATTCCGAGAGGTCTTTCCTGACCACCGCCATGATATCGTCGATAGTCTCGTCGTCACGCTCTTCCCACGGCTTCAGTATCACCGTGAGCTCGCTGCGCGCCTGGCTGCTGCCAACCTGCGAGCTGCTTCCGGCGACACTCTGCACATATTCCACGGCGGGGTTGTCCATCAGGTAACTCACGGCGCGTTCGGTCACAAGGCGAGTGCGCTCCAGTGTGGCTCCCTCGGGAAGTTCCAGCTCTACCTTGAAGTAACCCTGGTCCTCAACCGGAAGGAAGCTTGAAGGCATGAACTTGTTGATGATGAAAATAGCCACAATCATCATGCCGAATCCGGCGATTACACGTTTCTTGTATTTCAGGCTGTCACGTATTATCCGGACATATCGTGTGTTGCCTTTAGCAAGCCATTCGTTGATTTTGCGGAACACTACATTTTTCTTCTCTCCCTCTTTCTGAGGGCGAAGTATGAGCGAACACATCACCGGGCTTAATGTCAGCGCGACCACCGCCGACAACAGTACGGATACCACTATTGTCACCGTGAACTGACGGTAAAGCTGCCCGGTGATGCCGCCGAGGAAACTTACCGGTACAAATACGGCTGCAAGCACGAGCGATGTGGCGATGATAGGGCTTGCGAGTCCCTGCATCGCCTTCTTGGTCGCTTCGTAAGGGGGAAGATGTTCCTCTTCCATCACTCGCTCCACATTCTCGACCACGACTATCGCGTCGTCGACCACTATACCGATTGCGAGCACGAGCCCGAGCAGGGTGAGCATGTTGAGCGAGAACCCGAATATAAGCATGAAGCCGAATGTACCGATGAGGGATATCGGTACTGCGACAAGGGGAATGAGCGTTGCGCGCCATGACTGCAGCGACAGGTAAACCACGAATATCACCAATACGAGAGCCTCGAAAAGGGTCTTGTACACCTCATGGATAGATTCGGAGATATAGGTGGTCATGTCAAACGGGATTTCGTAGCTCAGTCCGTCGGGGAAACCTTGGCTGATTTCTTCCATCGCCTCCTTGACGCGCCCGGCAACATCCATTGCATTGGCTCCGGGAAGCATATATACGGCAAGTACAGCGGCGTTTTCGCCGTTTATGCCACTTTCCGTATTGTAACTTTGCGCTTCAAGCGATATACGTGCCACGTCGCGCAGTCGTATGATTGACCCGTCGGGATTGGCGCGCACGACAATTTCCTCAAATTGGCTCACCGTTGACAATCTGCCTTGTGTGGTGATAGGTATGGTCACGTCAAGCCCCTTGGTAGGCTGCTGTCCGAGTACACCTGCCGCCGATTCGCGGTTCTGGTCTTTCAACGCTTTCTGAAGGTCGGCGACCGTGATGCCGAGGTTGGCGAGTTTGTCGGGCTGTACCCAAATCTGCATGGCGTAATATCTGCCGCCTATCTGCGACACGCGCCCTACGCCCGGGATACGCCGCAGAAGGTCGATTACATTAAGTGTGGCGAAGTTACTTAGATATATCTCGTCAAATTTCGGGTCGGACGACTGTACGCAGATTGTGAGCAGCTGGCTCGGAGCCTGTTTTTCGACCGAGATGCCGTTTTGCACCACCTCTGCCGGGAGTCGCGACTCGGCGAGCTTCACGCGGTTCTGTATCTCGACGGCGGCAAGATCGGCGTTTGCCGAGATGTCAAATGTCACCGTGGCGGAAAAAGAACCGGAATTGGAACTTGAAGATTCCATATATAGCATCCCCGGTGTGCCGTTCAGCTCCTGTTCGATAGGGGTGGCTACTGCCTGCGAAACAGTGAGTGCGCTTGCTCCGGGATATGACGCGCTGATTTTTACAACCGGCGGCGTGATTTGCGGATACTGGTCGATAGGAAGCATCGTGAGTCCGATTACACCCACGATTACAATCAGTATCGACAGCACCATCGAAAATACGGGACGGTCTATGAAAAAGCTTACTTTCATGCTTGTCTGTGTGATTGTATGTTACTCTTCATCGGTGTCGGAAGTTACCGCGTCGCTTACCCTCACTTTCATGCCGGGGGTAAGTTTATGGTAGCCTTCGACCACGACATTTTCGCCGGGATTAAGTCCACGTTCCACAACCATATTGTTCTGAAACTCCGGACCGGTCTCGATAAAGCGTTTCTCCACCGTCGAGTCGGCTCGCATTACAAATATGTGTGCGCCTCCCTTCTCGATGCTTATGGCTCGAGTCGGCACTACGGTAGCTTTCTCCCTTACGTCGAGAAGCACTTTTACCTTGGTGAATTGTCCCGGCAATATGGCGCGTTCCGGATTTGGCATCTCCGCGCGCACGGAGAATGTACCGGTATTCGGGTCGACTGTAGGCTCGGCAAAATCAACCATGCCTTTATGAAGATACACGGTGTTGTCGGCGAGGGTGATGGTGACATAAGGCTGCCATGCGCGGTTTTCATCTTTCTGGCTGAAATCCACATTTCGCTCCTTGCTCTTGAGGTAGTCGAGTGCGGTCATGCTGAAATCAATGAGCACTGTGTCGCTTTTCACGATTGTGGCAAGGAGGGATTTTGCCCCGGGGCCTACAAGAGTACCCAGGTCCACGTTACGCTCGCTGATGTGCCCGGCGATAGGAGAGCGCACGGTCGTGTAGCCAAGCTCCAGCTCCGACTGAGCGAGGTCGGCGCGGCTCATCGCCACGGAGGCTTTTGCCGTCTCGTAGGCTGCAATCGCATTGTCCAGGTCGAGCTGACTTGCAGCATTCTGTTCGTAAAGCGGGCGTATGCGTTCAAGGTCGCGCTTCGCTTTCTGTTCCTGCGACTCGTCTTTCTTCAGCTGTGCCCGCGCCTTGTCTACTTTTGCCCGGTATTGGTCGGGATTGATAATGAACAATACCTGATTTTTCTTCACGTAAGTACCCTCCTCGAAAAGCATCTTTTCAAGGTATCCTTCCACGCGGGCGCGTACCTCTACAAACTGTTGGGCGCGTACCCTGCCTACATATTCGCCGTAAATCTCGACATCGTCCTGCGCTGCGGGTTGTACGGCGACAACGGGAAGTGTTGTCTCACTCTTTTTACATCCGGTTGCGATAACCGGTAATGTTAAGCCTAATATTATGGCTGCCAGATATTTATTACCCATTGATCGTTTGACTGTTTGTGTGAATGATTCTCTTTTAAGCTATGATGACTTATTGTTTTAACAAAATTCATCATAGAGAGTTCGGTCGGGATAATTTCCGGTACAAAATTAGTGTATCCTTATAAAACCGACATAAAACTATGGCTGCCGTATATTTACATATTCCTGTTGTCTATTTACACTGCATGAAATTATAGACTTGCGCTGAAAAAACATTTTGAGAAAAAATTTGTTATAATTATATGTTATAGATTGCAAAAAAATCGTAAATTTGCCATCGGTAGTAGAACTTAACAGTAGTAAACTCATTTATATGTCTAACAAATAAATACTTACGACAATGAACATTGACACTATCGGCTACAACGCCGGCCTTGTGTGGAATGCACTTAACGAAGCTGACGCGCTTGGACTCAAACAAATCAAGAAAGTTACCAAACTGAAGGATAAGGAACTCTATGCAGCCCTCGGATGGCTTGCACGTGAAAATAAAATCCTCATCGCCGAAAACGAAGACGACAAGGATCTTATAATATCACTCGCATAAAAACTTCGATACTCTACACTATACGTGGGGTTGCGCCGGATTTCCGACACAACCCCACTTTTTATCTGTATTGTTCGTGACAGATTCTTATTTTGTGGATGCTTGTTTATTCACAACCCATGTGGTGCAATTAAGTATGCCGCCGGTCAAAGCGATATCATTGTAATTAATGGTTTCAATTACTTTATCAGGGAAAACCTCTTTAAGTTTGGCATACGCTTCTGCATCTTTGTTTCCTGAAACGCCAAATACAGGCATGACGATGAGATTTCCAACCTCAAGATAATTAAGATAAATGCCTATGGCATGGTCGGAGTTTCCCTTGATTTTATGCTCAAACCATGGGAAATTTATATATTTGAGATTTGCCTTGTCAAGAGCTTTGATAATGTTAGTTTTCATATATACAAAGTCCTGCTCCAGATTATTTACAAGAACAGTATTGTCATCTACAAAGCGCATCATTCCGTCGGCATGTCCTGTAAAATCATAATCTGTTTTGTAAGCCGGTATTATGATTATCTCACATTCAAGGAGCCTGGCAAGTTCTGTCATGAGATTTTCTCGTGTACAATCAGGATTTTCCGAGAAAATGCGGTCGGTTATAATGGCTTTATTTCCATGCATAACCACATTTCCTCCGTCAAGATTAATGTTAGAGAAAACAGGATTTATGTTGTTGACATTATCAACATGTTTAACATCAGAACGTGAATCAGAATACTTTGGGTCTTTCAAATATGACGGGTCATATCGGAATTGAATCAACTTGCCGCTTGGAGTCTGAACAGGCATATAATCCCTGCACCAGATATCTTTTGTCTCTTCAAGAAAAGCAAAAGGAATCTGGTGTTTATTTAAAATATCTGTAAGATGTTTACAGGTTTCCGGATGTCGCGTAGCCAAAAGCGCCGATAGATATACTTTCTGTGTATTCTCACCTACATTTGCGGAAGATTTTGGCAATTCCGGCTCTTGAAAAGCCTGTACATCATCATTATTGTCGGGGTTACTATTCAAGTGACGTGCAATCCACTCGTTACGGAACTTACTTTCATCATATCCCAGCAACAATTTGCAGATGTCAGGCGTAGGCTCGATGTTATTCTCATTGCAGATATCATAAAATATGGCAAGCTTGGAGCGCCCATTTGAATGGAAATTCTTAATAAATGATGATGATATTCTCTGATGGTATAACATCAATTTGCTGTTAATAAGAGAAAGAATTTTGTGCTGGCGTTTAATTGTAGTATTCTTATCAGCCAATTCGGTCATTAATTCTGCGAGAGGTTTCTTTTTTAACAGTTTATAGCCTGCAAGGATGGTTCCTCCTATACAAAGAATGCTGGCAATTATACTTAAAGATGATTCAATACTCATAAAATTTAATTTTGTGTGGATGAACTATGCTCCTGGTTGGATATTGATGACGAAGTACGTGTCGATACTTTTGATGACAATTCACTCAATATCTCAATTATGTCTTCTTGTAGCTTAATCTGTCTGTTGATTTTAAAATACCACAAAACATACGGTCGAAAAATCAGTGAAACTACTATTCCGAAAATGATTCCTAAAAGTATATATAGGAGTATAACCCCTATATAGAACGATGCTATATTGTCCATAACTTTATAATTTAACCCAAGTTCCTTTAGCAAATCCAGAACCAACGATACTATCCTCGCTGACAATTTCAAACAAGAGGTCTGATTTGTCTGTATGAACGCGTATAAATTCTTCATCACGCTCATAACTGGAAGGGTAAGGTCCCATAATTGATTTGATTACTACAGTTGTTTTTCCCTTAAATTCAAGAGCCGGATAAAAAGGATTGTCTTTGGATTCCCATGTTCCGTTAATATTGATTTCGCTTAACGGTGTAACTAATGCTTCCTCCTCGATAATAGAATCGTTTGCGATTTGTGAATCTTCTTTAGATGTATGTGTACAGGAAGATATTAGCAGGACGGATGAGGTCAGACATACACTCAAATGATGATGATTGATGGTTTTCATGTTCTTTCATTGCGAAGCTGCCCGTCCCATCCAGCATCGAGCAAGATTATTGGTTTATAAAAAAGAAAAGCGCGGGACGATTCTACTGATTATCTGATTCGGGGCATCGCCAAACGCCGTTGAAGAAATAAACAGTCCGCTCCCACGCCTTATCGGATATCGATACCCCTTGCCGGGGAGCGGATATGCGACAAGCATGAGCGTCTTTTGACTGCCTATCCTTCTTCAGTAAAATTTGGCGATTTTCGAATCAAGGATAAAGCAAAAACGCTTTTCAAATATGTATGGTGAGGACACGGTGTGTCTCACCGGATGCAAATATACAAAAAAATTGTGGTTTAACAATTTAACATTGCGACACGACAGACAGAACGACAGAATTTAGACTGCGATTGCCATTTTTTAGCTTATAATTATGGTAAGTAACTCTTAAAAATTAGTTTATAAGTTCTTATTTCAATAACCCTACGGGCTGATATATCCTTATTCGTTTTTCCGGTGATTTACCGGCTGTCAATCAGTCATGTAGCCCGCTACATTTCTTCTTTCCACCCGTAAAATCCCTCGCAAATACTTCATAATTATATATCAGCTAATTTTTGCGAGTTACTTATAAACAGTCTGAACATATAAGGGAATTGGCTACTATATGATTCCGGTGTTTAGGTTTAGGGACGGGGGATCCAGCGGTTGCGGAGGAGGCGGATGAGGAAGATGGTGCCGCGGAATATCAGCTCGGCGCACATGGCTATCCACACGCCTTTAAGCCCCATGGTGCGCGACAGTATCCAGGCGAGCGGCAGACGCACAATCCAGATGCTGCCGAAATTCATCACCGCCGGCAATGTCGTGCTGCCGACACCTACAAATACGCCGTAAGCCACAATCGAGGCGGCAAACATCGGCTCAGCCCACGCCTCGATGCGCAATATCTCTGCACCGAGGCGGCTGATGTCGGCGACCGGGGTCATCATCTCCATAATCCATGGCGCGACAATCCACATGGCGACTCCCATCACGGTCATGACAATCATGCCGAGCCCCACCGTGATGTAGGCGAAACGCTTCACAAGGTCACGGCGCGATGCACCGTAGCTCTGACCGACAAGTGTTGTTGCCGCATCGCCGATACCGTAGCCCGGCATGTAACAGAGACTCTCGGCGGTCACGGCAAAGGCGTTGGCGGCAATCGCGATGACTCCGAGTGGCGCGACAATCATCGTGACGGCAATCTGTGCGCCACATATCACGGCATGTTCGATTGTCATCGGTGCCGATATGGTAGCTGCCTTCCGTAATACCTGGCGGCGCGGGCGATAGCTGCCGTGGAGTCCGCGCAGGCGCAGTTCAGGCTGGCGGCAGTAGACCCAGTAGAGCATCAGAAGTGCGGTAACAGCCTCGGCAAGCACTGTACCGAGGGCGGCTCCAAGCACACCGAGACCGGCGCCGGGCATCGTGACGGTGAGACCAAATATATCTATGTCGCGTGTAGGGAATATGAGAAGAAAATTAAACAGGCAGTCCATGACACACATCATGACATTCAGCAGACTCGGCACCTTGATATTGCCGACACACCGCAGCATGCCTCCTGCGAGATAGTTCATTGTGAGCAACGGTAGGGCGGCGATAAATACTATGAAATACAGCGATGCCTGAGGACTGATGATATCGGTTCCTCCAAGCCAGTAGGGGAGAGGGCGGCTTATCGCAGCTCCGACAGCCATCACCGCCACGCTAAAGAGAAGGCAAGCCACTATTGCCTGGCGCAACACGTCACGTGCCCCGGCAAAATCTTTTGCCCCGACTTTATGTGCCACCTGCACGGAGAAGCCTGTGGTGACCGCAGAGCAGATGCCCCAGAAGAGCCACAGCGAGGTAGACACAAGTCCGATAGCCGCCGACGGGTCGGCACCGAGGTGACCTACCATCGACGCGTCGATATATTGCATGAGTATGCTCGATAGCTGCGCGAGCATAGCCGGGAGCGACAGCATCACCGTCAGCCTTATCTGCTGACGGAATGTCATCGCTTTTCCCTCGCGTATCATTGCAATATCAGCCATCGTTGTCTCCCGGTGTTACTTCTTTATATTGTCAACTGCTCGGCACAGGCGGCGCAACCCTTCAAGAAGACGGCTGCGCGGACATGCCATATTGATACGGATATATCCTTTGGTGCCATACATCGCCCCGGCATTGACCCACACTTTCTCAGTTTCCAGTGCGTATTCCTCCAGACGCGTGGAGTCTATGCCGAGCGGCTGGATGTCAACCCAGGCAAGATAGGTCGCTTCAAGACGGCATACTTTCAGCTGCGGCAATTCGGCGGCGAAGAAATCAAGGAGCGCGCGGTAGTTTTCCGCTATATAGCCACGCAGCGCATCAAGCCACGGCTCACCGGTGGTATAGGCTGAAATAAGCGCGACAACCCCGAAGGGATTCACATCACACACCTCGTTGTCGTTGATGGCACGGTCGATGACGGCTCTGACCGGCTCCGACGGCGCCACGATATTGGCAATCTGAAGTCCGGCGATGTTGAATGCCTTGCTCGGAGAGCAACACACCACCGCATCAGGGTCGATGGTGGCGTAAGGCACATACTCCCTTCCGGGCAAAGTGAGTTCGCAGTGTATCTCGTCGCTGACCACGGTCACTCCGTGACGGTGACATATTGTGGCGATACGTTCAAGTTCCTCACGGGTCCAGATACGTCCGGTAGGATTGTGGGGATTGCAGAGTATGAGCAGCTTGTTTGCCGGGTCGGCACACACTGTTTCAAGCGACTCGAAATCGAAGACATAGGTAAACGAGTCACCGCAGTCGATGCGTCTTAGCGGATTCTCGACAATCGTACAGCTGTTGTTGCGGATGGAGGAGAAAAAGCAGTTGTAGGCGGGGGTATTCACAATCACTCCGTCACCTGGGCGTGTAAGTGCCTTGATTATGGCGGAAACGGCTGGTACGACTCCTGAGGTATATATTACCATCTCCGGGTCGATGGACCAGCCATGGCGGCGCATATTCCAGCCGGTCAGTGCCTCGTAATATTCGTCAGGGACCTTGACATAACCGAACACACCGTGGTCAACTCGCTTTCTCAGTGCCTCGATTATTGCCGGTGCTGTTCGGAAATCCATGTCGGCGACCCAGAGAGGTATCACCTCCCGGTCGCCGCTGGAGTCCCATTTGTAAGAGCCGGTAGCGTGACGGTCAACCGGTGTGTCAAAATCAAATTCCGCGGTCATTGACGTGTGATTATTTCGACGGGATCTTTTGCAAGACTGTTGGCATCGATTATCACTTCACCTACCGATTCAGCCTCTATCCTGCCTGCAATAGGATTCTTTATGCTCGTCACGGGTGACAGGATGGTAGCTTTTACCTCGCTGTCTTCAAACGCGAGGTCGCAGTCGGGTGCAAACTCGCAATCTTCGAGCACGAGGTCGCGGGCATAGCAGAGGGGCTGTGTCCCGCTTATCTTGCAGCGCACGAGGTGCAGGCGGCGTGAGTGCCATCCAAGATACTCGCCGTTCAGTACTGAGTCATAAACGGTGACATTTTCCGTACCCCAAAAGGCATCTTTCGAGTCGATGTGAGCGTTGTGTATCTCTACATCGCTGCAATACTGGAAGGAATAGTTGCCCTCCTGACGGTAGCGGTTGATGCGTATGTGATGGCTGTGTATGAAAAGGTAGTCGGCGTTTTTGACCTCTACATCTTCGATGTCAACATTGCTGCAATGCCACAAAGTCTCTTCGGCATCGGGAATGGTGACACGACGTAGCACAATGCCGTCAAGCTCGCGGAACATCTTGGGCGCCTCTACACGCGTATCGGTCATCACGACATTACGCGAATACCATAGGGCGGCACGGGCGCCGGGTGTAAACGTACATTCCCTTACACGGGAACCGTCAGTATGCCAGAAAGGATACTTTCCTTCAAAACGGCAATGTACCGCGTCAATGTTCGCACAACATTTCAATGCCGATTCCCCTGCGTGAAACACGACATCATAAAGCCGCAGGTTACGGCTGGCGAAGAGCGGTCGCTCTCCGCCAAATTCCTGATTGGTTATTTCGGTCATAGTGAATCAATATATTTGATGTTTATGGTTTATGGTTTATGGTTTAGTGCGGAATCGTCTAAACCCTAAACCCTAAACTCTAAACTTTAAACCTTCAACTTTCGCAAGCGAAAGTTGAATCATTTTTTGCAGTTATCCTCGCCTCGGGGATATTTATAATGTATAATCCCAGGTGATTATTCTATGGTCACAAGCGTGTATTTCTGAGAACCGAGCCCGAGTTTCTCGGCGGCTTCGAGGGTATGTGTGCCGTGACGTGAGTTTATGCGCTCAAGAAGGTCTTCCTTGCCTGCCTCGTCAGTGTGCATCACCATGTCAACCGATGCCCTGTCGAGAGCCACGGGGTCAAGTGACGCGAGTATGCCGAGGTCGCCCATTACAGGGGGAGCCGCATTGGCGTCACAGTCGCAATCGACCGAGAGATTATTGGCGACGTTTATAAAAAGCATACGGTCATCCATGTGGTCAAACACCCCTTTGCAGGCATCAGCCATTGATTCGAGGAATACATCCTGCTCTGCAATGTTGTCCCATATTACCGATGCGTCATGCACCTTGCCTCCTGAATGAATCCATGCCTTTCCGTCAGATGAGGCTATGCCTATTGCCACATTTTTAAGTGCGCCGCCAAATCCGCCCATAGCGTGTCCCTTGAAATGAGACAATACCACGAGGAAGTCGTAGTCGAGGAAATGCTTGCCGACATAATTCTTGTCGAGATGCAATCCTCCGTTTACCGGAATGATAGTGTCGCCTTCTGCATCCATGATGTCAACTTTGGCAATTTTGTTGTAGCCGTGTTCTTCCACAGTGCGCAGATGCTTTTCGGTGGTGTTACGCGATCCTTCGTATGCAGTGTTGCATTCCACGAGAGTACCATTGACTTTCTGCACAAAATCCTTTATCAAGTCAGGATCAAGCTGGTGGCTCTTGTCGGACTCTCCTGTGGAAATCTTGACCGCCACATTGTTTCCCTCGGCTTTTCTGCCAAGAGCCTCATAGATTTTCACAATGTTTTCAGGGGTGATGTCCTTGATGTAATATACGACAGGGAGAGAATCGGCTTCTGATGTCGTGGTGTCGGCGGATGCCTTTACGCTGTTGGCGCAGCTGCTCATGCTGAGAAGAGTGCCACAGGCTGCGCAGAGGAGAAATGATTTTTTAAGTATCATATTGAAATGTTTTAATTGGTTAAACACAATAATTCACTTTACAAAGTTACAGCAAAAAACAGATTAAAAATTACCATTAGACCATTAAAAACTACCATAATTACAGAAACGAAGGAGCATCACACACATGATGCCCCTTCTTATCATTATCGATTGCGTATCGGGCGAGCTATCTGCCGGATTCCTTGCCTTTCTGGCGTTCAAGCTGTTTGCCGAGAGCCTCAAGCGAGAGGTCGACTGCTTCTTCAAATGTATCGGCTATTTTGGATGCAAATATATCTTCACGCGGCGGAACGGATATAAGTATTCCGGCTTCCTTGTTCATTGATGTTTCCGGCTTTACTACGTTGAGAGTGACTTCAACGGTGGTTATGTTTTCGTAATGACGGGCAAGACGGTTGACTTTCTTGATGATAAAGTCTTTCAGGCTTTCGGTGGCGTCAAAGTGGATTGACTTGATGTTAACTTCCATGATGTCCTCCTTTTTTTAGTGCACGTGGATGTGCTTGTTGGTAATTTTGTTTAAGTTCTCGATAAGTTATATGGGTGTACACCTGAGTCGTTGCGAGCGACTGGTGACCAAGTAACTGCTGTACTGAATAAAGGTCGGCACCGTTGTTCAGCATATCGGTGGCAAACGAGTGACGCAACACGTGGGGGCTTTGCCGCCGTGCCACTGTGTGACCGCACAATGCCTTGTGGACTACATTGTAGACCAGCTTGCGGTATATCGGCTCGCCTGATTCCCTGACGAAAAACTCGTCGGCTGCGGGCGGTGGCACCGTGGATGTGCGTAGGTTACGATACTGTGCTATCATTTCTGCCAATTCAGGTCCGAAAGGGATTATTCTTTCCTTATTACGCTTGCCGAGCACTTTTAGTTCACCTCTCAGCGTGTCTACATCGGCATCAAGTAATCCGGTTACTTCCGATGCACGAAGCCCGGTGGAGTATATCATGTCGACTATCAGGCGGTCACGAACCTGATTGAAGTCACCGGTGTCGATTTCTTCGGCAAGTATTGCCGCGGTCTCCGACTGGCGTGCATAGACAGGCAGCGGCTTGTCGGTCTTGGCGAGGGTGAGCTCGGCGGCAGGATTATATGTCATGCCGTGTTGCTTCATCATGTACCGGAAGAATGCACGGAGAGCCTGGACCTTGCGGCGGATGGTACGCGGTGACTCTCCGGCTCTGCCGAGAGAATTAATCCACTGCCTGAGGTCAGATGTGGTCACATCTTCCGGATGCAGCCGCTCCGGTTGCCCCGAGGTGGCAAAGTCAGCCCATTGTGCAAGGTCACGTGAATACGCAGAAACGGTGTGAGCAGAAAGAGCCAACTCACACCGTATATATGTAATAAAAGAGTTCAGCATAATCTATTCGTAAACCTTACATTTACGAATATAACTCTTTTATATGAATTAACCAAATAAAAAGGAGGGAAATTCTATATTATTCCTCGACCATGCGAAGCTTCTGCACGTAGACAGCCTTCATCATCTTCTTGCGGTTGGTGATGCTGGGCTTTTCAAATGCCTGACGGCTACGCAGTTCCTTCACGATGCCTGTCTTTTCAAATTTTCTTTTGAACTTCTTGAGAGCTTTTTCGATGTTTTCGCCTTCTTTTACTTGTACGATTATCATTTTGTTATTATGGTTTTGTTTGTATTTACGTTTTTGTAATTGCGCGACAAAATTACATATACTTTTCGATATGACAAAATTTTAGGTCAATAAAAGTATCTGTCTGGTTGCGATTTATTTGTCGGTATTGTTTTCCTCGACCACTCCTGCAAGCTCGGGGTCAATCATGATACGACCGCAGTATTCACATACGATGACTTTCTTGTGCATCTTGATTTCCATCTGCTTCTGAGGCGGTATGCGGTTGAAGCAACCTCCGCAGGCGTTACGCTGTATATACACGATGCCGAGACCGTTGCGGGCGTTGTCGCGGATACGCTTGAACGCCTTGAGTGTGCGCTCGTCGATACGCGGCTCGATTTCCTTTGCCTGGATGCGGAGACGCTCTTCGTCCTGACGGGTTTCTGACACGATTTCGTCAAGCTCGGTCTGCTTTTCCTTGAGGATATGCTCGCTGTCTTTGAGACGCTCCTCAGTCGCGGCAATCTCGTTGGTCTTTGTGTCGATTGCGCGGGCATACTCGTTGAGGTGCTTTTCGCAAAGCTCGATTTCAAGGGTCTGGAACTCGACTTCTTTTGACAGGAGGTCAAACTCGCGGTTGTTTCTCACATTGTCGAGCTGTTCCTTGTAGCGCGCAATCTTTGACTGCGACTCGTTGATTTTTTCTTTCTCGATTACAGTCTTCTTGCGGAGGTCTTCCACGTCGCGACGGTAATTTTCGATGCGGGTACGCAGTCCCTCGATATTGTCTTCAAGATCCTTTACTTCAAGGGGAAGCTCGCCACGGATGGTCTTGATACGGTCGATTTCGGAGAGTATTGTCTGAAGCTCGTAGAGAGATTTCAGGCGTTGCTCCACTGAAATTACTTCATTTTTGTTCTTGTCTATAGCCATGTTTGCTTACAAGTAATTTATCGGATTTTTTTCTGTTTCGGAGTAATAGAGTGCAAAGTTAGGAAATTTTTTGCTAACTATATGATAAAAAATCTGTTTTGTGCACTTTTCACTCTCATAATGTCCTATGTCGATGATGAAAATACGCTCTGCGTTGTCAACAAAGTCATGATATTTTACATCAGAGGTAAGAAACGCGTCGGCTCCCGCCGCTACCGCGTCATCAATCAGAAACGCTCCGGAGCCGCCACATAGCGCGAGGCGTGACAGACGATGCACGGGAGGCACCGTACATCTTGTGACCGGCGAGCCGCATACGCTCTTTATGCGGTCGACCAGCTCTGTTGCCGTCAGGGCGGGTGACAAGTTACCTATCACGCCCGGCGGAGTCGCAAGCGGGGTGATGCCGGTAAGTCCGAGCATTGTGGCGAGAGTGTGGTTTACGCCGTTTTCCGCGGCGTCGAGATTGGTGTGGGCTGCGTAGACCGCTATCCCTGCCTTTATTGCCGCTATAGCGGCACGTTGCTGCATGGTCGCGCCCGTCAGCCTTTTCAGTCCTTTGAAGATGAGCGGATGGTGAGACACAATCAGATTGCATCCACGGCGCGATGCTTCCTCGACCGTATCGGAGGTGACATCGACACAGAAGAGCACTCCGCTGCATGTTTCTCCGGGGTCGCCAATGATAAGACCGGCGTTGTCGTATGATTCCTGGAGGGCGAGCGGAGCCGCTTCTTCGATTGTGTCTGTGATATCTTTTATCAGCATCGGCTTATTTATCCGGTAGTTCGATGGCGAGTGCAAGCTCGTCGAGCTGCTTCTGGTCGAGCGGGGCGGGTGCATCAAGCATCACGTCACGACCGGAATTGTTTTTCGGGAATGCGATGCAGTCGCGTATGCTGTCAAGACCGGCGAATAACGATACCCAGCGGTCAAGACCATAGGCGAGTCCTCCGTGAGGGGGTGCCCCGTACTTGAAGGCATTCATCAAGAAGCCGAACTGCTCCTGCGCGCGCTCAGGGGTGAAGCCGAGTATTTCAAACATTTTTGCCTGGAGTTTGCTGTCGTGGATACGGATAGAGCCACCACCTACTTCTACGCCGTTTATCACCATGTCGTAAGCATCGGCGCGTACTGCGGCAGGGTCGCTGTCAAGCAAGGGTATATCTTCGTCTTTGGGATGGGTGAAGGGATGATGCATCGCCATCAGGCGCTGTTCTTCGTCGCTCCATTCAAACATCGGGAAGTCAACGACCCAGAGACATGCAAACTTATTCTTGTCGCGCAACCCGAGCTGACGACCCATTTCAAGACGGAGTTCGCAGAGTTGCTTGCGGGTTTTCATAGCGTCATCGCCTGAAAGAATGAGTATAAGGTCGCCCGGTTTTGCACCGAATGCCTCTTTCATTTTCTGAAGCACATCCTGAGAGTAGAATTTGTCGACGCTTGACTTTACTGTGCCGTCGGGCTCGACGCGGGCATATACCATGCCTTTTGCACCTATCTGCGGGCGTTTTACAAATTCTGTAAGCTGGTCAAGCTGCTTTCGGGTATAGCTTGCGGCTCCTTCTGCGCAGATACCTCCAATATAGGCGGCATTGTCAAATACTCCGAAGCCGTGACCTTTCATGATGTCCATCAACTCCACAAATTCCATGCCGAAGCGGAGGTCGGGCTTGTCGCTTCCGTATAGGCGCATGGCTTCCGACCAGGGCATACGGATGAAGGGTTCTGTCAGCTCTACGCCGCGAAGTTCCTTGAACAGATGTTTTGCCATTCCTTCGAACAGGTTGATGATATCTTCCTGCTCAACGTAGCTCATCTCGCAGTCTATCTGGGTAAATTCTGGCTGGCGGTCGGCGCGAAGGTCTTCGTCGCGGAAACATTTTACTATCTGGAAGTAACGGTCCATACCCGATACCATGAGCAGCTGCTTGAGGGTCTGAGGCGACTGGGGAAGGGCGTAGAACTGCCCCTGGTTCATGCGCGACGGTACCACGAAGTCACGTGCCCCTTCAGGAGTCGAGCCCACGAGCATCGGGGTCTCTATTTCAAGAAAGCCTTTGCTGTCGAGATAGCGGCGTACCTCCATGGTCATCTTGTGGCGGAGCTCAAGGTTTTTTCTCACGCAATTGCGTCGCAGGTCGAGATAGCGGAATTTCATGCGGAGGTCATCGCCGCCGTCGGTGTCATCCTCGATGGTAAAGGGAGGAACTTCCGATGGATTGAGTACATTGAGCGACTCTGCGATGATTTCGATGTCGCCTGTGGGGATATTGGGGTTCTTGTTGGAGCGTTCAGCTACCTTTCCGGTAATCTGCACGACATATTCACGACCGAGATGATTGGCTGCCTCACATAAAGCGGCATCAGTTTCGTTGTTAAAGACTGCCTGGGTGATGCCGTAACGGTCGCGGACATCTACAAATGTCATGCCTCCCATTTTACGGGCACGTTGTACCCAGCCGGCGATGGTGACAGTAGAGCCGGCATCCTTTTGGCGGAGTTCTCCGCAGGTTTTAGTCCTATACATATATATTTACTGAAAAATTATGCACAAAAAAGGTTACAGTGATAAAATTTCCGTAAAGTTAATGATAAACGATGTAAAATGAAAATCTCCAATTCACTAATTTATTTGACCTCTGTATCGTGTGGTCTTACATGGGATTGATTCGTGCAGTCGCAGCCTGCTTATCCGTTATTGAATTTCCATTTCACGCGCTCCCACAATGACGGCTTGTCAAACTTGATGTGGACATTCACCCCGTTGTCGTGTTTGTTAAGGAATATGATGGAACTGTGCAGGACAATGGCTATCACATCGTCAAAGTGATAGAATCCGTGTACGCGGTCAAGTGATATTTTGTGAAAGGGTGATTGCTCGTCAATACTGTCAATAATTATATTTCCATCGCCGTCAATCGTGATGTTGTGATATTCCGAAGCATAGTCAAATAAGAGACCTATATCAAGATGCTCTATGCCCGCAGGTCGTTTGCGGAAGCGTCGGTATAATTCGTCAATTACTTTTTTTGTAATCATTATCGGTCATTTAAATATCATGTGTTGCTATTGGAGTTTCATTATAACATCATATCCATGCAAATAGTTTGAGGATATATCAACACATGTTAATAAATGTTTGGTAAAATTTTATTTAACATTCACTTTTATGCTTTTGACTCTACAAAAACATCAAGGATAAAAGGCAGCGGCACTAACTTCACCGTGGAGGTGAGTGTAATGCCGCCGCCTTTTGTATAAGGTTTAGGCAAGGAAGCCGAGCAGTACGCCTGCAGCGACGGCTGAACCGATGACACCGGCTACATTCGGTCCCATGGCATGCATGAGAAGGTAGTTGCTGGGGTCATATTCAAGACCGAGGTTGTTGGAGATACGTGCCGACATCGGCACTGCCGATACACCGGCATTACCGATAAGCGGGTTGAGCTTCTTCGATGCAGGAAGGAACAAGTTGAATATCTTCACGAAAAGTACACCTGATGCCGAGGCGATGATAAACGCCATGAAGCCGAGTGCGAAAATGAAGATAGTGTCGAGGGTGAGGAATTCCGATGCCTGTGTCGATGCGCCTACTGTCATGCCGAGAAGGATGGTCACGATATCGGTAAGGGCGTTGCTTGCAGTCTTGGCAAGACGGTTGGTCACGCCACACTCGCGAAGCAAGTTACCGAAAAACAGCATACCGAGCAACGGAATACCCGAGGGTACCACGAAGCAGGTAAGCAATAGTCCGACAATCGGGAAGATGATTTTCTCGTTTTGTGACACCGCACGTGCGGGTTTCATCTTGATCACGCGCTCATGCTTAGTCGTGAGCAATCTCATGATTGGCGGCTGAATCAGCGGCACAAGTGCCATATAGGAGTATGCCGACACGGCGATGGCTCCCATAAGGTTGGGCGCAAGTTTGGATGACAGGAAGATTGCGGTAGGACCGTCGGCGCCGCCGATTATGGCTATCGCACCTGCCTGGTCGGGGGCAAACCCGAGGGCGAGCGCAACCATGTAGGCACCGAAGATACCGAACTGAGCGGCGGCTCCTACGAGCATGAGCTTCGGATTGGCGATAAGCGCCGAGAAGTCGGTCATAGCGCCGATACCGAGGAATATCAGCGGAGGATACCATCCGGCACTTACTCCGTTATAAAGGATGTTGAGCACCGACCCTTCTTCATAGATGCCGACTTCGAGTCCCGCAGCCCCGTTGAAAGGAATATTGCCTATAAGGATACCGAAACCGATCGGCACAAGCAACATAGGCTCAAAGTTCTTCTTGATGGCAAGCCAGAGGAAGAACAGACCCACGACGAGCATCACCAGATGTTGCCAGGTAGCGTTGGCAAAGCCTGTAAGCTCCCAGAACTGCTGGAAATTGGTCGCCATAAATTCGTTTAAACTCATAGTGATATGCTTTTAAGTTTAATCTGGTTAGTTTAAGACTGTTACTTGTACTATTCGATTGTGAGAAGTACTGCTCCTTCAAGCACTGCATCGCCTGCTGCCACCGAGATGCCGGCAACCTTGCCGTCTTTGCCTGCGTGGATGGCATTTTCCATCTTCATCGCCTCAAGCACGATTACAGTATCGGCAGCCTTTACTGTGTCTCCGACCTTGACATTGATTGAGAGGATAGTGCCAGGGAGGGGAGCTTTGACTGCATAGGAGCCGCCGCTTGTGGTGGCTTTTGCCACTACCTTCTCGCCTGTAGCGGTGCGAGGTGCGGCAGAGGGGCGGTTGGGTGCGACTACGGTCACGGGTGACTTCTGCTTTTCAAGCTCCACTTTATAGGGAGTTCCGTTGACAAGTACTTCTGTCATGTTGTCAACGATGTCACCGATAGACACATTGTATGTGTTGCCGTTGATTTTATATTTATATTCTTTCATTGTTGTTGTGTGGTAATGTTCTTTTTGTCGTTATAAAAACAGCCGTGTTTTATCGGCGGGGAAGTTCACGCAATCCGTAGATTTTTGAGCTCCAGGGTGAGTAGCTCTTCCTTACCTTGTTGATGGTAAGGATTGTGCTTTCCTTGTCATGTGCGTTCAGATGATCGTTTAGAGCCATTACGATGGCGGCTATTTCTTCGCCGGAATCATGTTTGGGACGGTCTTCTTTCGGCATTAACTTGGTCTCTATGCCCTGTGAGCGAGCTTTGTTGCGGGTAGAGATGCTGGCACCGATGCGGTTGATGGCATAGAACGACAGGCTCAACAGCAGAAGTGCCGAGAATACTATGCACATTGCCATGAGGGTGAGTCCGAAGCCGTGACCGTCGGTCTCGGCAAACATTTCCACTTTTGAATTGGTGTCGATAATCTTGTTGTTGCTGCTCGGGGTGATGTAAGCCTCTGATGAGCCGTCGCGCACACTCCATGCCTCGGCGCCTTCGCCCTCTCCGTCTTTTATGCGGGCATAGCTGGAGTTGGCGCCAAGTGATGCGGGTACAGTGATGGAGTCGATGAGGGTCACGCCGTTGGCATCATAGATGCCGATCCAGTTGTCCTGTCCGGGAACGAGTTTGAAACTCAGGTGGAATGTACCCTTGTTAGGCTCTCCGTCGGCCCAGAACACTACATGCTGGCGCGGAGGAATCTCGGTGTTTACATCGCCCAGTGGCACAGGATATTTCTTTGGCTGTGCCGGGTCGTTGGACAGATATACGCTCGAGATTTCCATCGGTGCGTAGGTCGAGTTGTAAAGCTCGATCCATGCATGATGCAATCCGTAGTCGTCGACGTAGTTACTGTCGTTCTGCACCATGACCTCGTTGATGCGCAGTCCGCGGCGCCCCTGGGCGCTGACAGCCACGACGCAGCCCACGAGGGCTATGAGCAATATTGATAATTTCTTCTTCATTGCTTTGGAAGGATTGGTTATAGAGGTATGTTACCGTGCTTTTTAGCGGGATTGGTCACCTTCTTGGTGGCAAGTTGCTGGAGGGCGCGGATTACGCGGAAGCGTGTGTTGCGCGGTTCGATTACGTCGTCGATATAGCCGTAACGCGCAGCATTGTAGGGATTGCAGAACAGCTTGTTGTATTCCGCTTCCTTTTCGGCGAGTACCTTTGCGGGGTCTTCCGCCTCTTTTGCTTCGCGGGCATAGAGCACCTCGACAGCTCCGGCTCCACCCATGACTGCGATTTCGGCTGTCGGCCATGCGTAGTTCATGTCGCCGCGCAGCTGCTTGCAGCTCATCACGATGTGGCTTCCGCCATAGCTCTTGCGGAGGGTTACTGTCACCTTGGGTACTGTCGCCTCACCGTAAGCATAAAGCAGTTTGGCTCCGTGGAGGATTACACCATTGTATTCCTGACCTGTGCCGGGAAGGAAGCCCGGTACGTCAACGAGTGTCACCAGAGGTATGTTGAACGCGTCACAGAAGCGTACGAAGCGCGCTCCCTTGCGTGAAGCGTTGCTGTCAAGCACACCGGCGAGATACTTGGGCTGGTTGGCGACGATACCTACCGACTGTCCGTTCATGCGGGCGAAACCTACGATAAGATTTTTCGCATAGTTGCTCTGGATTTCCAAGAACTCACCGTTGTCGACAATCGCGCTGATTACCTCATACATGTTGTAGGGCTTGGTGGCGCTGTCGGGGATGATGTCGTTTAGAGAGTCCTCAAGACGATCAATCGGGTCGGTGCATTCTACCAACGGCGGCTCCTCGAGGTTGTTCTGAGGAATGTAGCTGAAGAGCTTGCGGATGATTTTGAGAGCTTCCTCGCCATCTTCGGCTGCAAAGTGTGCCACACCGCTCTTGCAGGCGTGTACCTCTGCGCCTCCGAGGGCTTCCTGGGTTACATCCTCGCCGGTCACGGTCTTTACCACCTTCGGTCCGGTAAGGAACATATAGGAGATGCCCTTTGTCATGATGGTGAAGTCGGTGAGGGCGGGGGAGTAGACCGCACCGCCGGCACACGGACCGAGAATACCTGAAATCTGGGGGATTACACCGGAAGCCATGATGTTGCGCTGGAATATCTCCGCATAGCCTGCAAGGGCATTGATACCTTCCTGGATACGTGCGCCTCCCGAGTCGTTAAGTCCGATTACCGGGGCTCCCATCTTCATCGCCATATCCATTACCTTGCATATCTTGAGTGCCATGGTCTCTGACAGTGAACCTCCGAATACGGTGAAGTCCTGTGCGAAGACATAGACAAGGCGACCGTCGATTGTTCCGTAGCCGGTCACAACGCCGTCGCCGAGATAACTTTTCTTTTCCTGTCCGAAATTGGTGCAACGATGACGGACAAACATGTCGAGCTCTTCAAAGGAGCCTTCGTCGAGCAGCTGGGCTATACGCTCGCGTGCTGTGTATTTGCCTTTGTCATGCTGCTTCTGGATGGCTTTCTCGCCACCTCCTATACGGGCTTGTTCGCGCAAGGCGATAAGCTCCTGTACTTTTTCAAGCTGTGTGCTCATGTGGTGTTATTATATAATGAGTATTTTATCGGGGTTATTACTTGTTGGGGTCTTCGCAAAGCTCAATCAATGTGCCGAAAGTCGACTTCGGGTGAAGGAACGCGATGTTTAGGCCTTCAGCTCCCTTGCGGGGTGCCTTGTCGATAAGGCGGCAACCTTTTTCCTCTGCCTCGGCGAGAGCGTTTGCAACGCCGTCCTCGATGGCGAAAGCCATGTGCTGAATGCCGCCGCGACCGCCGTTGTTGGCGATATACTTTGAAATGGCGCTATCTTCGCTGGTGCCTTCAAGAAGCTCTATTTTGGTCTGACCTACCTTGAAGAATGCTGTGCGTACTTTCTGGTCGGGAACTTCTTCAATTGCAAAACATTTGATACCGAATGTCTTTTCGTAGAACGGGATTGCCTCGTCGAGCGACGGAACGGCGATGCCGATGTGTTCGATGTGAGAAATATTCATTTTATTTTGTTTTTATTTTGGTTGGTTAATAATGATTACTTTGGTTACGTTTGATGTCATGACGCAAAATTTGCGTGACATGCCACTTCACGGTTTAAGTTGCAAATTTAATAAATATTGTGGAACTAAACCTGAAAATCAATTTTTTTGTCGTGGAAACACGCTAAATATTCCCCGGTTGTCGGGCGTTTATGGCTGTCTGTAGTTTATGCCGGAAGTAAAACTGGCGTAAAAATGCCATAATGTGAATTTTTGGCAGTCATTGTGAAAAAGTGTCAGATGGCGTGTCACCTTTCTGCAGTCGATTAACTGTTTGCTATTGATTAAATTATGTACATGTCAACCTTTTTGGCACATGATTTGTTTTTCTAATGAATGTCGGACGCCGACAGGCTTCTTAGACATAGGATGAAAATTAAAATATAACCAAAATAAAAGATAAAGAATTATGGGAAAGATTATTGGTATTGACTTAGGAACTACCAACTCCTGCGTTTCGGTACTTGAAGGAAATGACCCCGTTGTTATTCCTAACAGCGAAGGTCGTAACACTACTCCGTCTATCGTGGCATTTATAGCCGGTGGCGAGCGTAAGGTAGGTGACCCGGCAAAGCGTCAGGCTATCACAAACCCTGAAGGCACGATTTATTCGATCAAGCGTTTCATGGGTGAAAAATATGATGAGGTTGCTGAAGAGGTTAAGCGTGTGCCTTACGAGGTGGGCAAGGCTGACAATGGTACAGTGCGTGTACTTGTTGACGGTCGTGAATATACCCCGCAGGAAATTTCAGCTATGATTCTTCAGAAGATGAAGAAGACTGCCGAGGATTATCTCGGACAGACTGTTGACGAGGCTGTGATTACAGTGCCCGCTTACTTTAACGACTCTCAGCGTCAGGCTACCAAGGAAGCCGGCGAGATTGCCGGACTGAAGGTGCGCCGTATCGTGAACGAGCCTACCGCAGCCGCCCTTGCCTATGGTCTTGACAAGAGCGACAAGGATCAGAAAATTGCTGTGTTTGACCTCGGTGGCGGTACATTTGATATTTCTATCCTTGAACTTGGCGACGGCGTGTTTGAGGTTAAGTCGACCAACGGTGACACTCACCTTGGCGGTGATGACTTTGACCATGTAATCATTGACTGGCTTGCCGACGATTTCCAGCAGGAATATGGTGTTGACCTCCGCAAGGATGCTATGGCTCTCCAGCGTCTTAAGGAAGCAGCCGAAAAGGCAAAGATTGAGCTTTCAAGCTCTACCACTACTGAAATCAACCTGCCATATATCATGCCGGTTGACGGTGTCCCCCGTCACCTTGTGAAGACTTTGACCCGTGCAAAGTTCGAGCAGCTTGCCGACAAGCTTATCCAGGCTACAATCAAGCCTTGCGAGCAAGCATTGAAGGATGCCGGTCTTACCGCAAAAGATATCGATGAGGTTATTCTCGTCGGCGGTTCTACCCGTATCCCCGCAATCCAGGACATCGTAAGCAAGTTCTTCGGCAAGACTCCTTCCAAGGGTGTTAACCCCGATGAGGTTGTGGCTGTCGGTGCCGCTATCCAGGGTGGTGTATTGTCAGGCGATGTAAAGGACGTGCTTCTTCTTGACGTTGTGCCTCTGTCAGTTGGTATCGAGACTCTCGGTGGCGTGATGACCAAGCTTATCGAAGCAAACACTACCATTCCTACCCGCAAGAGCGAGGTATTCTCAACCGCTGCCGACAATCAACCTTCGGTTGAAATCCACGTGCTTCAGGGTGAGCGTCCCCTTGCAAAGGATGACAAGACACTCGGTAAGTTCCACCTCGACGGAATCGCACCCGCACCCCGTGGCATACCGCAGATTGAAGTTACATTTGAAATTGATGCCAACGGTATCCTTAACGTATCAGCAAAGGATAAGGCTACAGGCAAGGAGCAGAGCATACGTATTGAGGCTTCATCCGGTTTGACCGATGCCGAAATCAAGCGTATGAAAGACGAGGCTGCCGCCAATGCAGCTGCCGACGAGGCTGAAAAGCAGCGTATCGACAAGCTGAACCAGGCAGATACCGTAATCTTCCAGACTAAGAAGCAGCTTGAAGAACTTGGCGCAGCTATCCCCGCCGACAAGAAGGCTACAATCGAGAACGCTCTCAAGCGTCTTGAGGATGCTCACAAGGCTCAGGATGTGGCTGCTATCGAACCCGCCATCGCTGAAATCCAGAAAGCATTCGGCGAGGCTCAGCAGGATATCCTCAACGCCCAGCAGCAGGCTCAGGCAGGCGCACAGCCCGGTGCCAACCCCGGCGCAGGCAGCGCACCTCATGCAGGCGGCGACGACCATGTGACCGACGTCGACTTCGAGGAGGTGAAGTAAGTTTTCGTAAAAGAAAATAAAAAACGATTTAGAAGACGCGCATCTTCATTGCGGGATGCGCGTCTTCTCTTTTAAAATATAAAATATTATGATCCGATTGAATTGTGGTCTCATCGCCGAGACCGAAGAAAAACGCAATAAAGCTATAGCTTTGGCTAAAGAACTCGTCGAACTCTCCTTGCACGATGAAGGGTGTGTGGAATACGACCTCTATGGCTCGTTGACCAATACCGACCGCCTCATGATCTACGAGACATGGAAAGACGAGGCATCACTTAAAGCCCACATGGCTTCCGCCCACTTCCGTCGCCTTGTACCCGAGATAGAAAAGGTCGCCACCCTTACCCTCGAGCAATTCAACTTCTGATTCTATAAGGGGCGATCTGTCTGATAATATGTCTATAGTGGGGCGCGTGAAAGTTCGTACACTATCCGAAGACAAGTAAGGTCCATTCATCCCGTGATAAAGTGCAGACTGCATGATTTTTGATTGCCGTCTGCATTTTTTTGCTAATTTTGCGATAGGATCAATTGCCTTTAGTGCCGCGAATCGGTCTTTGGTCGACATTCCCTATTGGATTGTCGCGAGCTAAAGGTTGGCGTTGAATAGATTATGTCAGAAGAACAGATGAATAGTTATCGACTTACGTCGATGGAGGAGCCGGGTGACGAGCGGATGGCTCAGATTATGCGTGAGGTTGCCGAGGATGCCCGCGAAAGCACCCGCCGGGCTGCCGAGCCTGTTGCTGCCGGGATAGATGCGGCCTCGCATGAGGCTCGCGCAAGAGTTGAAGAAACCTTAAACAGGCTTCGCAATGGCAGCAAGTGAGCACAAACCGGTGCTGATTGTGATTGCCGGGCCCAACGGGTCGGGCAAGACTTCCATGACTTCAAAGATTCTGCATCATGAGTGGTTGGAGGATTCGGAATATATTGATATCGGATAATTTTAATGGCTATAAATATCTGAATATAAGCACAAACGTCACCTAAAGGATGTGCTAAAAATGTACTGATAGCTGAAAATGGAGTAAGAGAGAGAAAGCGTTTTGCTGATATTCAACTGTTGTTTGGAATTTTTAATTATGGCGATTTTCGTTGATTTATCGCTTTTAAGGGGTATTGGTGTTGTAGGATGAGGATGCGGAGGTGGGGAAAAGAGAAATTGTTGGAGTTGGCAGGTCGGGAAATTGCCTTATGACTTTCTCTTTTTCCAGTCTTTTTATTGGAAGATGAGAATGAGTATAGATAGTTATATGTATATCATATCATATCATATAATTAAACTATACTTTATAAAGCAAACACGACCAATATAATCGCCATCTTTGACAAAATGAAACAATGGTAAATTTATTTTTGAAAGATGCGTTGCTATCGGCTTGAAATTCAATGGGTATATAATAGCATGGAGGTAATCTTATAAAAAAGTTGATATCGCGTGCAAGGTTTTCATTATCCTCAGATTTAATATAATAGAACAACCAATAAAATCACAACGATATGGCAAAACAACATCTTTTATTATCTGTCGTCGGAGTTGTGCTACTCATGATGCTTCCATCATGTATCAATGACGACGATTCTTCCGAGTTGCTGAGACCGACGGCACTTGTTACCGTATGTCCTAATGCTGATGGTAGCTTTATAATGCAACTCGACGACGAGACCCAGTTAGTACCGACGAATCTGAAGTCTTCTCCTTTCGGGACAAAAGAAGTCAGAGCCCTTGTGAACTATACGGAAACTAATGTTTCGCCACAAGACAAAAAAACAAGGAATGTCGAAGTCAACTGGCTTGACAGCATTCGCACCAAATTACCGGTGGAAACTCTTGGAGAGCAAGATGCCGTCAAGTTTGGGAATGATCCCGTTGAAATTGTGCAGGATTGGGTTACTGTGGCTGAAGACGGCTATCTGACGCTGCGAATACGCGCTCTATGGAGTTCTCCTCATGCTACCCACATACTTAATCTTGTGACCGGAACCAATCCGAAAGACCCCTATGAACTTGAATTAAGACACGATGCCAAAGGAGATAAAAACGGAAGTTGGGGAGATGCTTTGATAGCGTTTAATCTTAACAAACTGCATGGAGCCGACGCTGGCAAAGCCAAAATAAAACTTAAGTGGAAGTCCTTTACAGGCGATAAATCTGCTGAATTTGAGATAAAGATGCGCCCTCTAAAACAAGAAATCGACGCAAATAACATCCAGTATTCCAGTGGCATAGAATAAATCAGCAAAAAAATCATCTTTCTGATGCAAGATTTTGCAAAAGGGAGATTTAATAAAATGAGAGCTCTCAAAAAAACAAGTTTCAACTATAAACAAACAACAAAAATGAAAATTACAAAGTTTTTCAAACTCACCGCAGCAATGCTGGCCTGTGTGTTCGCGATGGCAATCACATCCTGCGACAACGACGATGAACCCAAAGGCCCCGAACTCAAGTTCAACCCTGCTAATGTAGCAGTGGCTCCCAGTGCAACCGCAACAGTGACGGTAAGTGGCGGTACGGCTCCCTTCACCGTCGCATCGAGCGATGCCAAAATCGCTACGGCAAAAGCCGAAAACAGCACCATCACGGTTACGGGCGTAAAGGAAGGTACAGCGACTATCACAGTTACTGATGCCAAGCAGATCAAAGGCAAATTCGCCGTCACTGTCAAGAACGCTGCCGCCGGCCTTGATTTTGACAAAAAGAGTGTGTCAGTAGCGGTTGGGAAAGAAGAAACCGTAACAGTCAAAGGAGGTACGAAGCCTTTTACCGCAACAGCAAAAGATACAAAAATTGCAACCGTTACAGTAAAGGACGACAAAATCACCATAAAGGGCGTAAAAGCCGGAACTACCTCTATTACAGTCACAGACAAGGACAAGAAAACAGGTACAATCTCCGTTACAGTAAAGTAAAAAATCCGCGAACCCTTATTGGCGAAGGAGAAACGGATGTCATATAACCGTTTCTCCCGAGCCATTCTTATAAATCAAAGGTCTGGTGGTATCCATAGAAACTGACAACGAGGAACAGCTTCTTAACCTTGTCAAACAAGGCGATCCTATGGCTATGAGAACGGTATATTCGACATATGTCCGATATCTTGCAGCGATATGTTCTCGTTATATCATTAATGATGAAGATGTGAAAGATGTTCTTCAAGACAGTTTCTTAAAGATATTTTCAGGTATTCTTTCATTTGAATATCGTGGAAAAGGTTCTCTTAAAGGATGGATAACAAAAATCACTTTTAATGAAACACTGAAATTTCTTCAAAAAAACAACCGTTTTGAATTTGTTGAAATATCGGAACAAGAGCATGACAAACCGGATGAAGAACCGGATGTAGATGCACTGCCTTCCTCAGTTCTATTCAAACTTATACGAGAACTTCCCGATGGATACAGAACAATATTCAACTTATATGTCATTGAAAACAAAAGCCATAAAGAAATCGCAAAATTGCTTAACATAAAAGAAAGCACTTCGGCCTCACAGTTGCACCGCGCTAAATCTTTATTGGCAACTAAAATCAGGCAATATAACTCTTAACCCCCATATTACTATGAACGAAGATTGGCTACAAAAAGTCCATGACCGAATGACCGACTACGAAATTGACGAGCCGGAAAATCTGTGGGATGCCATAGAATCACAACGAGCTAAAACTTCATCAACTTCCCGTCCGATGAAGCGTCCTGTGATGATATGGGTAAAAAGGAGTATCGCTGCCGCCGCAATGATTGCAGTTGTCATATCAGTGGGTATTTATTTAATAAATATAAAACAGGAAACATCCCAGCCACCACTGCTGACGAAAGTAAGCGATAATTCTGTGAGCGGTTTGGAAAATCGTCCGCAGAACACAATGGTTCACACTGTCCTGGACAAGCAACCGTCTAAAACTCTGATTGCTCAAAACACACTTCCGCCGCATGACTCCGATATGTTGCCAGCCCTGCCGTCTGTGCAAAAAGAAGTACAGCCGGAGACCGCCGATAATCATCCTTATGAAAATCGGGATAATTCATCTATGGTCGAAGAAAAACCGGTTAAAACCAATGACGCCTCGGAAAAAGTTGAGCGTATCGAAAAGCAACAATTCCCTTCGAAGACTGATAATGGCTACATTGCTTCAATACCTAAAAAAGCGTCAACCGCGAACAATGTATCCGTTTCCATATACAGTTCGGGTGGAACCGGTTCTGCATTGAACTACAATTCAAAAGGTGATTCATTTGTAGGTGTAGGAGTTGGGCCGGATGATTCAGACTGGGCAGACAATCCCTTGTTAGGTATTCTTGTCTTCAATCAAGGCAAAGACATTGAAACGGACATCAAACATCGCCTTCCTATAAGGGCCGGAGTTTCTTTTACATATAATTTCAATGAAAGATTCGGCATAGAAACAGGTCTGAGTTATACCAATCTTATCTCTGATGTTAGGGAAGGTAGTGAGAGTCATTATTATACAGGCGAACAAAAGCTGCATTATATCGGCATCCCTCTCAATCTGAAATACCGTGTATTTTCGTGGAAAAGATTCGATCTCTATGCTTCGACGGGTGCACTTGCAGAAAAATGCGTTTCTGCAAAACTTGATAAGGATTTCATCCTTGACCACCAAAAGAAGGGAAATGAATCGGAAAATCTGTCCGAAAAGCCTATGCAATGGTCGGTTAACGCCTCGTTGGGAGTTCAATGCAATCTTGTAAATTCAATGAGTATATTCGTTGAACCCGGAATCAGCTACTATTTCAATGACGGAACAAATATCCAGACGATTTATAAAGAAAAGCCCTTGAATTTCAATTTGAATTTGGGTATAAGGTTTACATTTGGAAAATAGAATAAGAATTATGAAAGCTAAGTTCATGCTGTTTATCAGCGTTGCAGTAATGTACTGCACTTTCCTGTGTGGATGTCATACATCCAAAAATATGGATAAGACGATTCCATATGAAGTGGCAGAGCGATACTTCGTCAGGAACGATGTCAATGGACTCCCTCCTACAACCATTACCTCAGCTAAAGAATTTGAGCAATACTTCGGCATGGCCACTGTAATGGGTCCAAACGGCAAACCTACCGAAATAGATTTCAATAAAAGTTTTGTGATCTGTATCGCTCTTGAACCCACTGAAACAGCTACAGACTTATCAGTGATTTCGCTGATAAACACAAATTCCGATCAACTCGATTTACGATATGAGATTAAACGAGGAGAAAAGAGGTCATACACCTCTCAGCCACTCATGCTCCTTATTGTTGATAAGAAATATGAGAAACCGGTTATATTGGAACCCATATAGTATTGGCATAATTTACTAATTTTGCAATCTAAACTGAAAAGATGTATGGCAATAAACGAGGAAGAGAATCTCGGCGCGATGAAGCTGATATTCAATTATAACAATGTGTTTTACAGTTTCTTTTATGATGACCTTAGCGGCTGCATCCACCGCTCACGGGAGTATGCTCTCAATTACGTATATTCCGGAGAAATGATTCTTGACAACGGCACGGAGAAGATTCATGTCCGTAAGGGAGAATGTGTGTTCATTCCGCGTGACCACCATATCACCATGTATAAGAAGACCTATAATGGAGAGCGTTATTGCGGTATATTTCTTATGTTTACGCGCAATTTTCTCAGGGAAATGTATGGGAAGTTGTCGCTTAATAAAACAAATGTAAAAACCGGCAAACTGCCCGACGGGGTGATTAAACTGCCCAAGACCGTTGAACTTGCCAGCCTTTTCGCCTCGATGACGCCTTATTTCGACCCGGAGGTAAAGCCAAAGGATAGTTTCATGGAATTGAAATTGCAAGAGGGGCTGATGGCTCTTCTGGCGATTGATGAGAGATTTGTGCCTACGATGTTTGATTTCAACGAGCCGTGGAAGATTGACATACTCAGTTTCATGGAGGAAAATTTCATGTGCGACCTGAGCATTGAGGAGATTGCCCACTATACCGGGCGGAGCCTCGCCACGTTCAAGCGTGACTTCAAGAAAATCAGCGACCTAACTCCAGAAAAGTGGCTTATCAAGAAACGCCTTGAAAAGGCATACGAACTCATGAAAACAGGACGGAAGAAAGTCGTCGAGGTATATGCCGAGGTGGGCTTCCGCAACCCATCACATTTCTCCACGGCATTCAAAAAAGAGTTTGGCATCGCGCCGACAGCCGTTGTTAGTTAAACTCCGGTTGAACTTTTCAGAAACTATAATTGAGCCTCACAGCAACTTCGCTGTGGGGCTCTTTGCGTAATTTTGCATCATGAAAGCTAAGCATCAACCAACTATGAGATTAAATAAAATGTTTGGGGTAGCATTGACTCTGTCGATGTCTTTTGCGACAGCAACTCATTCGCAGACACCGGAGCCTGTTGACCTGGGGCTGAGCGTTGAGTGGGCATCAACAAATCTTGATGCTTCCGCACCGGAAGATTTTGGCGGCTACTACGGCTGGGCTGACCCAACCGGCATGGAAACAACGATGGATGTACTTGACAAGTCGCGCAACTGGGTATCGGATTTGTATGGAGGTCCGGAACCACCCTCGGAAATCAGCGGTATAGAACTGGATATCGTCCATGTCAGACTCGGTAATGGCTGGCGTCTTCCGACACTGGCTGAGCTTGAAGAACTTACAGCCTGTCAGCGTGAGTGGACTAAACTCAACGGTGTAAACGGCTATGAGTTCATAGGTGAGAACGGCAACAAGCTGTTTCTCCCTGCCGGAGGCGCGAGAAACGGCGAGACTGTCCGCTATGCCGGCACGGTCGGTTACTATTGGACCGGGACACTCGGCACAGCCCCGTCGATGCATAAACAGAGGGCGCATCGGCTTTATATCGGAGCCGAAGGACTGAACCATAATCCGGCGATACGTTACAGCGGATTTTCTATTCGTCCTGTCAGAGACAGGAACCATTCTGGAATTAACGAAATTACAGTTGACAGAAGACATGATGACAGCCCTATATATGATCTGACAGGATGCCGTCTCAGTTCAGAGCCGGAAAAAGGATTCTACATTCAAAATGGCAAGAAATACTTAGTCAGATAATGTATCTCATATGAAAATCATAAATCTCATAATATCAATGATTATGGCAATGACAGCAAATGCCTGTAACCATTCAGATGACGACAACATCAAAAAGGGAGAACAGAACCCACCTCAGCCCGAGTTGAGTGAAAAGGGACGCTTTGACCTCTCAAAAGCGACAAACGGAAATCCTCCCGTTATAAAACTCAGTAGCGGATATGATATGCCGATTGTCGGACTTGGCACGTACAGTCTGCACGGCGACAAATGCGTCAACGCCATTCTATCAGCTATCCGGCTGGGATACCGCAAGTTTGACACAGCAAGTTTCTACGGCAATGAGGAGGACGTCGGGCGGGCGATACGTCAGGTGATAGATGAAGGTCTGATAAAACGCGAGGATGTGTTCGTAACCACAAAACTCTATCCCAACGAGTTTGCCGATGCCGAGAAAAATATCGAGAAGTGCCTCCGAAAACTCGATATAGGCTATATAGACTTGATGCTTCTACATCATCCCGGCTCACACGATGTTGAAGCCTATAAGACAATGGAACGGTATGTAAAGGAGGGCAAAATTCGCTCCCTCGGCGTTTCCAACTATTATATAAAGGAAATGTCGGAGTTTCTGCCGAAAGTAAACATCAAGCCGGTGCTTGACCAGAACGAGATTCACCCTTATTATCAAGACAAAGCAGTGATAGAGTATCTGCATGATAAAGGCATTGTGGTCGAGGCATGGTATCCTCTCGGAGGTCGCGGCTACAACTCCGAGCTGATGAAAGAGCCGGTAATCATGGACATAGCCCGCAAGCATGGGAAATCACTGGTGCAGATTATACTTCGCTGGGATCTTCAGAATGGCGTGGTTGTAATCCCCGGTTCAAGCAACCTTGACCATCAGAAAGAGAATATGTCAATCTTTGACTTTGAGCTAACTCCTGAGGAGATGAGCCGCATCGACGCTCTTGAACGCCGCGAGAAACATGACTGGTATTGAAAAAACAACCCGATATGAATATTACTAAATTACTGATAACAGGCTTGGTGGCTCTTATGACAGGAATGATCGACCTCCATGCCTCCAGCCCAAAAGAAAACAGAAACAATATGGAAAATCTGACTCTTACAAAAGAATGGGACAAGACATTTCCCAAGAGTGACAAAGTTGACCACAGCAAAGTGATGTTTGTCAACCGTTACGGCATCACGCTTGCCGCCGATATGTATAAACCCAAAGGCGCGACAGGCAAACTTCCGGCAATCGCTGTCTGCGGACCTTTCGGAGCAGTCAAAGAACAGGCAGCCGGGCTGTACGCACAGGAGATGGCGGAGCGCGGTTTCCTGACAATCGCCTTCGACCCCTCCTTCACCGGTGAAAGCGGCGGTACTCCCCGTTATATGACCTCTCCCGACATTAACACCGAGGATTTCAGCGCTGCTGTAGATTATCTTGTCACCAATCCTGACGTTGACCCCGAGCGTGTCGGTATCATCGGCATCTGTGGCTGGGGTGGCATCGGCATTAATGCAGCAGCTGCCGACCCCCGTATCAAGGCTACTCTCGCTTCGACCATGTACGACATGAGCCGTGTGACAGCCAATGGATACTTTGATGCCGATGACAACGCGGAAGCCCGCAACGCGCTCCGTGAGCAACTTGCCACACAACGCACCGAGGATTATATCAACGGCACACCCAAACTCGGCGGGGGTGTACCCGATGTGCTGCCCGACGACGCGCCCAAGTTCCTCCGTGATTATCATGACTACTACAAAACCAAACGTGGCTATCATCCCCGCTCGCTTAACTCCAACGGCGGTCGTAACGCGACATCTCCGATTCCCTGGATTAACTTCCAGCTTATGAGCCGTGCCGGAGAGATTGAAAACGCCGTCATGATTCTTCACGGAGAGAAGGCTCACTCGTTCTATTTCGGCAGCGATGCCTACAAGAAGCTGACCGTTGCACCCGGTAAGGAGAACAATAAGCTCTTCATGGTCATCCCCGGTGCAAGCCACACTGACCTCTATGACCAAAAGGACATCATTCCATTTGCCGAGATTGAAAAATTCTTCAACGAGTATCTCGGTAAAAAGTAGAATATGAATTTACCGAGTCAGGAAAATGCCGGAGAATGTAACTCGATGCACTCTCCGGCATTTTTATATGTCCGATAAAATATATTTGACGAAAGGATAAGGTCAAGGACACTTTTTTCGTAACTTTATAGCGGAAATAAATAATCCTTGCGATGAAAAAGAAAGTTTTATGGTGTGGCGGTGCGTTGGCGATAGCGGTTATCGCGCTGATACTTGTATGTCACATAATGGTAGTGTGCAATGCATCGGGACGCACTTTTGACACTGTTGATGCCGTCCCGCATAATAGGGTCGGGATGCTTCTTGCAACTTCTCCTGTCACTCCCGGGGGCGCGCACAATTTTTACTTCGACAATCGCATCACATCGGCTGTCGAACTCTATAAGGCGGGTAAGGTTGATTTCATTATCGCAAGTGGCGGCGATTACAGGCAGTCACATAAATATGGCTGCGACGAACCTAAGGCAATACTTGATTCCTTGGTTGCGCGCGGTATTCCGGCTGACAGAATTATCCTCGATTATGATGGTACACGCACTCTCAATTCCATCGCCAAGGCAAAAGAGGTCTACGGTCTTGACAGCCTTACCCTGATTTCTCAGAAATACCACAATGAACGCGCTCTTTATCTTGCCGACCAATATGGCATCAAGGCTGTAGGGTACAATGCCGAGCCATCGCCGATAATCCGCAACCGCATCAAAAACACTCTCCGCGAATATCTCGCCCGCGTAAAACTCTTCATTGACATAGCCATCGGCTGCGATGCCCCAACATTTACCGACTCCTCCCCCAAAGAGTAAATATCTGGATTAATTCCGTATATTTGCGGGTAATTTGACGATGCTATGTGGAAAGTTTATGCTCTGTTGTCGGCGCTTTTTGCCGCGCTTACGGCTATTTTTGCTAAGATAGGGGTCAAGGATGTTGACTCCAATCTCGCCACGGCTATACGCACCACCGTTATCCTTGCGCTTACATGGGGGATAGTTTTTGCTTCCGGTCATCTTGCCGAGGTAAAGAGTGTGCCCCGTTACACGTGGGCATTCCTTATCCTGTCAGGATTATCTACCGGCTTGTCATGGTTGTTTTATTTCAAGGCGATACAGCTTGGTGATGTGTCGCGGGTCGCGCCCATTGATAAATTGAGCGTAGTGTTCACCATACTTCTCGCGTTTCTCATTCTCCGGGAACCGATGTCGCCTAAGATAATCGTAGGTGGATTGCTTATAACCGCCGGGGCGATTGTGATGATGTGGAAATGACGCGATAATATGAGTTGATAAACGAGTGGAGATAATACAACAGAATCAGACCGTAATAGACCGGCGATCCTTCGTTGAAATCCTCGTAATTCATTGTCTTTGTATGAATGGCAATCATTCGTTCCAGCCGTTCTTTGTTGGCAAGTGCATTTGCGATATTGTCATCGGCGTTTGGCTTTTCACAGAGATTTTTACATAAAATCTGTATGTCGTTATGGCTCAGTGCAGTTGTGGTGTTGCGCGGGGAAGTGGCTATATGCCGTGATGTCTCGGCTATTTTTTCGGTTGCTTCAATCATGTAAGTCAGATATGTCCGTGTCATGTTCTCTTTTCCCGTGACTGATTTCAGTTTTTTATGGAGTTGGCAGAGGGAACGGGTTGCGTGACGGTGATTTTTACATGCTTCGGTTGCGTCATTGCTGATGACACATTCCAAAGCATTGCATATTATGGCGTTACATGTGGCGGTGATCTCTTCTATATGCTTTTCGGTGTAGTCGGCAGGAATATTGTTATTATCCGGCGCGGTTCCGGAGCGATAATTCTTTCCTGACATCATGGCGGTTGCTGTGGCTGCCGGTTCAGTTAATTCAGGCAGCTCGAAGATAGCCGACAGGAATAAAAAGATAACTACGCAAAGAAACAGTATTTCCATTGTTTTCTCAATTACTGATTACGATGCAAAATAATAGAGAAAACATTTCATGAATATTTCAAAAAGCTTAACTATATATTAAATAAAGCGGGTCAAGCCTGCTTTATTTAATGGGTTATAAGGTTAGCGGTTAATGGGTTAAAAGGCCCCATAACCTCATAACCTTTTAACCTCATAACCTTCATGCCATAGGCATGAATCACTCTATAAATCCGTAGCCGTAGCCTGAGCGGGTTACGATATTTTTACCGTATTCGCCTATTTTTTGCCTGATGCGTGTGACATTTACATCCACAACCCTGTCAAGCACCACCACTTCATCCGACCATATTTCTTTCAACAACTCCCCACGTGAATATATACGCCCGCGGTTGGAGAGCATCTTCAATAAAATTTCGAATTCCTTTTTAGGCATCTTGACCTCCTGTCCGTCAACCGTACATGTACGGTTACGCGCCGACAGCTGAAGCCCTTTATATGAAACCGTGTCGTCGGTGTCGACCGTCGGTGTCGACCGTGGAGTTGATGTGCGTCGCAGCACCGTCCTGATTCTCGCCAGTACGGCTTTAAGCGAGTATGGCTTCATTATATAATCGTCGGCTCCGAGATCAAGCCCCTTTATCATGTCCTCTTCCGAATCCTTTGCCGTGCAGAATATAATCGGTACATTGGCTGTCGCGGGGTTTGACTTCATGATTCGAGCAAGCTGTGTGCCCGAAATTTCACCCATCATTATGTCAAGCATCACCAGGTCAAAGTCGGCAAGATTGAGTGCAAGCGCCTCTTCGGCGCTGTATGCTGTCTTTACCGCATATCCCTCCGCTTCCAGGTTGAAACCAAGGGTATCACACAAAGTCTCCTCGTCGTCGACCACCAGAATCCGTTTCATTGTTTCCATACCGCAAAATTAGCCATAATACCCATCCAACACTACTGCAAATCAAAAGTTTCATAAAAGTTTAACAATCTCGCGGTTTAATGAAAATTCAACAAATCTGCTAAATTCATGAAACATATCTCCAGTACCTTTGCCGCTGAAATTATTATAAAGATAAAATGGATTTAGTAAGATTGCCAATCGGCTTGACACTTGCCGCGACAGCATTTTCACCATTAGCGGCTGAAGCCGGAATTATAAAGGGGACGGTCTATGATAGGCTGACCAATGAGCCTCTTGTCGGAGCTACCGTTATGTGTGATATTTCGGGAGCAGGCACAGCCACTGATATAGACGGTAACTATTCATTGCGACTTCCGTCGGGAAAATATAGCTTGAGTGTAAAATATATAGGATATTGCGATACTATTATCACCCGACACATTCCTTCCGGAGATGAAATAGTGGTAGTTGATTTCCTGATGAATCCCGATACGGCTACACTATCGGAGGTCACGGTGACTGCCGAGGCAAGAAAGGATACCGAGACAGCCATGATTGAAGAAGAAAAGCAGAGTGATGTAGTGCAGACCGGCGTTTCAGCCCAGCAGATTGCCCGCACACAGGATAAGGATGCTTCGGAAGTTATCAGGCGCGTTCCGGGCATTTCTATTATCGATGACAAATTTGTGATGGTGCGTGGATTGTCACAACGATACAATAACGTGTGGCTTAACGGTAGTGCGGTGCCGAGTTCCGAAGCTGATTCCAGGGCGTTCTCGTTTGATATAATTCCCAGCTCGCAGCTCGACAATATCGTGATTGTCAAGAGTCCGGCTCCTGAATACCCTTCAGATTTTACCGGTGGATTTGTCATGATAAAGACTAAGTATAATCCTGTGAAAACCGGTCTTGATCTTTCTTTAGGTACGACCATCAACGATATGACTCATTTTCGGGATTTTCGGTATTCTCATAACGTCCCGTCATTTTTGCCAGGTATTATTGACGGAAGCCATTATTATTCCGGCGGATTCAAGAGCCATTTGAAAGAATATGACGGCTATCCGGGAAGAATTGATGTAATGAACAATGGATTCAACAATGATTGGAGGGTTTATGATAAAAAGCCTGTCAGTGATTTGAAAATCAATGGCGCCTATAATAACAAGTGGGAGTTTGAATCGGGAGCCACATTAGGATTACTTGGCAGTATAAACTATTCAAATTCCTACAGGACGCTGATTGACATGGAAAATTCACTGTATGGTCCTTATGACGTAACAAATGACACTCCTGTCTTTCTAAGGAAAGCGACCGACAACCAATATACTAACGACATAAAATTCGGCGCGTTGCTTAACCTTTCATTCATTCCGGTTAATCATAATCATCGGTTAGAATGGAAGAATATATTCAATCGTATCGTTAAGAACCGATATTCTGATCGTGAAGGATTCAATTCCCAGCCCGACAATATTCGAGATATGGAATATTACTATTCTACCCGCAACACATTCAATACCCAGCTTACCGGGCGGCATGAATTTTCATCTTCAGCACTTTGGGACTGGAGCGCCGGGTATGCCTATTCCGACCGGGATATGCCTGATCGTCGTCTTGTCCAACTCACAGACCGAACCGATAACCGCATGGGCATATATCGTATTAACCGTGAGTTCACGAGATTGCGTGAGCATGCAGCGTCACTTAACAACAATTACAGGCATGAATTTATATTCGGCGAGATACATCCGTTGATAAAGACAGGAATATATGGTGAATACCGTACACGCGACTATGATGTCCGGGAATTTCAATACGGGTGGCAGCCCGACAATAATCTTCCCGCCGGTTTCATGTTTTCAGGAGATATACCCGGAGAAGTGCTTCTGCCGGAAAATTACGGTCCGGACAAATTGTATCTTTATGAAAATGTCAATTTCCTGAACAGCTACAAGGCAAGTAGCAGTCAGATTGCCGCCTATGTCGGTATAAATATTCCTTGGAAATCCTTTACCTTTTATGGCGGTGTCAGATATGAATATGTCGATCAGTTGTTGAGGATGAATACAAGACAGGCTGAAGAAAGCCTTCAGAATACACACTATTATTATAAGGATTTCTTCCCGTCGGTAAATCTGAATTACAGGTTCAACGATTTCCACCAGCTGAGGGCGGCATATGGTCGCACAACCAATCGCCCCGAGTTCCGCGAACTCGCGCCAACTGTTTATTACGATTTTGACCTCGGTAGTAGTGTCATGGGTAACTATGATCTTAAAGCTGCGTATATTCAGAATTTCGACATAAGATACGAATGGTATCCCTCTAAGAATGAGCTTATTTCTATAGCATTGTTCTATAAGAGATTTACTCATCCTATCGAATGGACATATACAGTCGCCGGCGGCACTGATCTTGTATATTCTTATGTAAATGCACGTGGCGCCGATAATTATGGTATAGAAATCGATATCAGGAAGAATCTCGGTTTTATAGGACTTGATGATTTCAGCATTTCGTTTAACGGGTCCTGGATTAAAAGTAAGGTGACATTTGACGGAGGAAATAATATTGACCGTCCTATGCAAGGACAGTCGCCTTATCTTATAAACACCGGCCTGTTTTATAATAAAAGCGGTTGGTCAGCTGCGATACTTTACAATCGTATTGGTAAACGCATTGTCGGTGTCGGAAATAAATACGGGACAGCTTCTGACGGAACCGCAAGAAATATCCCCAACTCGTATGAGATGCCGCGTAACGCGCTTGACCTGTCGTTTGGAAAGAAATTCGGACATTGGGAAGTGAAGGCTGCCGTGCGTGACCTTCTCGCAGAAAGGTATCTCTTTAAGCAGATTGAAGATGTCGTGACTCTTGAAGGAAACAAGCATATAGAAGAGGTTACCCGGAGTTATAAACCCGGACGAAACTTCAATCTGTCGATATCATATAGCTTTTAAACTGCCATGTGGCATTTATTAAATAAAATTTTTTTATGATGAAAACAACAAAACATTTAAGCCGTCATTCGATGACAGGTATTGTTTGTGCTTTGAGTCTGTTAGCAATGGGCTGTTCTTCTGACAACAGTGATGAACCCTCTTCAAATCCGTCGACCGGCAATCCGGAAGTAACTTACAAGGGTAATGTGGCTTATAGCGATGGAATAGTGTTCGAGGGCAATGAACTTGGCAATGGTACACAGAATTTTCATTTTACCGGTGATGTGACTCTTGAGAAAGGTACTTATTTTCTGAAAGGATGGGTATATGTCGATGCCGGTGCAAAGCTTCGTATCCCCGCCGGGACAATAATAAAGGGTGACAAAGCTACGATGGCGTCGCTTATTGTAGAGCCTGGTGGATATTGCGAGATGAAAGGTAATGCGAATGAGCCGATTGTGATGACTTCAGCACAGAATCCCGGACAGCGCCGACCCGGTGACTGGGGTGGACTGATTGTATGTGGCAAAGGTATTAATAATCAGGGAACCCAACAGATTGAAGGTGGTCCTACAACGATCCACGGTGGAAATGATGCATCTGACAATTCCGGAATATATAGTTATATACGAGTGGAATTTGCCGGTTATCCATTTGACACCGATAAGGAAATCAACGGTGTTACATTCGGGTCGGTCGGTAGCGGAACACAGATTGACCATATTCAGGTATCCTATTCCAATGATGATTCTTTTGAATGGTTCGGCGGTTCGGCAAATTGCTCCTATCTCATTGCTTACAAAGGCTGGGATGATGATTTTGACACTGACAACGGTTTTAGCGGCGAGGTGAGATACTGTCTTGCAGTGCGTGATCCGAGAATTGCCGATACTTCACAGTCCAATGGATTTGAGAGTGATAACAATGCCAGTGGAGCGGAGACAGCTCCGTTTACATCTGCACGGTTCAGTAACGTGACTCTCATAGGTCCGAAGACTATGAAAAATGTTGATTTCGTCAATGATGGAAATTATATTACGGCAGGTTCGATTTTCCCTGATAACGGTTCGAAACTTGGCAAGTTCCAGTCAGCGATTCAGATTCGTCGCAGTAGTAAACTGAATTTGTCCAACCTTCTTGCTGTGGGTTACCCGATAGGACTGATTGTAGATGGTGAAAAAGGTCAGTCTGTGGCATTTGCCAAATCGGGCGAATTTAAACTTGAAAATGTGCTCTTTGCCGGAATGGATATAGTCGGCACTGACAAAAACAAGGAATATGATGATTATTTGTTTGATTATCTTACCGGAACTGAAGACAGGTCGCAGCCATCGTTCTCCCATACATTCTTCCTTTCAGGAATTGGAAACAAAGTAGTTGACGAAACCTCACTCGGGCTGTCCGACCCTTACATGACCGGTCAGAATTATTGTCCGGTGGCTACAATCAGCGATGGTAAGGGCGGATTTATAGGAGCCTTCAAAGATGCTTCCGACAACTGGATGAAAGGTTGGACCAATTTCGACCCGCAGAATACGGTTTATTGATTTTGACTCACTGATGAGAACCATGAGGGCTGTCGCTGTTTTGGCGACGGCTCTTTTGGCGCAAGGATTAGAAGATGACGGTGAAGTGATGGCGATGGGCAATGTGGCGATAGCTGATCTGCCATCCGTGGAAGTCGCAGATAGCCTTGACGATGGGCAGCCCGAGTCCTGTACCTCCGCTTTGGGTGTCGGCGGAGTGAAACCGGCGGAATATCTCGTCGGGATTAAGCGGCTTGTCTTCTGCCGGATTACTGATTTCCAAGGCGCTCTTAGTGACATGTATCAGTATTTCGCCCGATTCGGTGTGTCGGATAGCATTGACTACAAAATTATTGACCATTGATTCCAGCAATACGGGATTGGCATTTATCGTCACGTCAGTCTCGTTTATCATCACTACAGAGCAGTTGCCTTTCAACAGGTTATAGGAAGGCAGAAGTTTCTCGATGAATGGGGTCAGGGCAATCCGCTTCCGGTCGCCGTATTGCGCGTTTTCTATTTTGGCGAGAAGCAGCAGATTGCGGTTGAGTCGCCCCATACGGGTGTTGAGCCGGTATAATTCTTCGACAAGTTCGAGCTGTGACTGCGACAGCTCTTCCTGCATCAGAAGGTCGAGTTTGCTGCGGGTCACCGCAAGCGGTGTCTGCAGTTCATGGGAGGCGTTTTCAGTAAATTCTTTCTGGATGGTATAGGTCTCTTTATTTTTTCTCATCAGTTTGCCGAGGGTCTCGTTCAGTCGTGAAAATTCCGTGATGTCGGTAGGGCTGAACTCCGGTACATCGCTCTGCGCAAGATTAAACCGCTCGGCATCGCGCAGTGTGTCGTCAAACGGTCGCCACAGGCGGCGCGTGATGTAGCGCACGGTGATAAACAGGGCGATGCTTAGCAGTACAAACGTCAGCACAAACTGAATCATAACGCCTACCATTATGTCACGTTCAAGGTCAAGCTGCGGAATTGCTTGACCCCTCTTGACGGCACGGATGACATCAATCAGGTCTTCGGCATAGAAATGCTTCGTCAGCATATAGAAAGCCGGCGTCATCAACGCGAATATCACCGCCGTGCATATCATAAACTGCACGAGGGTCTTGTGTATGAGGCTTTTCCTTTTCATTCTGCAATCCATTTATATCCGGCTCCGTAAAATGTCTTGATGCAGTCACTCAGCCCGGCATCGGCGAGCTTCCCTTTCAGGTTTTTGATGTGGGCATATACAAAATTAAAGTCATCCATCATGTCGGCGATATCTCCGCTCAGATGCTCGGCAAGCGCGCTTTTCGAGACCACGCGGCGGCGGTTTTCGATGAGAAACAGCAGCAGGTCATATTCTGTCCTGGTGAGGTCAAGGCGTTTTTCCCCGACAGTAACATTGCGTTCAAGCAGGTCGACGCTCACGGCACCCGATTGAATGACATTGCTCGCCGTAAAGCATTTACGGCGAAGGAGCGCAAACACACGCATACTCAGCTCAGGAAGGTGGAACGGTTTTGCAAGGTAATCGTCGGCACCGAGGCGCAGACCTGTCACCTTGTCGTCGAGCGAGTCTTTCGCCGACACTATGATGACACCTGTACGCGGCGCAGTCTCTTTTATATGCCGCAGCAGGTCAAGACCGGTACCGCCGGGCAGCATCAGGTCAAGGAGTATGCAGTCATATTCATATACCTCGATTTTTCCGGCGGCTTCCATATATGAAAACGCCTGTTCACACAAATATTCCTCCTGCCCGAGAAAGCTAACGATGCTGTCGGAGAGTTGCTTCTCATCCTCTATTATCAGTATTTTCATCTTATCGTTTTTAACGGCAAAAATATTACTAAATTTTGTAGAAATTCAGAATCTCTGCAAAATCGCCTCGTAATTTCGCGCCGGTTTATAATCACGAATTGCAATGGCTATATGACACGTTTAATTTTAATAATGCTTGTCGCGCTCGGCTATCTTGACCTTGAAGCGCAGACTACAGGTACTGTGACAGGTCAGATTCTGGAAAAAGATTCGGGACTGCCTGTCGAATATGCGACCGCTACACTTTATAGAACTCGTGATGGAAAAATCGAGGCTGGCTGCATGACTGACAGCCTTGGTGTGTTCCGTCTGGAGAAAGTTCCGGGTGGGTCCTATTACATTGAAGGAGCATACGTAGGATGCGAGCCGGTCGGCTCCGACACTTTTGCCGTGGCTCACGGTGCGATTGTTGATGCAGGCACTCTGTATATTTCCATGGGTGAAACGCTGTCGGAGGTTGTGGTTGAAGGTCGGAAGTCCACATTCACGGCGCGGCTTGACAGGAAAGTATTTAATGTCGGGCAAGATATCATGAGCAACTCCGGCTCCGTTGGTGACCTGATGCAGAATATACCGTCGGTGGATGTCGATATCGATGGCAATGTAAGTCTCCGCGGCAATGAAAATGTGACCATCCTTATAAATGGCAAGCCGTCGGCGATGATGAGCGCGAAGACACGCGGCGATGCACTCGCACAGCTTCCGGCAAGCAATATCGAGCGTATAGAGGTCATCACCAATCCATCGGCGGAGTATAAGCCCGACGGGGTGAGCGGTATAATTAACATTGTGCTTAAGAAAGATGCCCGTCAGGGACTTAACGGCACTGTGACCGCAAATGTGGGCAGCTATTGGCGCACAAATGCCGGCGTGGGTCTAAATTACGGATTTAAGGGTATGACGCTGTTTGGCGACTATACCTGGCGACGTGACCGTTACGACCGCAGCATCATCGACAACCGCACATCTCCCGTCGGCGACATCAGCCAGACTACTTACGGTCTCGGGCGTCCGGTGTCGCATACCTTTCGTCTTGGCATGAATGTCAACCTGTCGTCACGCGACGTGATCGAGGTGGCGGGTAGTTACAATCGTAGGCGTTTCAAGCGCAATGAGCGCGTGGAGTCGCAGACACATGATATTTCCGGTATGGAGACTGCTTCATACGAACGCGACCGCGATGCCGATGCAAAAGAAAATATGTGGGAGGGGAGTTTTCGATATTCCCATACCTACGGGGAGGAAAATGAATTTGGTATCGATTACACCTACTCATCGGAATCGGAAGATGAGATTAACCATTACACCACAACGGAGCAGCGCGTGATGTCGAAAAATGACGAGTGGGTGTGGGATGCCAATTATATCCATGCCTCCCGTGTGTTCTGGCATCACCGTCTGTCAGGTAATGTAAAGCTCGTGTCAGGCTACGAACTCGAACATCTCCGCGCCGAACAGAATTATCACGTGTCGGACTGGAATGGCGCGGAATTTGTACCCAATCTCGACCGGACAAGTGATTTTACACATTACCGGTTGCTCAACTCGCTTTACGCCACCTTGGAAATGCATTTCGGAAAATGGAATCTGCTTGCCGGTGCAAGGGGTGAATATACCGGCATCAGAAACGACCTGCACAACACATCCACTGATTTGCGCCGCAACTATTTTAATCTGTATCCCACACTGCATATATCCCATCCGCTTGGCAGCGGAAGCGAAGTCATGTTAAGCTATTCGCTGCGAGTCAACCGCCCTGATGGAAGCGACATGAACCCTTTTGCCGAGCGAATCAATCCGCTTAGTCTTGAGGCCGGTAATCCCGACCTGAAGCCTGAAAAGATACATTCGCTTGAAGCCGGGTGGCTCTGGCGTGGCGAAAGTGGTGCATCGTTGATGACCACGCTATATTACCGTTATATCTACGACAAGATTACGGAGGTGTCACGATATATTGACGGCGGCGTGCTGCTTACCACCAAGGAAAATCTTCAGTCGAGTCAAAACGCCGGAATCGAGCTGATATGGACCATGCCCGTGAGTCGCTGGCTTGATTTCAATCTTAACATGAACGGCTACTACAATCAGATAGATGCCTCCAAACTTGGCTTCGGAAAACACAAGGACACATTTTCATGGAGTGCGCTCCTCAACGCGGATTTCCGCCCCTTCAGCCACTATATGATTCAGCTCAACGCGCGGTATCGTTCCGCTACTCTCGTGCCTCAGGGACGGCGTGACGCCGACCTTCGCATCAATCTGGGCATGAAGTATGACATTCCGGCGATAAACCTGTCGATAATCGGTTCGGTCACCGACCTTTTCGATACATATCGTAAATCCTACACCCTTGACACACCAGAACTGAAGCAGAAGGTCGAAAAACGCCGTAACCCCCGCATATTCTATATCGGGCTGTCATGGCAGTTCGGTGGTGTGAAGAAACGTGCAGAAAACAAACTTGAGTATGATGAAGGGCTATAATCCGTTGTCACGCAGCTTCCGGAATGCTTTTGCCGGTATTGGGCACACAATGGGTGAGCGCAATATGAAAATTCATCTTGTGACTGCGATTGGAGTGGTTGCCTGTGGCTGTATTTTTAATCTGTCACGGCTTGAATGGCTCATTCTGCTGCTGAATATTGCCGGGGTATTAGTCGCGGAGACATTCAATACTGCAATCGAGCGATTGGCTGACCGTGTGTGCCCGACTTACGACGATGCAATCCGCGGAGTAAAAGATATTGCAGCGGGGGCTGTCGTGATTATGGCTGTGTATGCCGCCATTTCAGGAATTATTATATTTATTCCCAAATTCTTATGATCAAAATTGTCGATATTAAAAGGTGGAGCGTTGCACTTCTGTGTCTGCTGCTTGCTTTTCCGGTACTGCGCGGAGCTGATGATAGCACTGCGGTTACTGACTCTCTGAAGACTCCCTACAGGTTTCGTCCGCTTCAGCTGATAGTGCCGGTGACCCTTATCGGGGTAGGTGTGATAGGACTGGAAAGCGACTGGCTGAAGGGCCATGACAATGAGGTGAAAGAAGAATTACAGGAACGCCCTCATCCTCAGGTGACGATTGACGATTTTACGCAGTTTGCCCCTCTCGCCGCCCTTTATGGCTTGAAGCTGTGCGGGGTCAAAGGTAGGCATGACTATGTAGACATGACGATAATAGCCGGTACCGCATACTTGCTTACGGGTGTCACCGTGTTCGGGTTAAAGACAATCACCGCTGTGGAACGCCCCGACGGAAGCAGTCGCAATTCATTCCCTTCCGGTCACACGGCGACTGCGTTTGCGGGAGCCGAGCTGTTGCGGCGGGAATATTGGGACGTGTCGCCCTGGATTGGTGTTGCCGGTTATGCTGTCGCGGCAGGCACGGGCTTTTTCCGCATGTACAACAACCGCCACTGGCTCACCGATGTCTTGGCCGGTGCCGGAGTGGGTATATTGAGCGCACAGGCGGCTTACTGGCTTTATCCCGTCATTACGGAGACATTTTTTAAAAAGAGATATGACAAGGTGTTTGTCGCTCCTGCCATCAGTCCGCAATCAGTCGGAGTGTCAGCGATGATTACATTTTGACCGGATTTTATGATAATTCAATATTTTTGAAAAAACCATGAAATATTACCTCTCTACTTTTGCTGTCGAAATCAATAATGATATTGACAGTGAAAAAAGTAATTACATCTATCTTGACCGTGCTCTCAGCAGGCATGGTCATTCAAGCGGCAGAAAGCCCTGCGACAGGATTGCTTAAAGGGCGTATTCTTGATGATGAAAAAAATCCTCTGCCGGGCGCAGTGGTTAGTCTGGATGACAATTCGCGTTCGGCGATTACCGATGCCGACGGGTTTTATTCGTTTTCCGGGTTGCATTCGGGCAACCACCGCCTGAAAGTCACCTACATCGGTTTCGCACCGTCTGATAAGGTAGTGGCATTGAATGATGTCGACGTGACACAGGATTTTGTGATGTCAGATAAGTCTAAGGAACTAAATGAGGTTGTGGTCACCGGCGTTTTTTCCGGTCAACAGAGAGCTATAAACACTCAGAAAAGCAACGTAAACATCACTAATGTAGTTTCAGCCGACCAAATTGGTAAGTTCCCCGATTCCAATATCGGTGACGCGCTTAAACGTATCAGCGGCATCAATGTACAGTATGACCAGGGTGAGGCTCGTTTCGGTCAGGTGCGCGGCACTCCCGCCGATTTCAGTTCGGTCACCATCAACGGGTCAAGGATACCGTCGGCGGAGGGCGATATACGTAATGTGCAACTTGACCTAATCCCTTCCGATATGATTCAGACAATCGAGGTCAACAAGACTCTCATGCCCGATCAGGATGGCGATGCGATAGGCGGTTCGATAAATCTTGTCACAAAAAATTCACCGCAGAAGTTTACTCTCAATGCTGTGGCGGGAAGCGGTTATAATCAAGTGAGTCGCAAGGCGCAGATGAATTTCGGTCTCACGGTTGGAAATCGTTTTTTCAATGACCGGTTCGGGTTCATGGCTTCGGCTTCATATAACAATGCTCCCGCGGGGTCGTATGACACGGAATTTCTTTGGGAGAAAGATGATGACGGTAATCTTTATGTGAGCGATTATCAGATGCGCCAGTATTTTGTGACACGTGAGCGTCAGAGTTACTCCCTCTCGCTTGATTACAAGTTTGACGATTTCAATAAAATCTGGTTCAAGGGAATATTCAACAACCGCAACGACTGGGAAAATCGTTACCGTACCACGCTTAAGGATGTAACCCCGAAAGGAGTAGCCGATGTCAGGGTACAGACCAAGGGCGGTTCCGGTGATGAGCGCGATGCGCGTCTGGAGCGTCAGCGTACAATGGATTTCACTCTCGGAGGTGAAAACCGACTTGGCGCGGTAGACCTCGATTGGAAAATCGGTTATGCGAGGGCTTCCGAAGACCGTCCTAATGAACGCTACATCGACTATCGTCTGCGCAAGCAGCACTTCTCTTTTGACCTTTCCGATCCGCGTACACCGTTTGCAACACCTGAGGAAGGTTACACGATGCTGCTTAATGATGATTTCTCTTTGAAAGACCTGACCCAGCAGCAAGAAAACATTGTAGAGCGCGACTTCAAGATAGCGCTTGATTTCAAGACGCGCTTGAGTGAGCGTTCAAAGCTTAAATTCGGATTTAAGTTTGTAAACAAGACAAAACACAAGGATATAGATTTCTACGAGTATGCACCGGTTGATGAAGACCGTTTTAATGCCGATGCATTTGCCGCTGCCGTGAATCAGACCACTGACCGTTTCATGCCTTCTTCACACTATAAAGTCGGGTCTTTCGTGTCAAAGGAATTTCTCGGTTCGTTGAATCTTGACGACGCCACGTTGTTTGAGAAGACGCAGGTACCTGAAGAACTTGCAGGGAACTATAGCGCGCGTGAGAATGTGACATCGGGATATGTCCGCATAGACTCACGCCTTTCTGAAAAGCTGAATTTCATGGGCGGTCTGCGTGTCGAGAATACCGCGCTACGTTACACGGGCAGAATATATGATGACGAGGCAAATACCGTTTCCGAGACTGCGCCCGAAACCTCGAGTTATATCAATTTCCTGCCGTCACTTTTACTGAAATGGGAAGTCAACAGGGATTTCATGGTGCGCGCAGGTTACAATCAGTCTATATCGCGTCCGAAGTATTCTGCTCTCGTACCGGGAATGAATATAAAGCGCGGCGACAATGAGATTGTGATCGGCAATCCGGGACTTAAGGCGACTACCTCCCATAATATTGACATTAATGCCGAATATTACTGGAAATCCGTCGGTCTGGTATCGGCAGGGCTATTCTATAAGCGTATCGACGGGTTTATTGTCGATGAGGTGGCTTTCAACCGCGAGTATGAGGGAAACGTATGGACCAAACTGACGCAACCCAAAAACGGAGGAAATGCCAATATCTTTGGCGCGGAGTTTGCCTATCAGCGTGATTTCAGTTTCATAGCCCCCTCTTTACGGTGTATAGGCCTCTACGGAACATATACCTACACTCATTCACGCGTCACCGACTTCAACTTCGAGGGGCGTGAGAATGAAAAGGGATTGAGTCTGCCGGGTTCTCCTGAACACACCGCCAACCTCTCGCTCTATTTTGAAAAATACGGTATTTCGGCACGTGTTTCGTTCAATTACGCATCGTCATTTATCGATGAGATGGGAGTGAGCAAATTTTACGACCGCTATTATGACGCTGTGAAATATATGGATTTCAATATCAGCTATACTTTCGGAAGAAATACAAAATTCACCGTGTATGCCGACTGTACCAATCTTCTCAACCAACCGTTGCGCTACTATCAGGGAAGCAAGGATTTCACCATGCAGCAGGAATATTACGGCGTGAAATTCAACGGCGGTATCAAAATGACATTCTAAAAATATAAGTTAAAATTTTAAATACTAATCAAATATGATTCGTAAATTATTTATAGCAACAGTTGCCATTATCGCGGCAATATGTGCATCGGCACAGAATAGACTTGCCAAGGGTGACATTAATCTTATCGTTGCCTCCGACCTCGGTCGCAACGGATATTATGAGCAGAAAAAGGTAGCTGAAACAATGGGGGAGGTTGCCGACCATATCGGTCCGGAGGCTGTTCTCGCACTCGGTGACACACACCACTATGAAGGTGTGCAGAGTGTATCCGACCCTCTCTGGATGACCAATTACGAGCTGATCTATTCTCATCCCGAGCTTATGGTCGAATGGTATCCGATATGCGGCAATCATGAATATCGTGGCGATACTCAGGCTGTAATTGATTATTCCGGGATATCACGCCGCTGGGCTATGCCGTCACGGTATTACGCCAAGACATTCGAGGATGATGGTACCTCTCTCAAAGTCGTGTTTATCGACACCACTCCGCTGATTGACAAATACCGTAAAAAGAGCGACGAGTATCCCGATGCGGTTGCTCAGGATATGGATGCGCAGTTGCAATGGCTTGACTCCGTTCTTACAGATGCCGGTGAAGACTGGATTGTAGTTGTAGGACATCATCCCATATTCGCCTTTACCGACAAGTCGGAATCGGAAAGGACCGACATGCAGAAGCGGGTCGACTCAATTCTCTGCAAGCATGAGGTAGACATGTACGTATGCGGTCATCTCCATAATTACCAACATATACGTCGCCACGGCTCAGATATTGATTATGTGGTCAACACTTCAGGCTCACGTACGAGAGTGCCTGAAAAAATCGATGGTACGGTGTTCTGTAGTGATGCGGCAGGCTTCTCGGTTCTTACAGCCGACAAAAACTCATTGAATCTCAATATGCTCGATAGCGATGGAGAGGTGATTCATACCGTCACCCGCACGAAATAAATCATCTATAGAAATTAGATGTGGGGTTGTATCAAAATTTTTGATACAACCTTTTTTATTGACCGCTCTTATGCGGGCGAGCTTCCACTCAATGTCACTAACTTAAGAATTTTGCCCTGAAAGGGCAAGATGGCGGTAACCGCGGGCAGCGCTGTAGGTGCGCCCGTGGAGAGCGATGCCCCCACAATGACGCAACCCTGAAACAGGTTGCATAAATATTGCTAATAAGATACTTATGCAACCCAATCCGGGGTTGAGTCAACAGGAGATGCACTTGCGCCACGGGTATGCCTTCGGCATTACCCGCGGATAACAGGATGAATCCCC
>QAMW01000019.1 GCA_003150235.1 Bacteroidales bacterium
GGGTACAACGGTTTTCGAGACCGTCCCGATCGACCACTCCGGCATCTTTCCAGTCGATTGACGAGTGCAAAATTAATAATTGTTTTGGAGGTGGTCAAGGATTTTGTTGAAAATATTTTTGAACACACCCAAAAACGAAAGATGCGACAGTGAATCACTGTCGCATCTTTCGTTGGTAGCGGGATCGAGAATTGAACTCGAGACCTCCGGGTTATGAATCCGACGCTCTAACCAACTGAGCTATCCCGCCATTACCGTTTTGCGAGTGCAAAGTTATGCAATAATATTTAATCCTGCAAACATTTTGTGAATTTTTCTTCAAAGTATTTTTTCGAAAGCACAAAATCCGGTTTGCCATTGCCCGCGCAATATGCAGTATATCATACTTGAAAAACATAGCCAAAACATGAACAGCGCTCTATTCAAGAATCAAGATTAAAATACAAGAAAGGGTCACCACATTAGTGACCCTTATGTGATCCGGATGCGACTCGAACGCATGACCGTCTGCTTAGAAGGCAGATGCTCTATCCAGCTGAGCTACCGGACCTACCTTATTGAGAGCGCAAAGTTACGAGTTTTTGTTGACTTTGACAATATCCATGGTGAAGTTATATAAAAATTTATCAATTTTTTAACAACAGACTGAACGACCGATTTAATATTTGTTGCTACTTTTGCGCAAAAATTTCTTACAACTAAGTAACTCGCGAAAATTAGATGATATATAATTATGAAGTATTTACGAATAAGGATATGTCTGCCCGTAGGGTTACTGAAATAGAACTTATAAACTAATTTTTAAGAGTACTTAATCCAATTCAACGCATATTAATTATGAGGTTTGCTAAAATTCAGATATTTACAGTCTTATTGCTCGCTGCCACATCCTTCTCTCCACGCATGACAGCTAAAGAAAATATAGACTATACCCCTCATATCCACGGCACCGTCAGGACACGCTTTGAAGTCGCGACCGAATCAGGGAAATACCGCTTTCAGGTACGCAACGCCCGCGTGAGCCTTGACGGGAAAATCGCCCCCAACATTGATTACTACATCAATACCGACCTTTGCGACAGGGGGGCGATGAAGATTCTCGATGTGTGGGCGCGTATCTATGCCACAAAAAATTTGGGATTCCAGGCGGGACAATTCCGTATGCCATTCGGTGTTGACCCGTTCCGTGGTCCAAATACTTATATTTTTGCCAACCGCTCCTTTATAGGGAAACAGGTATGCAACGTGCGGGCGGTCGGAGTAAAGGTCATGTACACTTTCCCGTCAATTCCTCTCACGGCTGAAGCCGGTGCGTTCAACCCCACGACAATCGGTGACCATTCGGGTTGGAACAGCAGCCTCGCCTTTGCCGCCAAAGCCACCTACTCTATCGGCAATGTAAAACTCGCCACTGGATTTCAGTCGATAATACCCGACTCCGTGCGCACCAATCTCATCGACGGAGCTATAACATGGAAAGCGGGACGATGGCTCATCGAAGGCGAATATATGTATAAGCATTATACCGCCGGGCGCCACAAGGCATGCCATGCCTACAATCTTTATGCCAATTACCATCTGCCGATAAAAGCCGGCGTGTTTAACCGTCTTTCATTTCAAGGGCGCTTCGACGGCATGACCGACCACAGCAATGCCATCCGCAACAGCGAGGGATTGCTCACCACCAACGACCCGGCGCGTAACCGAATCACCGTGGGAGCGACCATCAGTTATATAAAGAGTAAGAATCTTTTCCTCGACATCCGTGCCAATTACGAGAAATACTTCTATCATCACGATGTGACAACAACGCCGGGCACCGGCGACAAGGCGCTCATCGAACTGGTGTTAAGATTCTGAAAACATTCAATTTATGGAAGAGATTGAAAACATACTCGCCAGTCATGACGTACGACCGACAGCGGTCAGGATATTGATTTACAAGGCACTCATGCAGTTTCACGATACGTTCAGCATGACTGACGTGGAGACTACCACCGACACTCTCGACAAATCCACAATATTCCGCACTCTCACTCTCTTTGCCGAACACCACCTTCTTCATGAAATCGAAGATGGCAGCGGGTCAAAGAAATATTGTATGTGCCACAATGACCACGAGTGCCGTGTCGACGAGCTGCACTGCCACTTTTACTGCGAATCATGCAAAAAGACATTCTGCCTCGACGACGCACACATACCGCCCGTAACCACACCTCCCGGCTTCATCGCCCGTCATGCCGAATACATAATCAAAGGCACCTGCCCCTCCTGCGCCCGAAAGCATCCCTGAAAACAAGAAAATACAAGCTACAGAAATAGAACATGACATCACGAGATGAACCAAAAGATTAGCCACGTGTTCAATTTTCAAAAGCGTTTCATAACAGGCAGGGCTTAAAGCCCTGTTTAATAAATGCCGCTATTTATGTTACATGTGATATTATACGCGATTGTCCCTATTGTGGTAGTGATGTTAGCCGGATTCATTTCCGGTAAACGTGGGATTTTCACGGGAGCCGATGCAAAGAAATTCAATAAGGTAGTGCTTGATTACGCATTGCCGGCGGCATTGTTTGTGTCTATCGTGCAAGCAAGCCGTGAGGACCTTGCCAAAGACCTGAAGTTGACACTGGTTTCACTTGCAGGTATCATGGGATGCTTCATGCTGGTATATTTTGTATTTAAATATTGTTTTAAGAAAAATACCGGTGCCGATGCCGCCGTGTCGGCATTAATCAGCGGCTCGCCGACCATCGGATTCCTTGGCTTTGCCGTGCTTGAGCCGATTTTCGGCACAACTCCGGCTGTGGCACTTGTAGTGGCAATCGTGGGTATTGTCGTGAATGCCGTGGGTATCCCGGTAGGACTTTCATTAATGAATGCCTCCCTTGAAAAGCAGCAACCCGGCTCTACAAAAAAGGAAAGAGCGTGGAAACCGGTCGTGCACGCATTGGAGCAGCCTGTGGCATGGGCACCTATCCTTGCCGTGATTTTAGTGGTATGCGGACTTCACTGGCCTGACTGGCTCAGCCCGTCTTTCGATTTGATAGCAAAAGCCAATGCCTCACTGGCGGTATTTTCAGCAGGCATCACCCTCTCGGCAATAAAATTCACAATCAACCGGCAGGTAGTGCTCGGCTCTCTGATGAAAATGGTACTTATGCCGTTGGTCGTGCTCATATTAGGACTTTTTGTCGGGATGGACGCCTTCAATCTTAAAATGCTGGTTATTTCAGCGGCACTTCCGCCGGCATTCTCCGGAATAATCATAGCCGATGAGTACAACACATACGTTGCGACCGGTACATCATCGCTGACGTTAAGCATGATTCTTTTCATCGGTTTCTGTCCATTGTGGATATGGCTTACCGACATCGCGCTCAAAATATTTTGATGCATTAATAATGTGAGAAGACAGGGTGAGGTCGTGCAACGTCTCACCCTGTCTTATTAATCTCTACCAATGTCCTGTGTCAGCCGAATTTGCTGATTTTACGCAGAGCAGCCTCGTTGATTATTTTAATACGGCGACCGTCGACAATGAGTATTTTCTCGTTAACAAAGCCTGAAAGTGTGCGTATGGCGTTGGAGGTGGTCATGTTTGACAGATTGGCAAGATCCTCGCGCGCCATATATATCTTTAATGTAGCATTGTCATCTTCAAATCCATAGCTTTCACGGAGAGCAATCAGGGCTTCAGCAAGACGCCCGCGTATATGTTTCTGGGTAAGATTGACAATCTTTGTGTCAGAGCCGCCAAGATTGCAGGAAAGTTCGTGAATGAAGAACCATGCAAGCTTGATATTGTTCTGGATGAGTTCTTTAACTACTGCCATGGGTAATGACCCGAGGATAGACGGCTCAAACGCCGCAGCAGTCGACACATAGGGTTCTTCAGCAAAATAAGCACGATAGCCAAAGTATTGTACGGGACGAATCAGGCGCAATATCTGCTGCCTGCCTCCTATGCCGTCCTTGTAAAGCTTGACCTTGCCTTTGAGCAGACACCATAAGTACTCAGGCTCTTCACCTTCAGCATATATAATCTGATTCTTCTTAAATGCATGGGTTGTGAAATTCTCAACGATACGACGTTTCTCGTCGCCGTCAAGAATCGACCATATTTCTGACAGGTCTTCTTGAATTACTTTTTCTAATGTGCTTTTTTTAATCATTTCCAGTGCCGTGTAACTATGTTTTAAAACACAGAGCAAAGTTACACAATTTTGTCAACACACAAAAAAATATGACCCTTTTAATAAATATTTCTGACAATATGATTAATTTTGCCGTATAATATGAAACTTAAACGGTTATGGCAGACAAGAACGAACGCATATTTGGTCTGATAGGCTTTCCCCTCTCCCACTCCTTTTCACAGAATTATTTCAATCAGAAATTCAAGTCGGAGGGAATAAACGCCCGCTATCTAAACTTCGAACTGCCTGACATAGGCGACCTGATGGAGGTTGTCGCGGAATATCCCAATCTATGTGGACTTAACGTCACCATACCCTACAAAGAGCAGGTCATTCCCTATCTCGACTCGATGGACAGCGATGCCAAAAAGATAGGGGCGGTCAATGTAATCAAGTTTATACGTGAAAACGGCAACCTGAAATTCAAAGGTTACAACTCCGACATAATCGGCTTCATGGATTCAATACAACCGCTGCTTACGCCCGAGCGTAAGAAAGCACTCGTACTTGGCACCGGCGGAGCGGCAAAAGCAGTGTTTCAAGGACTCATCAACCTTGGACTTGAACCTGTGTATGTGTCACGCAAGGCGCGTGAAGGCGTTCTAACCTACTCAGAACTGTCACCGGAAATCATGTCGTCACATCAAGTCATCGTCAATACCACTCCCCTCGGCATGTATCCTCATGTCGATGAGTGTCCCGACATCCCCTACGACCTGCTGACCCCCGACCATCTCTGCTATGATGTGATCTACAATCCCGAAGTGACCCTGTTCATGAAAAAGGCTGCCGAGCATGGTGCCGAGACCAAAAACGGTCTCGAAATGCTCCTTCTACAGGCATTCGCCGCCTGGAAAATCTGGAACGAATAACATTAAACCATCCCTCTTTGCGACCTCCCCTCTCCTATATGCCGCTTCTTCCGGTAGCGTTGCTCGTTATCGCGGTCACGCTTATGATCAACCCCATAGGCAAGAAGTATCCCGACTCGCTACGCGCCGATGGTCAGAGAGGTATTGTTGAAAGCTGCAACGCCAATAACACGGGGCAACATCTTCTCGTGTCATTCAACACGCGCGGATATGGCGATGTGAAAGCACGACTCACGGTGCCTTCGACATACACGGAATATCACATCGGTGACAGCGTGACTTTTTTCTGCAAGCTGAAGAAACCTGAGCGACGCACACTTTACGAAAACGACTATACCGCCGCATTGCGAGCGCAAGGCATCATATATACCGGATTTGTACCTCCCGACAGCATCATCATAACCGGACAATCTGACAATCTTTATTGGCGCATAAGGCGCCTGCGTCCCCTCGCCGGAGAGCTTCTAAAGCGCAGCTCCCTCTCCGCTCCGGCATGTGAATTTCTTACCGCAACTCTAATCGGCGACACATCTACCCTTACAGAAGACACCCGTCAGCTATTCTCTTCGGCGGGAATAGCACATGTACTTGCGCTGAGCGGTCTGCATGTAGGCATACTTATTATAGTAATCACCGTCATTCTTTGTCCCTTATATATTTTCCGTCTGCGGCGCATGAGGCTGTTGCTGACCATTGGGGTACTATGGTTATATGCCGTATTCACCGGACTGTCGCCATCAGTGACACGCGCCGTAGTGATGGCTACAGCTGTCAGCGGAGGGCTCATCCTTCAGCGCCGTTACTTCGGCTTCAACGGATTGCTCCTCGCTCTGTGCGTGATTGTCATAGCCTCGCCGCGACAACTTTATCAGCCCGGATTCCAGATGTCGTTTCTTTCCGTGGCATCTATTCTTGCAATAGCTCCGCTTATAAACCGCTTAAACCGGAAAAACCGCGTGACATTCTACCTTGCCTCTATGGCAGGAGTAAGTGTAGCCGCCACTATCGGCACCGGCATCGTGTCAGCATATTACTTCCACACATTTCCGCTCTACTTCCTGATTGCCAATATACCGGTCCTGATGATATTGCCGTTCCTGATGGGTGGAGGCATTCTTCTCATGCTGCTTGAAGCTGCCGGACTTGACCCGGTGTGGCTATGCATAATAATTGATACCCTTTATCATGCCATACATGCCTATGCCGGATTGATTGCTACACTCCCCGGAGCAACGATTGACAACCTCTATTTTCCCGCGTGGCTTGCGATTCCATATTATCTGACTGTCGTGAAACTTATCGCAGCTATATACCTTCGCCGACGCAGCATGAGAATCGTATGTGTCACTCTAGTCTGTATCACGACCTTCTGCTTTTCTGCATCACAGCCGGTGTATGCCGACGAAGAGATTTTCCTCACCCGCGACACATACACCACGACCTGCCTGTACCGCAACCGTGACAAAGTATATATGCTCACGACTGCAAGACCGGTCAACGCAAGAGACCTCATCAACAAATATCAACGCACATACAGCGATTATCTCGGCAGGCATGGCGCCGACTCGATAAGACTCGTCAGCGATACTGTCACCATAGGTTCAATCGTAAAAGCCGGATGTCTCACTACCATAAAAGACAAAAGGTATATAACCGTCACGGGACAACCGCTGCCGCCGCCTGACCATTGCGATCATCTCGATTATGCTATTGTGTGTCGCGGATTTCGAGGTAATGTACTTGACATCCATAAGGAATATGCACCTGACACCATATTGCTTGGCAACGACCTTCATCCTCGCCGGCATGACCGCTATGCAGACTCGCTGACACTGTACAAAATTCCATTTCGTTCACTCAAACAAAAATAATTGTCGTATATTTGCATAAGTCTCAATGGCTATTATTATATACGTTGAATATTATGGACGAGTTATATTATCAAGCGATAGACCTGCTGAAAGAACTTATTTCCACCCCTTCCACCAGCCGCGATGAAAACGCCGCCGCCGACATAATCGAACGGCATTTAAAATCGCACAATCATGACACTCACCGTCATGGGAATAATGTATGGGCAATCGCCCCCGGTTATGACCCCGGACTTCCCACCCTGCTTCTCAACTCTCATATTGACACAGTAAAACCGGCAGCCGGGTGGAGCCGTGACCCGTTTACACCGGAAGAGAATGACGAAGGGCGAATCTACGGTCTCGGCAGCAACGATGCGGGAGCATCGCTCGTATCGCTCATAGCAGCCTTCCTGTATATGTCACGACAGCCTCGCAACTATAACCTCATAATGCTTGCCTCAGCCGAAGAAGAAGTAAGCGGAAAAAACGGAATCGAATCAGTGATATCACTGTTGCCGGAGATCACGGTTGCAATCGTAGGCGAACCCACGGGGATGAATCCCGCTATTGCTGAAAAAGGTCTGATGGTACTCGATGCCGAAGTCACAGGAGTTGCCGGTCATGCGGCACGCGATGAGGGAGACAACGCCATCTATCACGCGGTTGACACCATTGCCACGCTAAAAAATCTTTGCCTGCCGGTAGTTTCCGACATGCTCGGACCGGTTAAGATCAGTGTCACACAGATTAATGCAGGCACACAGCATAATGTCGTGCCCGACCTGTGCAAAATGGTCGTGGATGTGCGCACCACCGATGCATACTCCAATGAGGAGACTCTCGAACTGATACGCCGCGCTGCGCCGGACTGCCGTTTTATCCCGCGCTCCACGCGCCTAAACCCCTCTCACATTGACCCCCGACACCCCATAGTAAAGCGTCTTGAAATACTCGGGTTCACGCCTTTCGGCTCGCCCACCCTCAGCGACCAGGCATTGATGCCATGGCAATCGGTAAAAGTGGGTCCCGGACAGTCGTCGCGCTCCCATACAGCCGATGAATATATTTTCGCCGACGAGATACGCGAGGCAATCGCCACTTACATCCACCTGCTCAACGGTCTAAATCTTTAAATTTGCATTATTTGTCACTTTTTTGTAACTTTGTAAGAATAATCTTAAAAAGCCTTGATTACGCAACATGAGTGACATCACTGACCTCCCGTTACAGGAAGAAAACGATAATAAACCCGCTAATTATTCCGGCGATGATATAAAGACCCTCGACTGGAAGGAACACATACGCCTGCGCCCAGGTATGTATATCGGAAAGCTCGGCGACGGCTCACAAAACGATGACGGCATCTACGTGCTTGTAAAAGAAGTACTTGACAATGCCATCGATGAGTTCATGATGGGGTTTGGCAAGCAGATTGATGTCACCGTCACCGAGACTACGGTCACTGTACGAGACTACGGTCGAGGCATTCCGCTTGACAAGGTGATTGACGTGTCATCTAAGATGAACACGGGAGCGAAATATGATTCCAAGGCTTTCAAAAAGTCGGTGGGACTCAACGGCGTAGGTATCAAGGCAGTCAACGCCCTGTCGACCGACTTCACCATTACCAGCGCACGTGACGGACAGGCGCGCACAATCGAGTACAGTTGTGGAAACATAATAAGCGACAGCGGAATAGTCGATAGCGACGAACCTAACGGGACACGCGTGTGCTTCACCCCCGACAACACTATATTCCGCGACTACCGCTATCATGAAGAGTATATCGTACAGCTTGTAAAAAACTATACCTTCCTGAATACCGGACTGTCGATATACCTCAACGGAAAGCGATATTACTCGCGCAACGGATTGCTCGATTTGCTTAAAGAAAACCTGACAACAGAACCGCTCTATCCTATCATCCACCTGAAAGGCGACGATATCGAGGCGGTGATTACTCATACCAAGCAATTCGGCGAAGAATATTATTCGTTTGTCAACGGTCAGCACACCACCCAGGGTGGTACTCACCTCACCGCGTTCAGGGAATCAGTGTCACGAACCATAAAAGAGTATTTCGGTAAAAACTTTGAGTATTCCGACATCCGCGGAGGTATGGTCGCTGCCATCTCCATCAAAGTGGAGGAGCCGGTATTCGAGTCACAGACCAAGACAAAGCTCGGGTCACGTGACATGGGTCCCAACGGTCCAACGGTTGCAAAATTCATCGGTGACTTTATAAAGAAAGAGCTTGACAACTATCTGCACATCGACCTTACGACCGCCGACATACTGTTGAAGAAAATACAGGAAAACGAGCGCGAACGCAAGGCGATGGCCGGTGTCACAAAAGCTGTACGCGAGAAAGCGAAAAAATTTGCCATCCACAATAAGAAGCTTCTCGACTGCCGCACTCATCTGTCGGATGTAAAAGGCGATGAAGATAAAAAGCTTGCTTCCTCCATATTTATCACCGAGGGTGATTCCGCAGCGGGTTCAATAACTAAAATCCGTGACGTGGACACCCAGGCGGTATTCTCGCTCCGAGGCAAACCGCTGAACACTTACGGGATGCCGCTGGTCGACGTCTACAAGAATGATGAATTTGCTCTGCTCCGCGCGGCTCTAAATATCGAGGAAAGTATCGACGACTTGCGCTATAACAAAGTCATAATCGCCACAGATGCCGATGTCGACGGAATGCACATCAGATTGCTGCTGCTCACTTATTTCCTGCAATTTTTCCCTGACTTGATAAAAAAAGGGCATGTCTATGTGCTCCAGACTCCGCTTTTCCGTGTAAGAAACGGCAAAACCACCCGTCGCATAGGGAAAAAAGGAGGGAAAGGAGCAACTGATGAGACTTATTATTGTTATAATGATGAAGAGCGTTTTGCCGCAATCGAAAAGCTCGGGGCAAATGCCGAAATCACCAGGTTCAAGGGACTTGGCGAAATATCGCCTGAAGAATTTCGCGAGTTCATAGGACCGAATATAAGGCTTGACCGGGTGACACTCAGAAAAGAAGATGCAGTAGGCGAGCTGCTGGAATTTTATATGGGCAAAAACACGGTCGAACGCCAGAACTTTATTATTGATAATCTCGTAGTAGAAGATGACTCAGAAATCTCTTGAACGTATAGCCGTCTATCCCGGAACATTTGACCCGTTCACAATCGGGCATAAGTCAATCGTGGAACGCGGGTTGAAGATATTCGACAAAATAATAATCGCAGTCGGCATAAATGATGCCAAACGCTGCTACAAACCCACGGAAGACCGTGTGCGCCACATAAAGAAAGTGATGGCGGATGAACCACGCGTGGAGGTGGTAAGTTATGACGGACTCACCGTCGACATCGCCCGCGCTCACAATGCCGGATTCATACTGCGCGGTGTCAGAACTGTTGCCGACTATGAATATGAGCGTAATCTCGCATACGCCAACCGCCGTATCTCCGGCATAGAGACTGTGCTGCTCTACACTCTCCCCGAACTGCAGTATGTAAGTTCGACCATGGTACGCGACCTCGACCGTTGCGGATATGACATAAGCCAGTTTGTACCTGATTCCGACTCAATATAATCCCACTAACTGAAACCACATGAAACGATTTATATATACGTTAACTTTTGTCCTAATGGCAATTATTGCCTTCCGTGCGGCAGGATTTGAACTCACCCCTGACCGCAAGCTGCAATATGCCGAAGGCATAATCTCCACATACTATGTCGAGCCTGTCGACCGTGACACCATTGTAGACGAAGCGATAAAAGCGATGCTCAAGACACTCGACCCACACTCTGTCTACTCAACCCCCGAAGAGACACGCGAACTTAACGAACCGCTCCTCGGCAACTTCAGCGGCGTAGGCATACAGTTCAACATGACTACCGACACCCTGTATGTGATACAGACCGTTGCCGGAGGTCCGTCGGAGAAAGTAGGCATACTGCCGGGAGACAGAATCATGGAGGTTAACGATACTCTCATAGCCGGCGTAAAGATGAAAAACACAGATGTGATGAAACGTCTCCGCGGGCCGAAAGGGTCGACGGTCAATGTAAAGGTACTCCGTAATGGCGTGGACAATCTCATTGACTTTTGCATAACACGCGACGACATACCCATCTATAGTATCGACGCTGCGTATATGGCTGACCCACATACAGGATATATCAGAATTTCGCAATTTGCCGAAAAGACCCCCAAGGAATTTGGTGAGGCGATCGAGAAACTACGCCGTCAAGGCATGAAGAATCTCATCATCGACCTTCAGGACAATGGCGGAGGCTACCTTAATGCAGCACAGGAACTCGCCAATCATTTTCTGAAAAAAGGTGACCTGATAGTTTATACAGAAGCACCGCGCTCACCGAGTTTCAAATATATCGCCGAGAAAGACGGCGACTTCACCGACGGCAGGGTTGTAGTGCTTGTAAACAATTACTCAGCTTCGGCAAGCGAGATTCTCTCCGGTGCCCTCCAGGACCATGACCGTGGCGCCATCGTAGGAAGACGCACCTTCGGAAAAGGTCTCGTGCAACGCCCCTTCCCATTTCCCGATGGTTCCATGATACGCCTTACCGTGTCGAAGTACTACACACCGTCAGGCAGATGCATCCAGAAGCCATACGTAAAGGGCAATCTCGACGACTATCAGAGCGACATGAAACACCGCTTTGAATCAGGCGAGTTCATGCACTCCGATTCAATCCACTTCCCCGACTCTCTGAAATATCAGACATTGAAAACCCATCGCCCGGTTTATGGCGGGGGAGGAATCATGCCCGACCGCTTCGTGCCGCTCGATACCACATGGTACACCCCTTATTACCGCGACGTTCTTGCAAAGGGAGTTATCTACCAGTGGGTATTGCAATATCTCGACGCACATCGCAAGGAACTGAAAAAAGAGTATCCTACTGAAGAGCGATTTGCTGAAAAGTTTGAAGTGTCACCCGAAATGATGCAACAGGTCATCGACCGCGCCACCAAGGCGGAGATAGAGTTTAATGAAGAACAATATGCCAAAAGCGGCGAATATATGCGGTCACTGCTGAAAGCGTTACTCGCCCGCGATTTATATGAAAACGGTTCTTATTTCCGTATAATGAATAAACTCAATCCCATATATAATGAAGGATTGCGTCTTATCAACCAACCGAAAGAATACAACGAATTACTGAATCGATGAAAGAAAACATCATAAGCAAGGAGACATCGGAAAAGACCGTACTGGTCGGTCTTATCACTCCACAGCAGAATGAAGCCAAAGCCAATGAATATCTTGACGAGCTTGAATTTCTTGCTGACACCGCCGGTGCCGTCACCGAGAAGAAATTCCTGCAACGTGTCGACTACCCCAATCCGCGCACTTTTGTAGGGAAAGGGAAACTCGATGAGATAAAGGAATATGTCGAAAACAATGACATAGGGCTTGTAATATTTGATGATGACCTCTCCACGAAACAGGTGGCAAACCTTGAACGCGAGCTTCAGGTAAAAATCCTTGACCGCACAAGCCTCATCCTTGACATCTTCGCAAAACGCGCACAGACTGCCAATGCGAAGACCCAGGTCGAACTTGCGCAATACCAGTATCTCCTCCCTCGGCTTACCCGCATGTGGACTCACCTTGAACGACAGCGCGGAGGTATAGGTATGCGTGGTCCCGGTGAGACACAGATAGAGACCGACCGACGTATCATCCTTGACAAGATATCACGCCTCAAAGCCGAGCTTGAGAGTATTGACAAACAAAAATCGATACAGCGCAAAAACCGTGGCAAGCTTACCCGCGTGGCACTTGTAGGCTACACCAATGTGGGAAAATCCACATTGATGAACCTTCTAAGCAAAAGCGACGTGTTTGCCGAAAACAAGCTCTTCGCCACTCTCGACACTACTGTCCGCAAGGTGATAATCGACAACCTGCCATTTCTCCTGACCGATACGGTAGGTTTCATACGCAAACTTCCCACCCATCTCGTCAATTCCTTCAAATCGACCCTTGACGAGGTAAGAGATGCCGACATACTTGTACATGTGGTCGACATAAGCCATCCTCAGTTTGAAGAGCAGATCGAGATTGTCGAGAAGACCCTTAATGAGATTTGCGGTGACAATAAGGAGCAGAAACATATCGTCGTGTTCAACAAGATTGACGCATTCACATACAAGCCAAAGGATGCCGATGACCTGACTCCGGCGACAAAAGAAAACATATCGCTCGATGAACTGAAAGCGACATGGATGGCGAAAATGAACGATAACTGCGTGTTTATATCGGCAAAGGAACAGATTAACATCGATGAACTCAAGGCTCTCATTTATGAGAAAGCTAAGGAAGTCCACATCACACGATTCCCCTACAACGATTTCCTATTCCAAAAATACGATGAGGAAGACAGTGCGACTCCTGACAATACAAAATAACCTTCATGCAACCAATCACTATGAACTACCGGGCAATAACTCCTGAAGAAATAGCCACGATGCAACGCAACGGCTGTCGGGCTTCTGACTGGAATAACGTGAAAGTAAAGGACGGATTCAACCCCAAATGCTATGTAAGGGTGAATTTTTCCGGTGACATATATCTCGGTGTGACTGACGAACCGGTCATCGGTACAGCGGGATTCATCGCACAGTCGGGCATCTACGACGCCACTCTGCAAAACTGTTCAGTCGGCGATAATGTACATATCTCGCATGTAGCAGAGTGTATCATGAACTATAGCATCGACAATCATGCTTATATCTCAAATGTCGGTTCTGTGATATGTACGGGATCGCGCTCATTTGGCAACGGCACCGTGGTCAACGTACTTGACGAAACCGGAGGAAGAAGTGTGCCGATATATGACGGACTCACCGCCCAGATAGCTTACCTCATAGCAATGTACCGCCACAATCTCCCTCTTGTAGAACGGCTTAAAGAGATGGTGACAGCGTATGCCGCAACAAAGAAAAAGGCGACAGGCTTCATCGGTAAATACGCAAAACTGACAAATGTAGGTTCGGTGACCGATGTGAATTTTGAAAGAGAGTCATACGCTAACGGCACCTCCCTGCTATGGGATGGCACGGTCGGGCAAAAAGCCTTTGTAGGCCCCGATGTCATTGCCGAACATTTTATTCTCGCCTCCGAAGCAAGACTGGATAAGAGTGCTATTGTAAAAAATGTATTTATCGGACAGGCAAGCACCGTTAGCAACGGTTTTGTTGCTCATGACTCCCTGATATTCAGCAACTGCGCGCTTGAATGTGGAGAGGCTGCGGCTATATTTGCAGGTCCCCATACAGTATCCATGCACAAATCCACGCTCCTTATCGGCGGCATGTTTTCATTTTTCAATGCCGGCTCGGGCACAAACCAAAGCAATCATCTATATAAGACAGGCCCGGTACATCAGGGCATAATGGCGCGCGGTAGCAAGACCGGAAGCAACACCTACGTGATGTGGCCCGCACGGTTCGGCTACTTCTCACTGATTACGGGCAGCCATTACAGTCATCCCGACACATCAGACCTTCCTTATTCGTATGTAGTTGCCGATGGCAAAGACACACTTGTCATACCGGGAGCCAACCTTCCGACCGCAGGCACCATACGCGATATAATGAAATGGGAAGATCGCGATGCCCGAAGCAAGGATTTGCCTCGACTCGACATCATCAACTACAATGCACTCAATCCCGTCACTACTTCTCTCATGTACAATGCCATCAATTTTCTTAACGAATATGAGCGCACTCCTGAAATCGCGGCTACACGCAATATCACGCTCAAAGACTCAGCTGTAGGCAGAGGACGACAAATGTACGCTCTCGGAGTGGATTATTTCATGGGCACGGCGGTAGTGAAGAAAGTGCTCTCACTGAAACTTGACAAAAATATCCCGTTGTCCCAACAGCTCAAGCCGGAAGTGACTGCCGACGTATCGGAGTGGATAGACATGGCAGGAATGATTGTACCGAAATCGGAAGTCGAGCGTATATGTGGCTTGGTCATTGACGGTGGCATAACGTCACTTGACAAGCTTGCGGAAGCTCTTTCCGAAGTCAGCAGCCGATATTACAAACTGACTTGGAATTTTGTCGTTGACAACTTTAATAACTGCTACAGCCAGCCAATAGAGGATGTCTCGGCACAGGATCTTGAGGCAATCATACAGCGTTGGACTGAAACAGTGTCAGCTCTCGACCGCATGAGAAAAGCCGATGCTTTAAAAGATTTCAGCGCCAAAGCAATGACAGGATATGGCATTGACGGCGACAGGGAATGCCAACGTGCCGACTTTGACGCGGTACATGGCGAGGCTGACGATTCTGCCCCGGTACAAGCGATACACACCCATTACGCCGAGGCTATTCAAAACGGATTTGCCGCTGTACGCCATCTGGAGAAACTAATTAAATTAACTCAGGAAACAAAAAGTTAAATACATTTATCCCGATAAATGATATTTTAATATTATATTTGCACACACAACAAAAAGGCTACTAATTATTATGAGGAATTTACTTATCATATCACTTGCTTCTGCCGGATTAATGTTTTTCTCCTGCAATTCTGAAAAAAAATGGAATCTTGACGGAAACATTGAGAACGCCTCTAAGACGACGCTATTCGTTCAGGCATCCGACAACGGAAGATGGTACACTCTTGATACCATAATGACCAACGATAACGGCGATTTCAATTACAGCCGTATTGCTGCAGGTTATCCTGACATATACCGTCTTACTCTTGGAGAAAAAAGCATATATTTCCCCATTGACAGCACGGAGACAGTATCCGTGACAGCCAATGCCGATAACTTTGACACAGATTATACCATCTCCGGCTCAACAGCTGCCGACATGCTGATGGCTGTAGACAGACGCATCCGTGAGGCTGCTTCAGAAAAAGGCTATGCGGCTCTACCGGGCGACTCTCTGCTCAAACGTGAACTGGGAGGGATGATTATCGGCGACCCTGCCGGAATAGTGTCATACTATATTATCAACAAGCAGATAAACGGCAGACGCATATTCAATCCCGACAACCGCCGTGACAACAAGGTGATAGGCGCCGTGGCAAACGCTTTTGACCAGTATCGACCCACCGACCCGCGCACACGTTACCTGCGCGCGCTGTATCTCGCACATCGTCCGTCAGTGCGCAGCACCGAGACCCTGGACACAGTTCATGCTACTGAGATAGGATTCTTCGACATCGCCCTTACCGATAATACCGGTGCGACCCACACCCTCTCCGATGTCGTTGACCGCAACAAGGTTGTCGTGCTCAACTTCACGGCATATCTCGCCGACTGGTCGCCCGCATACAATCTTGAACTCGCCAAGGCTTACGAGAAATATCATAACAGCGGTCTTGAGATATACCAGGTAGGACTCGATGAAGATGAGTTCCAATGGAAACAGTCGGCAAAAAATCTCCCGTGGATTACCGTTTACAATCCGTCAACAACAGGAGCCGACCTGTTGATGAAATACAATGTGCAGGCATTACCCGCCACATTCATCATCGCCAACGGTGAACTCGCCAAGCGCGTGACCGATGTAACGGCAATAAGCAGCGACATCGCAGCCCATCTCTAAACGCCGACATGCCACGCAACGTCTTGCTCATAACCACTGCTTTCCCTTCGGAATCAGTCACTGAAGAAGTATTCGTGACGCCTGATGTGGAAGCTCTGAGTCGTGAGTTTGACCGCGTTATAATCGCGCCGTTATTATTAAAAGGTAATGCAAAAAAAATAAATATCCCTAACGTAACGGTCGACTATACAATTGCCCGTCATATCTTTACCCGCTTTAAGCCAAGTAAACTTCCTTATTTGTTCTCTCCGTATGTAATTAGCAAATATCGGAAGATTGCTAAAGAGAGCCGGTCATTCAAGCAATTCTTAGATAAAAGCATCTACTGCCTGAATGTAGCCATTCACCACAAAATGCTTGAGCAGATAACACGTCGCCACAATCTTGACCAGAAATCAACGGTCTACTATACTTTCTGGTTTGATTACGCCACGGCAGCCCTTTCGCTCATGCCATCATGCGTGTACGTAAGCCGTGCACATGGATATGATGTCTACGATACCAGATACGGCAAGTATCGTCTCGGTCCTGTCAGGGATTATACATTGTCCCACATCAAGGCTCTTTATCCGGTATCCCGTGCCGGACTGGAATACCTTGACAATCTATATCCCGGACATCGCGAAAAAATGCACTTGCGACTACTCGGCTCAGAGAAAAAAGATAAGGATTTCATAACACGTTGCCACACGGCGCAAGACAAAGCAATCACAATACTTTCGACAGCGCGGGTATCGCCGGAAAAAAGGGTGCTTAAAAATCTTGATTTCGTAAAAAATCTCGCGTCAGCCCGTAAGGACATCGCGGTAAAATGGATACACGTGGGCGACGGGCCTCAGATGGAGGAGCTCCGCCGACAAAGTACTACCGGTTCGTTACCCTCCAATCTTAAAATTGAGCTGCTCGGTAATCTTCCCAATGATGAAATTCACCGTATTTACCACGAAGAGATTATAGACTGGACATTGCTATTAAGCGAGTCGGAAGGCACACCTATCGCCATCTGCGAGTCTTTTTCTTACGGTGTCCCTGTGATTGCAACAATGGTAGGAGGAGTGCCTGACATGTTTACTTCCGGCACCGGCGTACTTATCGCCCCGGTTGCATCGTCAGAAGATATTGTAAAAGCGGTGACTCCGTATATAAATGATTACAATACCTTCTTACAGATGAAAGCGGCAGCCCACGGGCGATGGAAGGATAAATTCAACAGTTCGGAGCTGCGACAAAAATTTGCAAAAGAACTTGCTGCATTAATAGATTCCCGGTCATGACTCAAACAACCCCCAAAGTATCGGTCATAGTCCTTACATATAATCAGGAAAAACTGATAGGACGCACACTCGACTCCATCCTTGCGCAGAAGTGCGATTTTCCATTTGAGATAATCGTAGGCGAAGACTGTTCTACCGATGGCACTCTTGCTGTGTGCCGTGACTATGAGGCACGTTACCCTGATAAAATACGCCTTTTTGCAAATAATCCAAACAAGGGATTGCTTGACAATTATTATGACTGCATTCTGCTGGCACGTGGCGAGTATCTTGCCGACTGCGGAGGCGATGATTTTTGGATTGACCCGTGTAAACTTCAGAAAGAAGCCCACATTCTCGACTCTGACACGGATATAACAATCGTACATACTGCATGGCAATATTATGATGAGCCGACCGGCATGACCCGACCCTCTCGGTCAGAAGCGTACCATGGCAAGCATCTCAAGCCGGTGTCGGAAAAAGGGGAATTATTTCTGCCGATACTCAATGATACCCACGGACCGCTCATCCATCTCTGCACCGCCATGTTCCGCCACGACGCACTCATGCGATGCTACAACGCCGACACCCGGCTGTTCCGCGACAAGCAATTTATGTGTGAGGATTTACAGATTACGTCTTCCCTGTCACGCGACGGGAAAGTAGCATATATTCCTGATGTCACGCTATCCTACAGTGTCGGTAAGCCGTCGGTGATGTCGCGCGGCAACATGGAGAAGACTTTCCGTTTTTACATGTCGACCATCAAACTACTGCACTATATACAGGAACAGAACGACATACCCAACGCGTCACTTGCCACACAGTATTCCGACCGTCTCCACTTTATCATGACCCAGGCATTCCGACTCCGCAACCGCGAGATGAGAGATGAAGTCATGGAATGGTATAAACGGACCGATACTCACCTCAAGGTCAAAACACGCGTTTTGCAGCTATTGTCAACCAATGACTATGCATGGAAACTCTCATTAAAGATGTTGAATTTTTTTAACCCTGCGCACCATGAATAGCACACGACCCGACATATCTATAATCGTGCCGGTATTCAACCGCAGCACAATAGTCACTGACACGCTCGATTCCATAGCTGCACAGACCGAGCGACCACTTGCCCTGATTATCGTCGACAACAATTCTACCGACGACAGCCTTGCGGTGGTTACCAAATGGGCTGTGCGTCATGAATCACCCGATTTTTCCGTCACGGTATTAAGCGAAACGACACCCGGCGCCCCTGCGGCACGTAACAAAGGGTTTGAATCGGTCACCACTCCTTACGTGATGTTTTTTGATTCCGACGACATCATGTCACCTAATCATGTAAAAGATTTTGCCGATACCTTCCGCGCCGACCCGCAGCTTGACATTGCGGGACGCGACATCGTTTCCATCGAACTTGACGGGACAAAGAAAATCCACCGTTTCGCTGACCGCGACATGATGTTCCGCCACGCGTTCAACGCCATCTTGTCAACCCAGCGCTATGCCGTGAAATCATCGTTCCTCCGTGAAGCAGGCAGCTGGAATCCCGGCGCTCTCGCATGGAACGACTTTGAACTCGGTTTCCGCTTGCTTGTCAAGCATCCGAAATGCAAAAAAATAGACGATACAGTTTCCGTGACGATGCGCCGTCTTTCAGAGTCGATAACCGGTACATCATATTCTGACACTCCACTGAAATGGGAACATTCTCTCGATCTCGTGGCAGATACCCTTTCCAACGCCGGTTACCCTGACGACGCAATCGAACTGCGTCGCGTCGTGCTTGCGGCAATATATTCCCGCGAGGGTTCTCCGGAAGGGAAGCGTCTGCTTGGCGAGGTCATGGCACGGCAGAAAAGTGCATCGCGGAGAGCACTCTACAGCGTTGCCTATCACTATACCCGCAAAGGAGGGAGAGGCATACACATATTGCTCAGACCGTTTATGAATTTTTTTTAAGATGTTTAAAAACATAAGGTAATAACGTGTTGTCACAAAAATATTCATTATCTTTGCACCGTAAACATTACAAGGAATTTTATTTAAGGGGTCTCGCCCAATGGTCGAGATTCTTTCTTTTTTACTCATTTACTAAACCACAAAACAAAACCAATAATCATGGCGATTACTTACATGACCCGCGAGGGGTACAAAAAGAAAATGGATGAAATCGCTTATCTTGAAACAGTTAAGCGTCCGGAAATATCACGTGCAATCGCTGAGGCACGCGACAAGGGTGACTTGTCGGAAAACGCCGAATACGATGCCGCCAAAGAGGCACAGGGACTGCTGGAAATGAAGATTTCGCAGCTGAAAGACCTTGTGGCAAACGCCCGCATACTCGACGAAAGCCAGCTCAACACTGAAATTGTGCAGATTCTGAATAAAGTAAAAATCAAGAATGTCGCCAACGGAATGATTGTCGAATACACAATCGTTGCCGACAGCGAGGCAAACCTGAAAGAGAAGAAACTCGCATCGAGTACCCCTGTGGCACAGGCTCTTCTCGGTCATAAGCTCGGCGATATCGTGGAAGTGAAGATTCCCGCCGGTCTCGCAAAATTTGAGATTCTTGAAATATCATTCTAAATCATCACAAGTTCACATTATGGCTACAATTTTCAGCAAAATAGTCGCCGGCGAGATTCCTTCATATAAAATCGCCGAAGATGACAAGCATTATGCTTTTCTTGACATAAACCCCGTAGCTCCCGGTCACACTCTCGTGATTCCGAAAAAGGAAGTCAGCTACCTTTTTGACTTGAGCGACGAAGAATACACCGCCCTTCAGCTTTTTGCCAAGAAAGTGGCACTTGCCATGAAAAAAGCCCTACCCTGTGAGCGCATAGGCGTTACAGTCATCGGACTTGAAGTACCCCATGCCCATATCCACCTTGTGCCCATAACCAAGGAGAGCGACATGAACTTCTCCAAGCCCAAGATGACACTCGACCCGGCTGAGATGGTTGAAATCAAAGAGAAAATCACAAAATATATCGACTGATGAAATATCTTGTCTTCGGGACAGGAGGCGTAGGCGGCAGCATTGCCGCCTTCCTTCATTTATCGGGATGTGATGTCGACTGTATCGCGCGCGGAGAGGCACTGGAGGCTATCAACCGGCGCGGACTCGTATTCCATTCCGATGTAAAAGGCGAGCACACCCTTCCAATCAAGGCATACGGAGCCGACAGCTATCCCCATAAAGCCGATGTGATATTTGTCACCGTAAAAGGATATTCCATCGACTCAATAGGTCCGTCAATCATAAATTGCGCCCACAAGGACACGGTCGTGATACCTGTACTCAATGTCTACGGCACGGGGGCGCGCATAGCGGCAAATGCGCCCGGAGTTAATGTGCTTGACGGATGTATCTATATCGTCGGCTTCAAGTCAGGCATAGGAGAGATAACCCAGATGGGCGATATCTTCCACCTTGTCTATGGTTTTCCCCGCGGCAGGACAGTCGCTGCCGGCACACTCGACCGCATAAACCGCGACCTCACCGCCGCCGGCATAAAGGTCACGCTGAGCGATGACATAGATCGCGACACCTTCATAAAATGGTCTTACATCTCCGCGATGGCTCTTACAGGTGCATACTTCGACATTCCTATGGGACCGATACAGCATCCGGGAAAGGAACGCGACCTGTTCATAGGGCTTACTCGCGAAAGCAAGGCTATCGGCGAAAAACTCGGAATCGATTTCGGCTGCGATCTTGTCGAGCATCACCTTGCCGTGATGGACAGCCTTGACCCACACAGCACCGCATCGCTCCAGAAAGACCTCAAGGCGGGTCACGAAAGCGAAATCCAGGGACAGCTCTTTGACATCATAGATCGCGCCCGCACCCTCGGCATTCCGACACCGGTCTACGACACTGTAGCCACGCGCTTCCGCAAATGACCTCATACAGAAATTCGGAAATTATGCGCGGAAAATTTCACAAATAGTTGTGAGAGTTAAAATTATGTCTTAACTTTGCAACCTAAGAGCGGTTAGTGTCCGTTCTGCAATTAATTAACATATTTATTAACCATTAAATGAACAAAGAATTGAACAATTCTCCTATCGAAGACTTCGATTGGGATGCCTATGAAAAAGGCGAAACCGCAGGTGAAAAGAGCCGCGAAGAACTCACCAAGACTTATGATGAGTCGCTCAACACCGTTAAAGACAAAGAAGTAATCGAAGGTACCATCATCGCCCTCAACAAGCGCGAAGCGGTGGTTAACATCGGCTACAAAAGCGACGGTATCATCCCCGTCAACGAATTCCGCTACAATCCCGACATCAAGGTCGGTGACGTTGTGGAAGTTTTCATCGAAAATCAGGAAGACAAGAAAGGTCAGCTCATCCTTTCTCACCGCAAAGCCCGCATGTCACGCTCTTGGGAGCGCGTCAATCAGGCTCTTGAAAACGATGAAATCATCAAGGGTTACATCAAGTGCCGCACAAAGGGCGGTATGATTGTCGATGTATTCGGCATCGAGGCATTCCTCCCCGGCTCTCAGATTGATGTCAAGCCCATCCGTGACTACGATCTCTTCGTAGGCAAGACCATGGAATTCAAGGTCGTTAAAATCAATCAGGAATTCAAGAATGTTGTTGTTTCACACAAGGCTCTTATCGAAGCCGAGCTTGAACAGCAGAAGAAAGAAATCATATCCAAGCTTGAGCGCGGTCAGGTGCTCAAGGGTGTGGTCAAGAACATCACCACTTACGGTGTATTCATCGACCTCGGCGGTGTTGACGGTCTTATCCACATCACCGACCTCTCTTGGGGCCGCGTAAACCACCCCGAAGAAGTGGTTAAGCTCGACCAGGAGCTTGATGTAGTTATCATCGACTTCGATGACGAGCGTAAGCGTATCGCCCTCGGCTTGAAGCAGCTGCAGCCCCATCCCTGGGATGCAATCGACGCTAACCTCAAGGTAGGCGACAAGGTTAAGGGTAAAGTTGTTGTCATGACCGACTACGGTGCATTTGTTGAAATCGCTCCGGGCGTTGAAGGTCTTATCCACGTATCTGAAATGTCTTGGTCACAGCACCTCCGCTCGGCTCAGGACTTCATGAAGGTGGGCGACGAGGTAGAGGCAGTCATCCTTACCCTCGACCGCGACGAGCGCAAGATGTCACTCGGCATCAAGCAGCTTAAGAACGACCCCTGGGAAAATATCGAGACCAAGTATCCTATCGGCAGCAAGCACACTGCAAAGGTGCGCAACTTCACCAACTTCGGTGTATTTGTTGAAATCGAGGAAGGCGTTGACGGTCTTATCCACATCAGCGACCTCTCTTGGACCAAGAAGATCAAGCACCCCTCAGAGTTTACTCATGTCGGTGCCGACATCGATGTTCAGGTACTTGAAATCGACAAGGACAACCGTCGTCTCAGCCTCGGTCACAAGCAACTCGAAGACAATCCCTGGGATGAGCTTGAATCAGTATTCACTGTGGGCAGCATCCATCCGGGAACCATCATCGAGATGCAGGACAAGGGTGGTGTCGTAGCACTTCCCTACGGTGTTGAAGGCTTCGCAACTCCCAAGCACCTTGTAAAGGAAGACGGCTCTCAGGCTCAGGTCAACGAGCAGCTTGACTTCAAGGTAATCGAGTTCAACAAGGACAACAAGCGCATATTCCTTTCTCACAGCCGTATCTTCGAGGATGAGGCTAAGGCTGAGAAAAACGAGGCTCGCAAGGCTCGCCGTCAGAATAAGAAGGAAGAGCAGCCGGCAGTAAGCACTCCTATCGAGCGTACTACTCTCGGTGACCTCGAAGAGCTTGCAGCCCTCAAGGAGAAGCTTTCAGGCAAGAAGTAATCACCGGTTACTATTGACTGTAACAGATAATAAAAAGGCATGGCGCATTCATTTGCACCATGCCTTTACTTTTTCAAATGATTAATTAACAGATAAATGAGCGAAATACTGCAATCATGGCATTTACTCGGATTGACAATCGGCGTATGCACCTTTCTTGTCATCGGACTGTTTCATCCCGTCGTGATAAAATGTGAATACCATTTCGGCACACGCTGCTGGTGGTGGTTTCTGCTTCTCGGATGCGTAGCTTTAATAGCATCAATTATCGTAAGCGACATATTCTGGTCGTCGCTTCTCGGTGTGGTAGGATTTTCCTCTTTCTGGACCATCAAGGAGATATTCGAGCAAGAGGAGCGCGTAAAAAAGGGGTGGTTCCCGCGCAATCCGCGACGTACCTACCCCTGGGATTAATATCTCTCATCTGTCGGCGGTGAGGTCACCATCCGCCGGAAGCGCCGCCGCCCCCGGTCATGCCACCGCCGAATGACCCGCCGGAAAAACCGCCTCCGCCGAAGCCGCCACCTCTGCCTCCCCCCGGAGGCAGAATCACAACCGGAGGCACTACCACTTTCGGTATGTTATAATAGCGGTTGTCCTCATATCCGCAGTTGCGGCATCCGTAGATTTTCACACCTTTGCCCTCACTGTGTTCAGTAGGGCGCACCAGTATGCGGTCGGTACGCAGCGACGCGGCGCGGGCATGACATCGCGGACACACCTGATACTGCGATGCCTGGTTTACAAAAGGCAGTATGTCGGTCTCCCCGCAGTTGTCGCAGAGCCATACATCGTAGTCGACCGAATTAAGACGCTCCTCAACGTCCTGCTGCGGGGTGAGATAGGCATTATCTTTATCCTCAGGCAAGCGGTGCATCTTATGGTGACAGTTAGGGCAGATGCGCTTGCGCACTCTCATGTAACGCATCGTGAGCCATATCACGGCTAAAGCGATAAAAGGCAGTCCCAATCCGATAAAACCGATAAACAATGCCGGTGTAAGTATCCGCCGCAGAGCAAGATACCGGCTATACCGGTCATCCTTGCGGGTATGTGCCATGACAAGGAGAAAGATTACAAACATAATCACAGTAAGCACACCACCGAATATGAGCCAGTACCTGAATATCTCGTCGCCATGCGATTCACCCCGGCGGCGGTCATTCTCATATTGCGACATCAGTTCCTCCGTAGCCCCCGGAGTAGTGGCAAGACGCACAATCTCACCGACAGCATCAACCACGCCTCCGTCATAGTCACCTTCCTTGAAGCGCGGAGCAGCGAAGTTGCGGATTATGCGACCCGCAATAATATCGGGCACGACACCCTCCATCCCGTAACCGGTGCGTATGGTCATACGCCGGTCATCCTTACTGACAAGCAGCAGAAGTCCGTTGTCCTTATCTTTCTTTCCTATCTCCCACTCCGAAAAGAGCCGGGTTGCGAAGTCGTCGATATCGTCACTGTCGATAGCATCAACTACCACAACCACCACTTCAGCTGAAGTCTTGTCCCAAAGTCCGGCGAGCTGCGCGTCGAGGCTCGACTGCACAGCAGGGCTGAGTATGCCGTCGGGATTGCTCACATAGCGTGTGCGGTTGGCGATATGCACGTTTGGTATATCCTTTACGCCGTATGTAGCGCTATACGCTGTCACGGCGGCAATCATCAGAACCGTGAAAAACACTAATATTCGTCTTGTCATAACTATAATCATAACATTAAATTATACGGCAGGCAGACTCATGCCGTGGAGCTTGCGGTAAAGGTCAAGCGCATACACGTCGGTCATGCCTGAAATATGGTCGAGCACAGCCTGCACCTTCCCGTAGAGCGTATCGGCATGGATGTCATACTGCTTCGGCACCTTGCTCAACAGAAGAGAGGAATAATTGAGTTCCGGAAACCGCACGGCATGTATCAGCTTCTCCATCAAAAACGATATGATGCGGCTACCGGCAAGCTCTACATCCACCACGTCGCTCGCACGGTATATCTTCTCCCAGGCGAGAGCAGAGCATCCGCGATAGGCATCGCGCTCCAGGGTGTCGACATGATCAAGCAGGCAACCGGAAAACTCGCCTGCGAGTATCTCCTCTTCATGCGCGACAAATGCCCTGGCACACTGCTTTACGAGGGTGCCGATGACACAGCTGCGCAGATAGGCGATTTTCTCGTTGGGGTCTTCGACATGGCTCATGGCGCGCTTCATGCGCTCCTGCTGCTCCTGATTGAAATAGGCGAGGAAAAGGTCGATTACCTCTCCTGTCGTGAGCACCCGCAGCTTGTGGGCGTCCTCTATATCCATCACCTGATAGCAAATGTCGTCGGCTGCCTCGACAATGTACACGAGCGGGTGGCGCGAATAGCACATCTCCCCATCTTCACCCGGTCGCGGGAGAAGTCCGAGCTCGTCGGCTATGCGCTTGAATGTGTCACGCTCCGAGGTGAAAAAGCCGAATTTGCTTTTTCGTCCGGCAAGACGCGACTCGTAGGGATATTTCACTATCGAGGCAAGCATCGAATAGGTCATGGCGAAGCCCCCCGGTCGCCGCCCCTTAAACTGATGGGTCAGGAGACGCAGCGAGTTGGCATTGCCCTCGAAATGGGTGAGGTCACACCACTGTTCATCGGTAAGCTCATCTTTCAGCACCGCTCCGGGACCCTCGCTGAAAAAGGTCGAGATAGCCTTTTCGCCCGAATGTCCGAAAGGAGGGTTGCCTAAATCATGGGCGAGACACGCCGCGCCGACAATCTCGTCGAGCGCGTCGAGGCGGTCGACCCACGGTTCGGCGGCATATTTCACCTTCAGTGCCGAGCTGACCTCGTTGGCAAGCGACCGTCCCACCGAGGCAACCTCCATCGAGTGAGTGAGGCGGTTATGCACAAATATGCTTCCGGGGAGCGGGAACACCTGGGTCTTGTTTTGCAGACGTCTGAAAGGCGATGAAAACACGAGCCTGTCAAAGTCGCGCTGAAAGTCACTGCGTGTGCCCGGCTTCGACTGGTGGAAATCCTCAAGCCCGAAACGCTTGTCGCATATCAGCCTGTCCCAGTTCATCAATTCAATATTTCTATCCATAATTCAATACACCGAAATTACCATTTTTTTCGCAATCCGCAAAATAGTTGTCAGTTTTCAGTCTTCAGTTCTCAGTCTTCAGATACAGATGGACAGAAAATCAAAAGAAACCTATTTTTTCATAAGCCGAAAAAAACTCTGTCCCTTCTGACCCTTTGTCTATCTGTATCCCTCTATCAACTGAAAACTGAAATCTGACAACTGGCAACTAAAATCTGACAACTCCCTTCCCCAACAGGGGATAATCCAAATTTAGCCGGGCGGTTGAGCGTAGCGAAACCCCCGGAAAGCGAGCCTAAGCCGAGGTTTCCGGAGGAATCATCTCGGAGCAAGATTGATGATTCCCTAGCGGGAAACGACAAATGGAGAAGCCTGCAGCCCGTAGGTTTCGCTCCGCTCAACACTACGGCTAAACACAGATGTATCCCTGCGGGATAACTCCCCTTCTCCCCTTCTTCAGATACAGATGGACAGAAAATCAAAAGAAACCTATTTTTTCATAAGCCGAAAAAAAACTCTGTCCCTTCCGACCCTTTGTCTATCTGTATTCCCCTCTGAAAACTGAAATCTGAAAACTGACAACTGGCAACTCCTTTCCCCGACAGGGGATAATCCAAATTTAGCCGGGGGTTGAGCGTAGCGATACCCCCGGAAAGCGAGCCTAAGCCGAGGTTTCCGGAGGAATCATCTCGGAGCAAGATTGATGATTCCCTGGCGGGAAACATTCAAAGGGAGAGCAACCTTTCCGGGGGTTTCGCTCCGCTCAACTCCCGGCTAAATACAGATGATGCCCTGCGGGCAACACCACCCCTTCGCAGCGCGGGCAACACCACCTCCTTCGCAGCGCGGACAACACCACCTCCTTCTCCGCGCGGACAACACCACTCCTTCTCCGCGCGGGCAACTCTACCTCCTTCTCCGCGCGGGCTGCCTTCCGGCAGCCCCTACAGCTACGCGACGCATTTTCAGGCGAGTACGATGAGTCCTTAAGGTCGTTAGCGTCATTAAAGACCTTAACGACCCTCTGAAAACTGAAAACTGAAATCTGACAACTTTTCCCTATCTTTGCAGAATAATTTCAATCTATGAGACATCTTATACTATATATAGTCACATTTATCATTGCCGGCTGTGTCGCCTGCTCACGCGACAAGGCGGCGGTAGCACGTCTTGACAGCGCCGACTCTCTGATGGAAAGCCGCCCCGACTCGGCACTCCGCATCCTGGAATCAATTAACCGCGACAGCATTACCGTCGACGCGACAAAGGCGCGCTACGCCCTATTGATGTCGCAGGCTCTCGACAAAAACTATATCGATGTCACCTCCGACTCCCTTATCGCAACGGCTACCCGCTATTATGCCGACCGCCCCGACTCTCCGGAATTCATGAAATCGCTCTTCTACCAGGCGCGAACATATTATAATGACCGCCGATTTGACCGAGCGGCTGCCGACGGTACCCACGCCTACGAGATTGCCGTTAAGCTCGACGACCCGTTCTGGACCGGCAAAACAGCTGAACTCATCGCCGACATATTTAACTCCACTTACAATTACGATGAATGTATTAATTACCGTAATATAGCAGTCGCTTCTTATGCCAAAACGGGAAAACAAAATTTTCATCAATGGGGATTGCTTGATCTCGCCACCGATTATTCCAATATTGAACAATACGATAGTTCATATATTATAATAAAAAAACTCCTATCTCGGCCAGATTTTTCGCATGAAGATTCAGCATTAATTCGACATTGCCTTTACATGGTTTTTAATTACTTTTTTGAAAAAGAAAAATTTGATAGTGCCAAAATACATTTCAATAAATTCAAAAAATATAATTATCGACCTCTTACAGCTGCAAACTACGGGGAAATAGGAATAACCGAAGCTTTTTTAGGCAATCTTGACCAAGCCAAAATATATATTGATTCAGCTCATTCGTTGTGTTCTGATGATATACAAGACATCCTATCTGTAGATATGGCTTCTTTAGAATATGCACGTATCACTAAAAATCACGTAAAAGATGCAGAATTAACAAGAAAGATTTTAAATCTACAAAACGATATTGTCAAAAACACTATCAAACAATCAGCATTAGGCGCGCAACGCGATTTCTATAACCAACAAGTTGAAGTTGCCGTCGTGAAAGAGAGTAAGATGCGGGAATATGTCATCGTAGGTATAATTATCGCTGTGGCTATCATAGCAGCCATTATAGCCTTCTTCAAAACAAGAATGACGCTGAAAAACAATGCCATCGAACTAAAAATAAACGAAGTTGCTCTTCTATCTGCTGAAATAGATAAACGGGAAAACGAATGCCACCTTTTGAAATCACAGCTTATTGATATCACAGAAAAAGTGGATGCACAACCGAAAGTCTCACAGCAAGAAGCAAAACTACGGCAACTTGTCAACCGGTTGCTTGGAGGGCACTTCAACTCCATTAATAAAATTCTTGATGAATATTACGAAAACACCGACACTCCAACCGCTAAAACAGCCATATATAACCGGGTTGAAAAAGAGCTGGAAAATCTCGCCTCTTCAAAAAGCATGGGCGAGATAGAGGAAATGGTAAATGATGCTCTTGACGGTATCATGACGCGTTTCCGCAATGAATTTCCCGACGCAACCAAAGAAGACGCAACCATTTTTATGCTTAATGCCGCCGGGTTGTCACAAAAAGCCATCAGCCTCCTGACAGGCATAAAGCTAAAATCACTATATACCAAAAGAGCGCGTCTAAAAGAGCGAATTATGAAATCTGACACGGCTTACAAGCAGGATTTTATCGATTATCTATCATAACGCACTAAATACCAAAGCATTATCCCGCTTTTCGTCAATCGTTTTATAATCATTTGATAGTCAACTCATTATACCTTGAAGAAAATTTAGTTTTTCTTCAAGGTATATCTGTCTAATATTCAGTACATTATAACTGACATTGAAGAAAATTTTGATTATGGAAATTTTGTTAAACCCACAATTATTACGCTAAATTTGCAACAAATCCAATCTAACTAAATTATGAAATATCAATCAACAGTGTTATCACTAATATTATTATGTGCTCAACCTATACCTCTCATTGCACAACATCATTCCGATAATCAAAAAGGACAAATCCCGATTAAAAAACGTCCGTCAAAAACATCGGAAAGACCTCGTATGCCCGCTATGGTAACAGTTGACTGCTGGTATGGAAACGGAGAACTAAGCATCGAGTTCCGCAACCCGGAAGGCGAATGTGATGTCACTGTAACTGATACTGCGACCGGCTTTACTCTGACCGATACTTTTGACTCGGCAATCCCCTATACTATATATATAGGTACACCACAGTCAGCCGTCATCACCCTCACCACCGAAGAAGGCAATACCTACTATGGTGAAATAAATTAGCCACATAATGAATCACGATTATCAAATATGGCATCAAATTGTGAGAAAATGTGCATTATGTTTGTATTTATTAATTTAAATTGGTTATTTTGTTTTTAATTCAAATTTAAATATTTCATTATGCTAAAAATTCACAGCCGATATCTTTCTATCGGATTAGGGGGTGTCATGATGGTGCTGGGTGCATGTAGCAGTGACAGTCCCGAACCGGAAAATATACGCGGGGAAATCACGCTATCGCCCAACCAACAGCAGTTAACAACCTGCCAAAACACATTTGCTTTTGACCTGCTCAAGGAGCTAAAGGGTCTTACTCCCGATGGCAGCAAGGAAAATGTAATCATTTCACCGCTGAGCGCATCGTACTGCCTTGGAATGCTTGCAACAGGCGCCGAGGGCGTGACCTTGACTCAAATCACCGACAGGCTCGGAGGCATCGATGCCACGGACATCAATGGCTTTCACCGTACGATTCTCGAATCATTGCCCGGACTTGACCGTACGACAACCGCCACGCTTGCCAACTCCATGTGGATTGACAACAGCGTCACGGTCAAGGAATCATATCGCGATCGGTTCAGCTACTGCTACGGCAACAATCTATTTACCCTCCACATGCACGAGGCATCAACGGCTGAAAAAATCAACCGTTGGTGTGCCGACCGGACTGACAATCTTATCACCGACCTGTTAAGCGAGGCACCGAAAGGTGACATTCTGCTTGTCAACACCTTGCATTTTGAGGGTAAATGGAGTCATAAATTTAACGAAAATGCGACAAGGGCACATACCTTTCACAACGCCGACAATTCAAAGTCGACAGTGCAGATGATGAGGGAGGACCTCACTATTGAATATGGCGAGCATGAGGGAGCTAAATTAATCCGTCTCCCTTATGGCAATGGCGCATACTCAATGGTAATGATACTTCCGGCGGAAGGAACTGATGTGACCGGACTGCTGACTGAAAGTCAATATCGCTCAATCACCTCAAATGGAGCAATGAAGACAGAAAGGGTGAAAGTTGAAATACCGAAATTTGACATCACTGACGAAAACATACTTAACTCACCGCTCGCCTCACTTGGCATAAGCAGTATATTTGGTGCGGACGCTGACCTTTCGGGCATAATGGAAAATAATTGCCCGGTTGATGGCATCATGCAAAAATGTCGCATAATTGTCGACGAGGGAGGTACAAAAGCCGCAGCCGGCACAGTTACGGAAGTGGATACATACTTGCCGCCGGAATACAATATCAAGATTGACCGCCCGTTTGCCTTCGTAATCGAAGAGCAGTCCACAGGTCTTATCCTGTTCATCGGACTTATATACGGATTCTGACCTGCAGCAAAATAACTACGACACCCCATACTTATAATCAATCACTTAATAATGAGAATTACAATCTGCTTGTCTGCTTGACCCAACACAACAGCCACTGAGTGTCACCACTCAACACTCAGTGGCTGTTGTTCGGTTACATATCTACCCCATCTAATCTATTTTAATCTCATAAAACCATATACTATATGTCATTCATAAAGATTTTTACATTCGGTCTGGCAACAATAGCTGCCATTTATGCTTATCCATCAATACCTGTACTTAAATCATCATCAGTCGACATTGAATATTGCGAAGACGGGAATGCTCCGGAAAATCTATCTATCATTAACGAACCACGCTATCAGCTGTATAACACCCATGCTCACAACATCAAATTAATGTCGGATTGCGACACCTTAAATTTGACATTAAAAGAGCTTGAAAGTCAAAAATTTAATTTTATCACTGCACAAGGCGACACAACACTTGTGGAAATTTTCCGTGACGATGCAAATTCTTATGAATATCCATCACAGGAAATGCGGAAGAAAAATCCTAATGGCAAATTTGGAAAAGACCAGGCAATATTCGACATATCGGCGTTAATGCATGCAATATCACAGATACATCCCGACATTTACTATGCATGCCCCCAAATAAAGCTTGTCACCGCCACCAAGGCTGTCCTCGACAATCTCCCGGATTCGGTATCAAGAATTGATATCTATAACGCCGCCGCTCCGCTTGTGGCAATGATCGGTGACGGTCACACCCATCTCTCGTTCCCATTTAACGATTTATTCACAGAAGAATTATACCGGATGCCGGTGTTATTCTATGTGCAACAAGATGGCACATTACAATGCAGGATGTCACCTGACGACATAATTCCTTATAAAGCAAAAATTTTAAGTATCAACGGTCACAAGCCGGAAGATATGATTAATTCCATGCTCCCTTATGAAAGCGGCGAACGAAAGCATTTCCGCATGATGAGAATCCGGCATGACTTTCCCGCCTTATTCCAAATTCTTTATGGTGCCGACAGTTATGATATCGAATACATAGACCCTGCCACTAACCGTGTGACTACCACGACGATAAAAGCTATGCAATGGGGTGACCTGTGTAAAAGGTGGATATCTCATGAGCCTAAAAATCAAGTTGTTTCAGATGACTATTCCTATACAGTTGACAGCATCAACAATGTCGCGATAATGGACTTCCGCTCATTCACCGACACAGAAAAGATGTCGGCATTTGCCGATTCCATGTTCACTGAACTGAGAGAGAAAAATATCGGCAATCTCATAATCGACATCCGCAATAACGGAGGAGGCAACTCAGCCGTAGGGGATACGCTTTTACGCTATATCGCCCCGGTTCCCTTCAGGCAATTTGACAGGGTCATAATAAAGACATCCAATCTGCTCAACAAAATAGAAGATGCCGACGACCTGCCGGGAGTCTATCTTTTCGAGAATACGGATGACGTTATTGCGCCCCGTACGGAAGAAGAAAAACATTACAATGGAAAGATATACCTGTTAACATCAAATTTTACATTTTCTTCCGCCGCCGATTTTTCCTGGGTATTTAAAGAAATTGGAACAGGTACAGTCATTGGTGAAGAGACAGGCGGAATGAACGTGTGTTTCGGTGATATCACCATGTATGAAATGCCCCTTTCCGGATTGAGATGCAGCATATCGTACAAGAGGTTCTGGCAGTTTAACGCCGACGAAAATGATATCCACGGTACTCTGCCCGACATAGAGGTTCCGGCTCAGGATGCTCTGGAAAAGACTCTCCAACTGATTAAAACAGGGAAATAGGTCGACTTCACAATGCATTTACATATAAAATCCCAGGCATACCATATTTAGTCGATTCCGGTCGTTCAGTAATGCACAAATAAATTTGGCATTAGTCGTGATTTATGCGTAAATTTGTAGGAAATAGATTTCACGACAATGAGCGAACAGATTAAACAGCATATCGAGCGGCTCCGCGATGAGCTTAACCGTCATAACTACAATTATTATGTGCTTAACGCGCCGGAAATATCCGACCGCGATTTCGACATGATGATGAAGGAGCTTGAAAAGCTCGAACAGGAGCATCCGGAGTATGCCGACCCGCTGTCGCCCACGCAGCGTGTGGGAAGCGACATCAACAAGGCTTTTACCCAGCATGTACACCAACGCCCCATGCTGTCGCTCGGCAACACATATTCCATCGAGGAGGTCGACGACTTTGTCAACCGCACCCGCGACGCACTCATGGGCGAGAATTTCACCATTGTCGGCGAAATGAAATATGACGGCACGTCCATATCGCTCACCTACGAGCATGGCAATCTTGTAAGAGCCGTGACACGCGGCGACGGAGAGCGCGGCGACGTGGTGACCGACAATGTGAAGACCATCAAGAGTGTGCCCCTGAAACTTCAAGGCACAGGCTGGCCCGATGAGTTTGAGATACGCGGCGAGATAGTGCTTCCGTGGAAAGAGTTTGACCGCCTCAACGCCGAGCGTGAGTTTAACGAGGAGCCGCTCTTTGCCAATCCGCGCAACGCAGCCTCCGGCACTCTGAAGATGCAGAACTCCGCCGAAGTTGCACGCCGAGGGCTCGACGCTGTGTTTTATTACCTTCTCGGCGACAATCTCCCCGCCGACAACCATTACGACAACATGATGGCGGCTAAACAGTGGGGATTCAAGGTAGCGCCGGTGATGCAGCTGCTCAACGGCATCGACGAGGTGGACAAGTTTATCGACCACTGGGACACGGCGCGCAAGGAACTGCCGATGGCTACCGACGGTCTCGTGTTCAAGGTCAATGACCTGCGGCAGCAGCTCAATCTCGGCTACACGGCAAAGTCGCCCCGTTGGGCGATAGCCTACAAATTTCAGGCTGAACGCGCGCTGACACAACTGCAGTCGGTATCGTTTGAAGTAGGCAGGATGGGTATCGTCACCCCTGTAGCCAATCTTGACCCTGTGTTGCTGTCAGGCACAATCGTGAAGCGCGCATCGCTTCACAACGAAGGCATAATCAAGTCGCTCGACATTCATGACCATGACATGCTCTATGTGGAGAAAGGAGGCGAAATCATACCGAAGGTCACCGGAGTCGATGTCGACGCCCGGCAGCCCGAAGCCAAGCCGATAGAATTTGTGACCGATTGCCCGATATGCGGCACTCCGCTCGTAAAGATAGAGGGCGAGGCTGCATGGATGTGCCCTAACAAAGAGGGCTGCGCACCGCAGATATGCGGAAGACTTGAGCATTTCGTGGGACGCCGCATGATGAATATCGAAGGTATCGGTGAAGAGATAGTCGTGATACTCTACCGCAACGGATGGGTCATCTCCCCCGCCGACCTTTACTCGCTCGGAAAATACTCGCAGGAGATGCTGCGTCTACCCGGAATGGGTCCCCGCACTGTCGAGCGGATACTCGACGGCATCGAGGCATCGAAGGCGGTACCGTTTGAACGCGTCGTCTATGCGCTCTCCATCCCCTACGTGGGAGAGACGGTTGCAAAGAAACTCGCCCGCGCCGTACGCGACATCGACACCCTCATGAATGCCGACATCGAATTTCTTACCGCCATCGACGATATAGGCCCGCGCATCGCCGAAAGCGTGAAACAATATTTCAACAATCCTGTCAACCGCGAGATGGTCGAGCGTCTGCGCGCCGCCGGACTGCAGATGTCGCTTCCCGCAGAAGATGAATCGTCGCGGACCGATATCCTGAAAGGGAAATCAATCGTGATAAGCGGCACCTTCTCCCACCACTCGCGCGACGAATACAAGGAAATGATCGAGCGTAACGGCGGCAAAAATGTAAGCGGAATATCAAAAAAGACCGACTTCGTTTTCGCCGGGGAAAACATGGGCCCGGCAAAACTTGAAAAAGCACGGACTCTCGGCATACCCATCATAAGCGAGGACGAGTTTCTTGCCATGATTAATCCGCAAGAATAAATCACACATTATATATTAATATAATATACATAGATAATGACTCCCGAAGAACGACTTAAGATAGAAGAGCGCGCGGTGACGCTGCTCAAGACAGTATATGACCCGGAAATCCCGGTCGATATATATAATCTCGGTCTTATATACAAGATTGACCTTGACGACGACGGCAATCTCACTGTCGACATGACACTGACAGCACCCAACTGTCCCGCCGCCGACTTTCTCGTGGAAGATTCGCGCATAAAGCTCGAAAGCATAGAGGGCGTGAAGAGCGTCAACATCAACATCGTGTTTGAGCCGGAATGGAACAAGGACATGATGAGTGAAGAAGCGAAACTCGACCTTGGATTCCTTTAAACACGACCAATGAGCCAACGACGCTACACCTATTTCATCTCCGACCTTCATCTTGGAGCCAAGTACCTGAAAAATCCACGCGACTATGAACAGCGCGTGGTCGACTGGCTCGGCATGATTAAGGATGACGCGAAAGAGCTGTACATGCTCGGCGATGTGCTCGACTACTGGTATGAATACAAGACGGTGGTCCCGCGAGGCTACATCCGCTTCTTCGGGGCGCTTGCGTCGCTTGCCGATGCCGGAGTAAAAATCTACTGGTTTATCGGGAATCATGACATTTGGCTATTTGACTACCTGCGCGACGAGATAGGCGTGATCGTAATCGACGGGTATCTTGTCAAGGATATCGAGGGTAAAAGGTTTTTCCTCTCCCACGGTGACGGCGTGGGGCGGTTGAAACCGTCGTTCAGGATGATGCGCGCGATATTCCGCAACAAGATATGCCAGAAACTTTACAGCGGCATACATCCGCGCTGGACCATCCCCTTCGCCCTGAGCTGGTCATGCTCAAGCCGTAATTTTTCCGAAGAGATTCCGGTGGTGGATAATCCCGATGACGAACCGCTCGTGCAATTTGCCCGCGAATACAGCGCGACTCACCCTGACATTGATTATTTTGTATTTGGTCACCGTCATGTGATACTCGACCACAATATTTCCAATCATTGTCACGTTATCATATTAGGCGATTGGATTCACCATTTTTCGTTTGCGAGATTTGACGGTGAATCGATGGAAATGTACAAATATGTACAAGAATTTAATAAAATAGTGTCTATTTAGGAAAATTTCAAAGAAATACATATTTGTTAACAATAACAACATAAGCCTGTATATCAACGGTTTGCAACCATAAAAAGCTATATATCACGATAAAGTCACACAAAAAGCATGTTGCTAAACATGTTTTTTTGCTTGGTCAACTCAAAAAAAGGATGACCTTTGTAGCACAAACCTAAAACAATCTTTTTTACCTTAGAAATTGTACCTATTGGAAACCCATAAAAAGGAGCTTAAGTGATTAAGCTCCTTTTTATTTTTGTTAAAATCGCGAGCTTTGAGTAACTTTGTAAACATGACTGAATCATCTATATATTGCATAATTGTCGCTGCCGGAAGCGGCTCACGCTTCGGCTCGGAACTTCCGAAACAGTTCTGTGAACTGAACGGGAAACCGGTGTTGATGCACACAATTGCCGGGATACGCAACGGTTGCCCCGATGTTAAAATAGTATTAGTGCTCAATCGCAACCATCAGGATTTATGGCATGATTTGTGTTCACACCATAACTTCATGTCGCCCGATGTCAGATTTGGCGGAGCTACACGTTGGGAATCAGTCAAAAATGCTCTTTCCGACATCAATCTACCTGACAACCGCAAAAGCATAGTCATGGTACATGACGGCGCGCGCCCGATTGTAAAACCGGAATTGCTTCACAGGATTATCGAAGCTGCCGCCGATACAACGGGAGTAATACCCGTGATACCCGTAAGCGACTCGCTGAGAATGATATCGGACGATGGACACTCCGTGCCGGTCGACCGGGGGCTGTTTCGTGCCGTTCAGACCCCGCAGGCATTTGACGGGCAGCTTCTGCTTGATGCCTACAAGCTACCTTACCGTGACACATTCACCGACGACGCTTCTGTAATGGCTGCGGCAGGCTACCCCGACATAAAGCTTGTCGACGGCGACCCATGCAACATTAAAATCACCCTCCCTTACGACCTCAAAATAGCCTCATTGTATCTTGACCGATGAACCGCCTGCGCAGCCTCGACATAAAATTTTTACGCGGCATAGGTCCGAAACGCGCCGAACTGCTCAACAAGCAGCTCGGCATATCGTCGTACCGCGACCTGCTCTACCACTTTCCCCATCGCTATGTCGACCGCTCGACTTTCTACAAGATTTCGCAGTTTGAAGGCGACATGCCGGCTGTTCAGGTCAAAGGAAGGTTTCTTGCAATGTCGCTCCACGGGGAGGGAGCCAAGACGCGCCTTGTGGGAGTATTTACCGACGGCATCACTACCATGGAGGTAGTATGGTTCAGAAAAGTGAAGCAGATACGCGAAAGCTATCACACCGGCAACGAGTATATACTTTTCGGGAAACCGGAGGTGTTTAACGGAAAATGGAGCATGGTACATCCCGAAGTCGACCTGCCCGACTCCGCCGGTGCCTCGCAAGGACTACGTGGCATCTATCCGCTCACCGACACCCTGCGCAACCAAGGTATCGCTACCCGACAGATTTTCACGTGGATTCAGACAGCCCTAAACGCCGCGCCACATATCTCGGAGACACTGCCTGATTATATAATACGTAAACTCAGGCTCATGCCGCTCCGTGACGCACTGGTCAATATACATAACCCGCAGTCACTCGAAGCACTCAACGCGGCAAAACTGCGGTTGAAATTTGAGGAACTGTTTTATCTCCAACTTAATATTCAGCGTTATTCCCGCCAGCGCAACATGGCGCTCGCAGGTTTCCGTTTCTCACGGATAGGCGACTATTTCAACCGCTTCTATTTCGAGCAGCTGCCGTTTGAACTTACCGGCGCACAGAAGCGCGTGATAAAGGAGATACGCGCCGACATCGCCACCGGTCGACAGATGAACCGTCTTTTACAGGGAGATGTAGGCAGCGGCAAGACCCTCGTGGCGTTACTCTGTATGCTCATCGCCCTCGACAACGATACCCAGGCATGTCTCATGGCACCGACCGAGATTCTCGCCACCCAGCATTTCGAGACCATCTACAAACTTGCCTCCCCGCTCGGCATCAACATAAAACTGCTTACCGGCTCCACGGGAAAAGCGGAACGCGATATCATCCATCGCCAGTTGCGCGACGGCTCGCTACACATACTCATAGGCACACACGCCGTGATTGAGGACAATGTGCAGTTCCGTAACCTTGGTTTCGTAGTAATCGACGAGCAACACCGTTTCGGGGTGGCTCAACGCGCCCGGCTCTGGGCAAAAAACCGTATCGCGCCCCACGTGCTTGTAATGACGGCAACCCCGATTCCGCGCACACTCGCCATGACTATCTACGGCGACCTGAGCGTGTCGGTAATCGACGAGCTGCCTCCGGGAAGAAAGCCGGTAACCACTCTGCTCAGATACGATGACAACCGCATGAAGGTGTATCAGGCTATCGGGCGTCAGTTGAAAGAGGGTCGGCAGGCGTATATAGTATATCCGCTCATAAAGGAGAATGAAAAGCTCGACCTTAGATGCCTTGAAGAGGGATATGAACTCATAAAGGAGACATTTCCACAATACAAAGTTTGCTATGTCCATGGCAAAATGAAACCGTCGGAAAAAGATTACCAGATGAATCTTTTCGCCTCGGGACAGGCACAGATATTGGTGGCTACGACTGTAATCGAAGTAGGAGTTAATGTGCCGAATGCCTCGGTGATGCTGATTGAAAATGCAGAAAGATTCGGACTGTCCCAACTGCACCAGCTGCGGGGACGCGTAGGTCGTGGCGCCGACCAAAGCTATTGTATACTGATGTCACATCATAAAATAACCAAGGAGACACGCCGCAGACTCGAAATAATGACATCCACAACCGATGGGTTTGTCATCGCCGAGGCAGATTTGAAAATGCGTGGACCGGGCGACATAGAGGGAACCATGCAGAGCGGAATGCCGCTTGAACTGCATATCGCGAACCTCGCTACCGACGGTCAGATTGTGCAGCTCGCACGTGATACAGCCATAGAGATACTTGACCATGATCCGGAAATAAGCAGCCATGAAAACGCTATATTGCGAACCGAGCTTGCCATGGCAAACAGCAATATTATAGATTGGTCACGTATAAGCTAATCAGAGTGTTACAACATATTTTAACACTCATTCAACCCAAACAACATACAAAAGTCTGCCTAAGTTTGGAAATATGTTGTAAAACATATTTTATATAATTCATTGATTGTAAGCAAATTATCAACAGATTTCAATTTTAGATGATATTTTTTACACTTTTTGTCTTGACAAGTTATTCAACCCAAGCGGAAAATTTCTTATATTTGAAGTACAGACGTAAGAAAAGGTTAAAATATTAAAACTGACATGGAGCAAACTTTAGTAATACTCAAGCCTTCTGCCATACATCGCGGACTAATCGGTAAAATTATCAACCGGTTTCAGGAAAAGGGACTCATCATCACCGGCTTGAAGATGATGCAGCTTGATGAAACAATACTTCGCGAGCACTATGCACACTTGGTAGAGAAGCCTTTTTTCCCCTCACTCCTCCAGTCAATGATGGCTACGCCTGTCATCGTGATGTGTCTTGAAGGGAAAGATGCGGTTGAGGTGGTAAGACTGATGACCGGAGCTACTAACGGTCGCAAGGCATTACCGGGCACTATAAGAGGAGATTTCTCCATGAGCGGACAAGAAAATATCATTCACGCATCAGACAGCGTCGAAAACGGGAAAATCGAATTGGCAAGATTCTTCAAGCCGGAAGAAATCTTTAGCTATGTTCCATCAGATTTAAGATTTTACTACTCGCCTGACGAAAACTAACTGGAAAAATTAAAAACCGATGCAATTTAATATCAAAAGAATAACCGTAGCAACCGCAATAACTTTAGCCACAACATTTGCGGTGACGGCTCAGACTACCTTCAACCGCCGCCCCGCACAGCATAACGCCGAACATCAGGATTTACTTGCCTACCAGACAAACATCGACGAGCAAATCAAGCTGAAAGAGACGCTGGATTATATGGACAACATCTTTAACGAAGAGGAAGAGCCCGAAATGGATATCTACACTGAAGGCTGGGACAGCGGCACTGTCAATCCTTATCGTAGCGCAGATGTACCTGAAACAAAGAAAATCGATGTAAGCAATTATGCAATGCCTACTCCGGGTTATGTAACATCACCCTACGGATATCGTCCGAGATTCCGTCGTATGCACAAGGGCATCGACCTTAAAGTACAGATCGGGGATACTATCCGCGCAGCATTTGACGGCAAAGTCAGACTTACAAAATATGAGCGTAAAGGCTATGGATACTATGTAATCGTCCGTCATGAAAACGGGTTGGAAACGGTATATGGCCACCTTTCAAAATTTCTCGTAAAACCTGATGAATATGTAAAAGCAGGTGACCCGATAGCCCTTGGCGGCAATACCGGTCGTTCTACCGGCCCGCATCTCCATTTTGAGACCCGCTACATGGGCTATGCGATAAATCCGGCAGCAATATTCGACTTTGCCAACCAGACAACCCACACCGATGAATTTACGTTCAACAAGAACACATACAAAAATTCACGCGACTACTCCCCGAAGAAACGCAATAAAGCAATTGCATCGGCAAGCAAGTCAGGGTCATCAACCGTAAGAATAAGAAAAGGCGACACCCTTTCAAAAATTGCAAAGGCAAACGGCACCACTGTCGACAAGCTATGCAAACTTAACGGCATAAGCCGCACCACAGTGCTTACAGCAGGTAAACCGCTCAAAGTGAGATAAAACAATACGCTTCAATACATTCTTCTCAATAGGATTTATACAAAAGGTCGTCAAATATATGACGGCCTTTTCCTTTTTTATCGAGATTAAAAACGAAATGCCTGTAAATAACTTTGTTGATAACTTTGTTGATAACTGTTGAACAAATAAAACTAATTAACATTTTGAAATATGCATGTAACTCCGTAACTTTGTGTTGTGAATCTCATGATACGTCATATTGAATACCTGATGCTCCGGCATGACTGTGTGGTAATCCCCGGTCTTGGCGCGATTATAGCGCATTATCGCCCGGCATATATCGACAAGGAACTCGGCTGCATGTTTCCTCCGTCACGTACACTTGGATTCAATCCCGACATATCACACAACGATGGTCTTCTGACATCGTCAATCGCACGTGGAATGGAGACCACATTCGACAATGCCTCCGCAATCCTGGCAAAAGAAGTTGCAGCCCTCAAATTACAGCTCGATAATTCAGGTGAATATGCCTTGGGACGTCTTGGAGTATTGAGCCGTCACGATGACGGTCCGATAATATTCGAGCCATTTTCCGCAACATCCATCTCTCCCCGTTATGCCGGGTTACAGGCTGTAGCGATGATACCTGTCACAGAAACACTACATACCGCTGCGGAGGATGAAACAGAGCGTGCAGACAACCGCAGGGCAATGCCGCTTCACCGACGCGTGATAAATATTGCAGCGTCCCTGGCATTGCTTGTATGTATCGGTATCACACTGACAACGCCGGTCATCGAGAACAGAGCGGCATTTGCCGGAATCGGCGGCAGTATCACATCGTCACAGGTGGCACAAGAACCGGTGTTTGAACCGGTCGTGCAGCCCGACATCGACCTCCGCATAGCGTTGCCGGAGAAAGAAGAGCAGGAAAGTGCGCCTGTCGACCTATCGACTCCGGCTATCGTCCGGCCTGCAATCACCGCCCTGCATCTTGACCCGTCAGACAGATATTATCTTATTGTGGCATCACTCCCTACCCGTGAGAAAGCGGAAGAATATATAGCTGCACAAAATCACGGCGACAGGATGGAAATCATAGAAGCTGACGGCAGATACCGGGTATTCGTAGCCACAGGCAACACCATTGACATGGCGCGCAGCCCCATCACTGTTGACAAATATGCACTGCGCTATCCTAATGCATGGGTATGCCGCCATTAATTTACTAATCTCCATTAATATTCACACATAGCACCATATACTATGAGCGATTTTCATAACCTCATTGTCAATCGACGCAGTATCCGTCGATATACAGAAGAAGAAATTTCTCCCGAAGATGTAAAAACTATCCTTGAGGCAGCACTCATGGCTCCGTCATCAAAAAGCACACGTCCATGGCAATTTGTGGTTGTGGAAGACTCGGCTATGCTTGAGGCTCTGAGCAAATGTAAGGAGAGCGGTGCCGGTCCGATAGCGGGATGTGCGCTCGCCATCGTCGTTGCTGTCGATGTAGAAGCCACCGACCCCTGGATTGAGGATGCCTCAATAGCAGCAACATATATACAGCTGCAGGCACAAGACCTCGGACTCGGAAGTTGCTGGATACAGGTTCGCGGCAGATACACCGCCAACGACATGGAATCAGAAACATACGTGCAGAATCTGCTCGAAATGCCCGATACCATTCTTCCGGTGTGCATAATCACTCTCGGACACAAGAATGAAGAGCGCAAACCGCAGGCTACCGACAAACTCTTATGGGAAAAAGTGCATATAGGCACATGGAAAGAACGCTGACCGGAAATGAAAAAGATATTGTAATCCTCGGAGCTGGTAATGTGGCAACCCATCTCGCCATAAGCCTCTCACGACAGGCACATATCTCGCAGATATACAATCACAACATCAAAGGAGCGCAAGAACTTGCCGCGCAAGTCAGAGCAGAAGCAATCGACGATCTAAGAGCTCTTGACCCACATGCCGGTCTTTACATAATCTCAGTAAAAGACGACGCAATCGCAACTATTGCAGAATATATGAAGGGATTCGGGGGCTTGTGGGCACACACATCAGGGTCAGTGCCTATGAGTGCTTTGTCTCCCACCTCTGATACATACGGTGTGTTTTATCCCATGCAGACATTTTCCAAATATGTAAGTGTCGACATGGCAAAAGTGCCGATCTTTATTGAAGGCAGTTCGGAGAATGTGACGGAACACTTGAAGGAATACGCTTCCTTGATTTCATCCAAAGTCTATGAAGCCGACAGCGAGCGACGCGCAAGACTACATATCGCAGCTGTATTTGCATGCAATTTCACAAACCGCCTGTGGGATATTTCAGCAAATCTGTTAAAGAAAATCGGTCTGGAATTTGACACGATGCAGCCCCTCGTGGAGGCAATGCTAACAAAGGCATGTGCGGTCACGCCACATGAAGGACAGACCGGTCCGGCGCGGCGCAAAGACATGAAAATAATAAAAAAACATCTCGAAATGCTTGAAGGGGAAGACAAGGAACTCTACTCCATCCTTTCCGACAGCATCATAAAGCAATATTATCCCGATGAGCAAGATAAATTATGATTTGACCAAAATACGCGCTATAGCCTTCGATGTTGACGGCGTGCTGTCGCCCTCAACAATTCCTCTCGGAGAGTCGGGCGTACCGTCGCGTATGGTCAATATAAAAGATGGATACGCACTGCAACTTGCGGTAAAACACGGATACATAATATCCATAATAACCGGGGCTGACAGTGAAGCAGTCAGGACAAGATTTGCAGCACTTGGCATCAAGGACATATATATGAAAGCCGGTGTCAAGATAACCATACTTAAGGAATGGATGGATCGTCATAATCTGTCACCGGAAGAGGTCGCATTCGCAGGTGATGATATCCCCGATTATGAGCCAATGTGTCACGTAGGATTGCCGGTAGCTCCCGCAGATGCCGCTCCGGAAATCAAAAATATCGCCAAATATATATCGCCGGTCAACGGCGGTTACGGAGTAGCGCGCGACCTTCTGGAAGAGATAATGAAAGCTCAGGATAACTGGATGTCATCGGCAAAAGCATTCGGGTGATAATATTCGCTAAATCAAAATTTATGAAGAATTACGCGCCACTTCAAAATCTCCAAGGGAAGCGGATACTCCTTGCAAGTCACTCCCCTCGCCGGCACGAACTGCTCGGGATGCTCGGTATCGACTTCAGTGTCGCCGACTCAATTGATGTCGACGAGAGCTATCCCGCCGATATCCCCGTAGATACCGTAGCCGAGTATCTTTCCCGAAAGAAAGCTGAAGCCTACTCCCTGACTTTGAAGCCTGACACTGTGCTGATAACCGCTGACACTATAGTCATTGTTAACGGAGAAATCCTTGGGAAGCCGTACTCGGAAGAAAATGCCCGGGAGATGCTGAAAAAGTTATCAGGGAAAAAGCACAAGGTCATTACCGGCGTCACAATATCCACAACAGAAAAGAGACATTCCTTTTCCGCCGTGACAAATGTAACCTTCGACTCTCTTACCGATGATGAAATTGAATATTACATCAAAAGATACCATCCTTTTGACAAGGCAGGTGCTTACGGCATCCAGGAATGGATTGGCGCGGTCGGCATTGAAGGCATCGAGGGAAGTTATTATAATGTAATGGGATTACCGGTTCACCGGCTTTACAAATGTCTGTCAACTTTAGACTGACCGGATGCCTCCATTATAAAATTAAACCCGTCGACAGATGGAGGCGTAAGATGCACCCTTCCGCTAACCAAACGGCAATCATCGACCACCGGCGCATCTCCGCAATCGGGCAAACCGCGCACGACACGAAATACGCCTCTACTCTCTCTTGACATGTACCGTGACATCAGGGCGTGAGCCACTACACCCATTGTCATGCGCAGATTAACTTCCACGCACGGGTCAATCATACCGTCAGAGGCGACAAGCATGTCAACGCCGAAATATCCCTCATAGGCATCCCCAATAATTTCAGCAAGAACCGAAGGAAGCACCTTACGTATCGCATGAAGATGTGCCCGTGAAGCACCATCGCAGACAAGCATATCTTCAATTTCATCATCAGCAGCAAGGATATTTCCGCCGTATGCATCTCCAACCGCATTAAAAAAGAGCGAATACCCTATCCATTGCACACAACCGTGCGCCGAATGAAAAAGCATTGCAAAGTCACGCTTTTTATCAAGTGACTCCTCCACAAGTATGCTGCCTTGTCGGCGCAAGATACCGTTGACACGCGCAACCACCTTTTCATCGACCGAAGCGACATGGAATACCCCTCTTCCGCTACTCGACCAGGGAGCCTTCACATAAACCGGATATTCTTCCACAATCTGTCGAAGTATATCTACATCATTTACCTCAACGGGCACGCGAGGCAACCTGAATGGTAACATAGCATGTAAGCGTTCCATAACCCTGACTGATATCCGGCGATGACTCAGCCGCGCGATGCGCTCAACACTGTCATCACTAATTACAAGCGCCCCCGCATCGGATAGAATCCTGGCGGCGTCATACGACCATCCCCAAGGCACCCCCATATATGCAACTTTTTCAACCGACGATACTGTGCGAACACGCAACCCGAAGGAGCGGCGAACAGAATCGAGCCATGCATTATATTCACATGCGCCAAGCACTGCATCTTCTTCCCCGGCATACCACATCGGCAACAATGCTCCGTCACGATGCAACCTTGCGACATGCGGCGACATCGTGAATCTGCGCCTACCGTGAACAAGCGCAATGTCATTTTCAGGATTAAACAGATATAATTTCATCATCACGGTAAAGTTAGTTATATTTGTAAAAACAGAAATCATACCATCGTGAAAATTCTTATCATAGACTATAAACCCGGAAAAGGGCTCGCCGATATATACACTGCTGCAACAGCCTCCGGTCACCAAGTAATAGTGGCAGCCGCAGAAGACAGTACCGATACACGCCTACATACAGATATCCACATAGGCAATAGTATCGACAGGGCTATGCATCGGTTTATCGGGTATCTGAGTGACTCCTACAATCTTCATTCCACACGTCCGACCTCTACACTCCTAAACCGTATAGTCACCATTAACCCTGACATCATACATATATATAATGTAGAGGAACCTTACCTCAACTTACCATTGCTCGCCTATGTGCTGACCCAATATAAAATACCGACCCTCATCACACTCGGCAACCCTGACAACATATACCGTAACAAAAGGGCACTCATCAAAAGAATATCACATAACAGTAATATATTTACCGGCACATTTGCCTCATGGGACCTGTTGCATCTAGCATTTAGAGAAAAAATTTGCGCCGGCCACGAAATCGCAGCCTTTCATCCGGGTTATTATATCGACCCCGTAAATCCGGCTTCCTCCTACTGCCAGATTTATGAAGCCATGGGATAATCTCTGCCGAATAAGTGCAAACAAAAAAGCCACTCTCCCGAGTGGCTTTATTCGTTTTGGCTTTCCGCCAATAATCAACCTAAAACATTAATTAATCAAAAACACTTTTCATCATTGTATAAACTAACTATCCTAATTCTTCACATCAAAAATACTAACCCTTTTTTATAACTTTTCAAATCTTAGACTGAGTAATTTATTTTACACGTTGCAAAGATATATCAAGAATCAACACCAACCTATATTATCACAATCCGATATAAAATGTAATAAGTTTATGCATTTTATATATTACTAATATACTGCTCATTACCATCATATCCATAAATAATCTACATAATGTATTTTTAGTCAAAAAATATTACTTTTTATGAATTTTGATAATTTTTACCCTATCTAACCATTGCGGTGCCAATGGGAAAATCGTCTTCTCTAAGCGAATCTCATGCATCCAATCACAAGAAGCGGGGGCGGCATCCTCACGATGTCACCCCCGAATTTCCTGTATCACAGGCGTTCAACCTTTACTAACTAACATCAATCTTTTTCTACTCAAAAACAATACCTATTGATCTACTCTTTCAAAATATATATGTCATTTCTACTATATCAAAAACACCATTCGCCTTTTTTACTTAATTACGGGAGTCGGTTCTACATCTGAGACTACCCGCAAACACTACACAACGTATGATCTACTGTAACAACAATCAGTAATCATTGCGCAAAGATAATCAAAGAAACGACGGCATGTCAACCTAATCATAGGCCGATATAAATACATTCAAAAACTATAGGAAGACAAATCGCTGGTAATGAGGAGCAGTAGCAACCTCACGCCACAATATCATATAAGGTATTTCAAAGGTGCCGTTTATTCGACACCACCTATATTGAGTATATCCCGTTCAAAAGTATCCCTGTTTTTCGCCCTACTCTTCAGACGGTTGCGATAAGTGTACACCGTATTCAATGAAAGTCCGAGGAAACGAGCCATCTGAGCACTGTCCTCGAGTCCCAGACGCATAAAAGCAAGGATACGCAACTCCGGCGTAAGTTTTTTTGAATCAGCAAGTACAAATTTCTTATCATCCAGCAACAGACGGTTGACATCAGAGATAAAATCAGGATAAATATTTATAAAGGCATTGTCAAACACGTCATAAAAAAGTTTGCTTTGCTCCTCTATGAAACGCCCCGACTTGACCATCCCGTACAGGTCTTCAATCTGTCCTGCGGTAATTTTACGACTAACGGTACGGTTAAACTCTTCAAGTTTATCCATATAGACAGAGCATAGCGACAGAAATTCAGCGATATAGGTTTCTTTCACGGCATTAGCCTTTGCAAGTTTCGCCCTCAGGTCGCTCAGGCGTTTCAAGTCGCGTGTCTTGTTACGCATAATCATGAATACAAGAAAGCATATCAGCAGCAGACAGTCCAACACCGCCCACAGGATATGAGTGTATCTCTGCTGCTGAAGGCGATAGGCGCCCTCCACCATCGGGAAAGTACCGGCAACGTGCATGCTCCTGATTAAAGCCCCGCTCCTCGCTATATCTTCTTGCGACAGGAAAAGATAGTTATAGGCCCGTTTGACATCTCCGCGCTCGTACAGTCCGGCGCTAATCTGCCTTAACGCCTCCCCATCGGTATAAGCATTGTTAACATCAAAATGAGCATTAAGAGTCATAAAATAAAGCCATAGTTCCATACGCCCGCGTCCAAACTGTGCAATCGACAAATTACCTGCCGCATCACCGAAATGAGCGTTATCCATATTAATAGTTTCCAGATAATCGCTCAAAGTAGCCATTGCGAGTGACAGTTGGTCAGCACCCAGATAGTGACATCCAAGGTAAAGGCGATACTCCTGAGAGTCCTGAGGCGTCAGGGATAGCAATGAGTCATTATATGCCGCATACTTTTTAAAATAATCGGTATTCAACGCGTGTGGAGAATACAACGAAGTGATACACAGGAAGGCACTCCTTGCATTCCTGAAAAATGTACGCTTAAGGTCTTCATCCAGCTCCATTTTGTCAACTGAATCAATTCTGACAATCGCCTCATGCACATAGCCGCGCAAAGGCATTATGTCAATCTGGTTTAAATAGAACCTCATCGCCTTGACCGAATCTCCGTTTTCACCGGCAAGCTGTATTGCACGTTCCGAATAATACCATGCCGAATCAACCTGCAGATGGCGATATGACTGCATCATCTGCTCCAGCAGCACAATCTCGTCATCATAACGCAACCCGGGAGACGAAAGCTCACTGCGCAAGGAATCAATCCGATGATGTGCTTCATCAAACTTTTCCTGCCGGTGTTCCAAAGCCTTGTCAAGAGACTTCAAGGCACGGTCAAGCGACGGAGCAAAATGAGGTCCGGCGAAACATGAAGAGGCGGTTATATATATCAACATCACCAATATGGCGCGCATAAAATTTAAATGGTATTGCATCAGGCTTTTGATAATAAATTGGTATTATGTATCCTTATATTACAAAGATAGGATAAAATATTTAAACGCCATGAGTATTTAACACTTTTTCGCACATATAAAATCAATAATACCAAGCGCAATGCCTAACTTAGCCGGATATGGAAAAGCGGCAAGTAAACATACAAAAACGGCCGCTTCTCACGAAGTGGCCATTTTTGTGCCTTTTCTCAAAAAGGCTTTCAAACCTAACATAAAACACATTTACTATTATGCACTATTTACATTCGTCATTTTGTTGGAAAAACTGACAGAACGATTTATATCGCACTTTCAGCAATACAAAATTAATCATTTGTTCACAATCCTCACAAAGAATACGATTACGATACAAAAATTTTAGAGAGAAATATAAATTTTAAATACTGATAATCAGCAAATCAATGTAATTTTATATAAACCTCAATTTAACTATAATTTGTACGAAATCTGTCAGTGTACTTACGATTTCAAACAAAAAATCCACGCAAGCCATGACAAAATTCACGCCATCGGGCCTCTATTCACAATGATTTGCTAATTTTAATATTTGGGATTACCTTTGCAGCATGAAAGCATCAGAATTCAGGCAGCAATTAAAGCCATGGATATTACCAATCGCAATGGTTATAGGAATAATATTCCATGACTACATAGGCATGGTGGCATTCTTATCCCCGTGCCTGATCTTCATAATGCTCTTGATTACTTTTTGCCGAGTCTCGGCAAATGATTTCAAGATTACAAAATTTATATGGGCTCTTCTCGCAGTTCAGATATTCGGAGCTATCGCCGCCTATCTCGCGATATACCCGTTCAGCCCCGACATAGCCCAAGGCGCGTTTATCTGCATATTCTGCCCGACGGCAACCGCTGCGCCCGTAATCACCGGAATGCTCGGCGGATCGGTACCTCGCCTTGTGACCTACTCTATTTTTAGCAATGTAGCGGTAGCCCTCCTTGCTCCGGCATTATTCACACTCATGGGGACAGGTGGCGACATCCGGTTTCTTGACTCGGTGATGACGATATGCACCAAGGTATTTCCGCTGATACTCGCTCCCCTGGCTCTTGCCCTGCTGTTCCAGGCATTTGCACCCCGCGTCCACCACGAGATAGCCAACCGCCAGTCTCTGTCATTCTACATCTGGGCGGTAGCATTGATTATAGTGGTAGGAAATGCTGTAAGCTTTATAATGAAGGAACCCGCCGACAGGATTCCTGAAATGCTGCTGATAGCGTTTGCCGCCCTTATTGCATGCTGTCTGCAATTCTTAATCGGCAGGAAAATAGGAGCGCGGCTCGGCGATAAAATTTCCGGAGCGCAAGGCCTGGGACAAAAGAACACCGTGCTTGCGATATGGATGGCACTTACATATCTCAACCCCATAGCGTCAGTAGGACCGGCAGCTTACGTGGCTTGGCAGAACACCATCAACTCACTTCAACTGTTTTACAAGACAAAACGAGACAAAAAACAATCGCATTAACCGTTGTTTAGTTAATTTTCAAAACTTTTATTAAACAGCAGTGTTACTATTATACAATATAATACCAAAGTCATGAACAGCATGTATGAAATATTGATGGAACTTCCGCTATTCAAGGGAGTAAGCCGCTACAAACTATCGGAAATCGTCGGCACGACTAAATTTCACTTTTTGAAATATCTCGCCGATGAAACCGTAGTGAACGCCGGTGACCCATGTACCCATATAGTGTTCATCATTTCCGGCAAACTGAGAGTGACCATCGCCAACTCCAACAACCGGTTCAAGGTATCCCAGACTCTTGAAGCGCCCAATGTGCTGTCACCTGAATTTCTGTTCGGCAGGGCACCGTTCTATCCCTGCTCAGCAGTGGCTCTTGAGCCGACAAGCATACTGCAGATATCAAAAGCCGATTATACCAAGATACTCAACGCCGATGAAATATTCCTTTTCAATTTCTTGAATATTCTGTCGCGCAATGCACAAAAAGCCGTCGACGGCATCCTTGCCATCACGACAGGCAGCCTCGAAGAGCGTATCGCGTTCTGGATAATCTCGCTGACCCAGCCCGGTGGCACCGACATCGCCCTCACATGCAAGCAACGCGACCTATATTCACTATTCGGTGTACAACGCACATCATTCATCGCCACACTCGATTCTTTAAAAGAGCGCGGAATAATCGAGTATGACGCCAACGAGATACGCATCAACTCAAGAAAGGCGTTACTCGACATCCTCCACACGACAGCCGACTGATTACCGCCGGATTCAGTCAGCAATCTCGCAGATTAGTGTCGCCGAAGAAGAGCCGGTGACGCGTACACGCGCCATGTCGCCAATCTTGAATGAGCCCCGTGGAAACACACAGGTCTTGTTTTGTTGGTTTCTTCCCACCATCTGCTCCTTTGAGCGCTTAGACACCCCCTCGACAAGCACATCGAAAACTTTCCCGACATCTCTCCGGTTGGATTCAGCCGACAATTCATTCTGAAGTGCAATCATGCGGTTCAACCGGTCAATCTTCACATCTTCCGGCACATTGTCAGGCATTGTGCGCGCGGCAAGAGTACCCGGACGTTCAGAATATTTAAACATAAATGCAGAGTCAAACTCCACTTCACGCATAAGGCTGAGCGTCTCTTCGAAATCAGCTTCCGTCTCACCATGAAATCCGGTAAACATGTCGGTAGAAATGCCACAATCGGGTATCGCCCGTCGTATGGCGGCAATGCGGTCAAGATACCATTCGCGGGTATATTTACGATTCATTGCCTTAAGCACTGCATCAGAGCCGGACTGCACCGGCAGATGTATATGATTGCATATATTGTCGTGAGCCGTAATGGTAGCGATTATGTCATCGCTCATATCCTTAGGATGACTTGTAGTGAAACGCACACGCATATCGGGAGCCGCTTCCGCCACCATCGCAAGCAGCCGCGCAAAGTCTACCCTCTCTCCATCGGGAGCTATATAATTATATGAGTTTACATTCTGCCCGAGCAGAGTCACCTCCTTAAATCCACGTTCCCTGAGGTCGGCAAGTTCACGCAGGATGCTTTCCGCCTCCCTGCTGCGTTCACGCCCCCTGGTATACGGCACGATACAGTAAGAACAGAAATTATTACACCCGCGCATGATGCTTATAAATCCCGACACTCGGTTGCCGGTTATTTTCATCGGTATGATATCCCGGTAAGTCTCCGTGGTTGACAGTTCCACGTTGATAGCTTTTTCTCCCGCCTCCACCGCACCGATTAGAGCCGGCAAATCCAGATAAGAGTCAGGACCCGCAACCAGGTCTACACCGTAGTTGGTGATAAGATCATCTTTTACGCGCTCAGCCATACAGCCTATCACCCCTACGATAAGAGCGCCGTGACGCTTGCGCCGGAGCGACGCGAGATATTGCAGGCGCGAGTGAATCTTCTGCTCCGCGTTGTCACGTATCGAACAGGTGTTAAGCAACACCGCGTCAGCATCCTCAATGTCATCAGTCATGTCATATCCGGCAGTTGCCATCACGGCTGCCACCACCTCGCTGTCTGCCACATTCATCTGACACCCGTAAGTCTCTATATACAGCCGTCCGGTCAGGGCGGCATCATTTATCTTATCAGTCATATTTCTTTGATATTTACTCATCAAATTAACTCAACCGCAGGTTGAAAAATTTTGATTGTTGCGCAGTTTTATTTACTTTTGTGCAAAATTACGAATTTTTCTTCAAAACGACTTTATAACGAAACATTATCACGACAATGGCATTCCCGATCCTTACAGCTCAAGAGGCAGCCGACATCATCAAAAACGGTGACAATCTCGGCATCTCTGGATTTACCGCTGCCGGTACTCCGAAAGTAGTAACCGAGGCTTTGGCTCAAAAAGCAGAAAAAGAGCATGCCGAAGGCAGGCCTTTTAAAGTGAATATATTTTCAGGTGCTTCGACCAACGACCATATTGACGGAGCACTTGCCCGTGCCAACGCCATTGACAAGCGCACCCCGTATCAGAGTTCACCCGATCTCCGCAAACGCATCAACGCCCATGAGGCAAACTATTTTGACCTCCATCTTTCTGAGCTTGCCCAGAAGCTGCGTTACGGGACATTCGGTGACATTGACGTGGCAATAATCGAGGCTGCCCGTGTTAGCGACAACGGAGAGATATTGCTCGGCACCGGTGTAGGCATGAGCCCGACAGTCGCCAAGATGGCAAAAAAAATCATCATCGAGCTTAATGAAGCAATTCCGGAGTCGGTAGAAGGGCTTCATGACCTGTATCTCCCCCTGGATCCCCCTTACCGCCGCGAGATACCCATCTACAAACCGAGCGACCGTATCGGCGAAACCCTGCTTAAAGTCGACCCGTCAAAAATCGTCGGAATTGTCCGCACCAATAGCAAAGACGGCGTTCACGGATTCTCCCCGCTTGATTCCGTAACCGAACAGATAGGCGCCAATGTGTGCAATTTCCTCATCAACGAATTGCGTCGCGGCGCTATCCCCTCTACATTCCTGCCGCTTCAGAGCGGAGTGGGAAATGTGGCAAACGCAGTATTGTTCGGGCTTGGCGACTCCCCAGAAATCCCCGCATTCGAGATGTACACCGAAGTTATCCAGGACGCAGTGGTTGACCTGATGGAACATGGGAAATGTAAATTCGCATCAACCTGCTCGATGACATTCTCCGATGCAAAAATGGATGAAGTATTCAGCAACATAGATTTCTTCCGTGACAAAATACTAATACGCCCCGGAGAAATCTCCAACAGCCCGGAAATCGTTCGCCGACTCGGTGTGATTACAATGAACACCGCTCTCGAGGCTGACATATTCGGCAATATCAACTCGACCCACGTCACCGGCACGAAGATGATGAACGGCATCGGCGGTTCCGGCGATTTCACCCGCAACGCCTACATCTCAATATTCAGCTGCCCGTCGGTGGCAAAAGGCGGTCTCATCTCAACAATCGTGCCGATGGTGTCGCACCTCGACCACAGCGAACACTCTGTCGATGTGCTCATAACCGATCAAGGCATCGCCGACCTCCGAGGCAAGTCGCCTATCCAAAAGGCACAGACAGTCATTGAAAACTGTGTCAATCCCGAATATAAGGAACTTCTTTGGGATTACCTGCGCATGACGAAGGGAGGTCACACACCCCACTCGCTCAATGCCGCGCTCGCTTTCCATACCACATTTGCTGCCGAAGGTGATATGAGAAAGACCGATTGGGCAAAATTTGCATAATCGACTGATTAATAATACTGTAATTGCGACGAAAAGGCATCTGTCATTTCGCCGCAATTATTTTTTATAGCCAAACTCTTGACAAGCGGGCTTTTATGTTGTAAATTTGCACGCCATTAGGTAACTATCGCCTCATTGACACCATATATGGAGAAAAAAGGTAAAAAAGGCATATCCACATTTTCCGCACAGATAACATCGACCGTAAGCGTCGCCCTGGTGCTCCTGTTGCTCGGCATAATCTCGATGCTCGGCATTGCCGCCCGGTCAATCACGACGGAGATACGCGAAAACATGGGATTCAGTGTGATTTTTTCCGACACGGCAACTGTCAACAATGTAAATTCGCTCAAAAAGCATTTCTCGACATCGCCGGGTGTGTCAGGAATCATATATTTCTCCCCGGAAGACGCCCTCCAAAAATGGCAGGAAGAAACGGGGGAAGACCTCGTCAAGGTATTAGGCATCAATCCGCTTCCGGGCGAACTGGAGGTAAAGGTAAAAGCGCGTTATGCTTCGACCGACTCCATCAACAGCATGATTGCACCCTTGAAAAAGCTGCCCTATGTAAGTGAAATAAGCGTACACTCCGACATGGTTGACTCTATAAACCACAACATAAAGTCGATCGCGCTCATTTTGACTATCGTGGCAGCAGCATTGTTGTTTATCTCTTTTGCGCTGATTAACAATACGGTAAGGCTCACGGTATATTCACGGCGCTTCCTCATTCATACAATGAAACTCGTAGGCGCGACCGGAGGATTTATACGCCGGCCTATAATCAACAGCAACATGCTGAGTGGTCTTGTGGCGGCAATAATCGCCGACCTCCTGCTTGCCGGCGCACTATTTTACCTTCATTCCGCCGACAAGGTGATAGCAGCCGCCCTGCCATGGGAAGAAGCGGCGTGGGTATTTGCCGGGATAATAGTGATAGGCATAGCTATCTGTAGCATCGCCTCCCTATTTGCAACAAACAAATATCTCCGTTCCGACTATGACGACATGTTTAAATAACCGAAATTTTATCATACACAAATATGGCACCAAACAATAATGCACGTACCGACAAAAATGCCGGGGACATAATTGAGACAGAGCCGCGCAGCCGCTTCGCCCTGACCAAAATCAACTTTATACTGATGGCGATCGCCGGGCTTACGATACTCATCGGTTTTCTGCTTATGCTCGGAGGCAGCAGCACCACGGAGGCATTTAACCCCGACATATTCTCTACCCGGCGTATTGTCGTAGGACCTACAATCGCTTTTCTCGGGTTCATATTCATGGGCGCCGCTATCGTATATCGCCCGCGCAAATAACAATATCTAATTAATCTACAATCGAATTATTTACATCATGGACTGGATTGACGCCCTTATTCTCGGCATAATTCAAGGTTTGTCGGAATATCTTCCGATAAGCAGCAGCGGACATCTTGAAATTTTCAAGCAGATACTCGGTGTACAGCTTGACCCCGACGCTTCACTCGAATTCAGCATAATGCTTCATGTGGCTACAGTGCTCAGCACAATCGTGATACTCTGGCATGAATTTTACCCGCTTCTCGTGTCATTTTTCACAATAAAGCGCGATAACCGATTCTATACCGTGTGCAAGATTTTGCTTTCTTGTATTCCCGTCGCCATCGTAGGCGTATTTTTCCAGAAAAATGTAGAGGAATTTTTTGAAGGCAACCTTACCGTTGTCGGTGTGTGCCTCATAATCACTGCCGCGCTGCTGTGCTTTGCCTATTTCAGCCGTACTCGCGCAGCAATCATGAACCCCAATCGTCCGCAGGGTCGCGATATCTCATGGCTCGACGCCTTCATAATCGGTTGTGCCCAGGCTGTTGCGGTACTCCCCGGTCTGTCACGCTCAGGCACAACTATCGCCACCGGTATAATACTTGGCGACAACCGCGAGAAAGTGGCGCAGTTCTCATTCCTCATGGTCATTATCCCCATCCTCGGCAAGGGGCTGCTCGACCTTAAAGACATGCTGTTTCCCGATGAAGTCGCCGCAGCCGCTCCTGCCGTCGGCACCCTGCCGCTTGTCATCGGATTCCTTGCTTCCTTTATCGTAGGCTGCATTGCCTGCAAATGGATGCTCAACATCGTGAAGCAAGGCAAGCTCGTATGGTTTGCCGTTTACTGCGTCCTCGCAGGTATCCTCTGTCTTGTATGGTAAACCACGGGAAATGAATTTTATTGACGGAGAAATATTATATATCGACAAACCGCTCGGATGGACCTCGTTCGATGCAGTGAAGCGCATCAGGGGTGCACTGTTGCGACGCATGAAAATCAAAAAGCTCAAGGTAGGTCATGCGGGAACGCTCGACCCTCTTGCCTCGGGGGTTATGATGATATGCACAGGTAAGGCGACAAAGCAGATTGACTCCCTGCAGACTCATGTCAAGGAGTATGTGGCGACTATCGCACTTGGAGCAACCACACCTTCTTTTGACCTTGAGACCGAGATTGATGCCACTTATCCTACCGGTCATATCACAAAAGAGCTGGTCGAAGAGACCCTGAAAAAATTTACCGGTCCTATCTCTCAGATACCCCCCTCATTCTCAGCGTGTAAAGTCGACGGAGTGCGAGCCTACGAACATGCCAGGAAAGGCAAAGAAGTCGTAATAAAGCCGAAACTACTGGTAATCGATACCATCGAACTGCTCGACTTCTCGCAGGAAAGCATCACTATCAGGGTCGTGTGCAGCAAAGGCACATATATCCGCGCCCTTGCCCGCGACATCGGCAATGCCCTCGGCTCGGGAGGTCACCTGACATCACTGCGGCGTACACGCGTCGGCGACATTCATGTCAACGACTGCCTGTCGGTTGACAATGCGATAAAACTCATCGGAGAGACACCGATAGAAATGCCGGAAGAGACTGATAGCAACCATAACTGACTATAACAACATTACCGTATATACGTTTATGAAACTTTCACAATTTAAATTCAAACTTCCCGAAGAGCTGATCGCGACCGAGCCTTGCCCCGTGCGCGACGAGTCACGCCTCATGGTGGTGCATCGCTCTACAGGCGAGATTGAACATCGCCAGTTCAAGGAAATAATCAACTACTTTGACGAAGGTGACATGTTCATCTTCAACGACACAAAAGTATTTCCCGCGCTTCTCTACGGCAATAAGGAAAAGACCGGCGCAAAGATAGAGGTATTTCTGCTGCGCGAACTAAACGAAGAAAACAAATTGTGGGATGTGCTTGTGGAGCCTGCTCGTAAAATACGTATCGGCAACAAGCTTTATTTCGGCGACGACGAGTCGATGGTAGCGGAAGTCATCGACAACACTACCTCGCGCGGCAGAACACTCCGCTTCCTCTACGACGGAAGCCACGAAGAGTTTAAAGACGCGCTTTACAAGCTCGGGCAGACACCGCTGCCACCCTATATAAAGCGCGAGCCTGTGCCGGAGGATGCGGAGCGTTACCAGTGTATCTTTGCCCAGAAGGAAGGCGCGGTGGTGGCTCCGTCGGCAGGTATGCACTTCAGCCGCGAATTGCTCAAGCGCATGGAAATCAAAGGCATCGAATCGGGATTCCTGACCGTACATTCAGGTCTCGGCAACTACCGTGAAATTGATGTGGAAGACCTCACCAAACATCGCATGGACTCCGAGGAAATGGAAGTGAGCGAGGCTTTGGTAGAGCGTGTCAACGCGACAAAAGATGCAGGCAAGCAGGTATGTGCTGTCGGTACCTCCGTGCTTCGCGGCATCGAAAGCGCGGTAAGCATGGGAGGCCACATGAAGACCTTCTCCGGCTGGACCAACAAATTCATCTTCCCCCCCTACGATTTCACTGTCGCAACGGCAATGGTGAGCGGTTTCCACATGCCCTACTCGACCATGCTTATGATGGTAGCCGCATTCGGAGGCTACGACCTCATAATGAAGGCATACGAAGTCGCTGTAAAAGAGAAATACCGTTTCGGTGCCTACGGTGACGCAATGCTCATCATCGACTAATCGCAGAGACTTACACCGTCGATATCACATAGACGCGCTGTCATTGCCCCGGCAAGGTCAGCGCGTATTTTTATAGTCATCGCGCAGGCATTGTCAAAAGTCTGGCTCACGATTCTCACCTCTGGGTCTTTGACCGCCTTCATCACATCGTTCATGGCAAGATAAGGAAACGTGAAATCAATTACCCTCTGCTCGTGACATTCGATAATAGTGCCTGCCGTAATCGCCTCGCGCGCCGCCTCGCGGTAAGCCACGATCAAGCCGCTCGTGCCAAGCTTTATGCCTCCGAAATAACGCACCACCACTATTACTATATTGGTGAGGTTAAATGAGTTTATTTGCCCCAGAATAGGCTTACCGGCGGTTCCCGAGGGCTCCCCGTTGTCGTTGGACTGAAATTCTGTGCGCGCAGCCCCGAGCATGTATGCCCAGCACACATGACGCGCGTCATGATACTTTTTCTGATAAGAAGCAATCACCTCCTTGGCGGCAGCGACAGTGTCGACCGGCACGGCAAAAGCGAGAAATTTACTCATCTTCTCCTTGTACCATCCCTCCGCAGGAGCCTCAAGCGTATAAAAAGTATCACCCATAATCCTTTTGTTTTCCACAAAGGTAAGGATTATGGGTGACAATCTGAAATACTATTTTATCCTATGTGTCCTATCAGTAGGAGTGACTGTCGTTTTCCATCTCTTTAGGGGTAAACTGTCCACGGTCCATCTTGTACCACACATACGCGATATAGCCGACCACGACAGGTATCAATATCGACACGAAGCTCATCACCTTCAGGGTGAAATAGGTCGAAGAACTGTTCTGGATGGTTAATGAGCTTGACGGGTCGGTAAGCGACGGATAATAGGGAGTGTCATTATAGCCGGCGACAAAGAATAGCGCAAGCACTACAAGCACCGTGCCTATACCCGACCACCATATACCCTTGGTGTAGTGCTCCGACACACTTGAACGGAACACGGCATAAAGCACCATCACCACACCCACAAGGAAGATGACAAGACACCACCACATCTCTATGAAGTTGACAAGATAGCGGTTGGGCTCAAGCAGGAAGCTGTGAGGTCCTGTGGTGCGGTAGCCGTCAGTCATCAGGAGCATTCCCACGAAAATGAGGAAGAACACCACGAAGATGACACCGTTGACAAGCACACGCCGCTTGTTGAGATTGAAGAAATGCTCGTCGTCGCCCACATTGTTCATGAAATAAAGCGCTGCCTGCATCCGCGCAAGAAATACCACGGCAATTCCGAGAATCCAGTTTTTCCAGCAGAATATCGCCTCAAATCCGTGAGTGGGCGCCCATTGTGATATCACAGGCGCACCGGCGTCAAGTATGTTACCCATCCTTACGCTAAACTCGGCACCGAAGAAAAACATCGATACGGCAACACCGAGCAAGAAACAGCCAAGCACACCGTTGATCATCAACAGCCAGTCGTAGAAGGAGGTGCCATATAGGTTGCCCGCCTTGCGGCGATACTGGAAGCTCACTGCCTGCCCCACGAAGGTAAATAATATGAGCATCCATAACCAGTAGGCACCTCCGAAACTTGTACTGTAAAACAGAGGGAATGACGCGAAAAACGCGCCGCCAAACACAACAAGAGTCGTGAAGGTCAATTCCCATTTCTTGCCTATCGAATTAATAATAAGATTGCGTTCCAGCGGATTGCGTGTGCAGAGTATCATCGATTGACCGCCCTGGACAAACAGGAGGAACACAAGCAGTGCGCCCAATACCGAGATGAGCAGCCACCAGTATATCTGTAAATGTTCAAGTGCCATAACTGTTATTCTTTAGATATTGTTGATAAATCCTCCTTTGAGTGCTTGCGTATCTGAGTAAGCATGATGCTGATTTCCGCTGCAAGAAGTATTGTAAATACAGCCGCAAACATCCAGAAGGTCACAATCACCGATGATTCGCTGATGTGGCTGATGGCGGCACGTGTCGGCATAAGGTTCTGAATCACCCAGGGCTGACGGCCTACCTCGGCGGTAATCCATCCGCTCTGCGAGCAGACCCATACCACGACAATCGACAGCATTCCTATCCAGTTGACCACCTTATTCTTTAGCCATGAGGGTTTCTTATAGGCGGCGAAAAGGGCAATAGCGAAGAAAAGGAGGAGATATCCGCCGGCAATGACCATGATGCGGAACGCGTAGAAAGTCATCGCCACGGGAGGTATCGCCTCGTTTGCCGAGTCAAAGTAACCGTAGCCGAAATATTCATATTTTGAACGCAGCTCCTTTTCAGCTTCTGCCATGGCGGCATTATCGCCTGCAGCCATCGCCTTATCGTAAGCGCGGAGAGCTTCGTGAGCCTCCTTGCCTATCGCGATGCGCTCGTTGTAACCGACTGTCTTCACTGTGTCTCCCGCCTCATTGATTTCAATGCCGTTGATAAGGTCGTTGATACCGGGTACAAACGCATGGGGGTCATGCGTGGCGAGGAACGACAGTCCGTAAGGTATACTTATATGAAATAGATACGGATCTTCATTGTTGTCAACATTTTTTGAAGGATTGAGCAATCCCACAGCCACAAGCTCCTGACCGCGGCTACCGTCATAAAGACCTTCCATTGCAGCAAGCTTCATGGGCTGATGTTTTGCCACATTGACAGCCGACATGTCGCCGGTGGCGAGTGTGATGAGGATACCTGCACCGCCTACCCAGCCGGCAATCTTGATAGAGTCCATCGCCATCTCTACATTACGCTTTTTGAGCAGGAACCAGCAGCTGACGCCGATTACAAATACTCCGGCAACCACCCATGCGCTCGAAACTGTGTGGGTAAATTTGGCTACAGCCGTATCGGAGAACACCAACGCCCAGAAATCATCCATCACATTTCTCATCTGTGCCGGGTCAAACTCCATGCCTGCGGGCTGCTGCATCCACGCGTTAGCAATCAGAATCCACATCGCCGACAACGCGGTACCGATAGCGGTAAGCCATGTAGCGGTTAGATGAAATGCGGGACTGACCCTCTTCCATCCGAAAAACATCACGGCGATAAATGTCGACTCCATGAAAAACGCCACAATCCCCTCTATGGCAAGTGGTGCGCCGAATATGTCGCCGACAAACCAGCTGTAATTTGACCAGTTTGTTCCGAACTCAAATTCCAGGATAATTCCGGTAGCCACTCCAATCGCGAAGTTGATACCGAAGAGCAACATCCAGAATTTTGTCATTGCAAGCCACTTGACCGCCTTTGTCTTCACGTAAATGCTCTCCATGATTGCCACGATGAGAGCCAGACCGATTGTGAGCGGGACAAACAGCCAGTGGTACATCGCGGTAAGCGCAAATTGCCACCGCGACCAGTCTACTACACTAATTAAGTCATCCATAAGCGATTTTATTATTGTTGATTATTGATTTCTGTTATTGTCAATCAGCGCGCTTCTGACAGCCTGTGCCCGGTCAGCATCATTGTCGTAGTCACGCTTCAACAGGTGAGGGAAGAAAAACAGCCTGAAGATAAAAAACAAGATAAAAAGCTTTATTATAATCATCAGCCACAGATAGCGGCCTACGGTCATCGACCGGAAACCGTCACGATAGAAACGGTAAATCCTGACAAATATATTGCCACACGATGAGCCTTGAATTTGATCCATGATATTGTTTTTACACAAAAGTAAACATACTTTTGTATAAAACAAACTATATTACTTAATAGTTTCGTAAAAATAGTGCGTGAGAGGGTGCCGCAAGATAGGGGTACGCGGGTAGCCTCGATGGGGCACCCGTGGAATATAGGTCCCACCAGAACAACACAACCCTGAAACGGGTTACATAAATATGTGCTAATGAGATGCCTATGCAACCGACTCCGGGGTTGAGCCGAGGAGAGAGGCGCTTGAGCCACGGGTATGCCTTCGGCATTACCCGCGGTTACCAGAATGAATCCCCTTGCGGGGATTTATGGCACCATGCACCTTAAGTTAGTAGCTTTGAGTGGAAGCTTGCCCGGTACATGAGGGCAAAAAATCATGATTTTCCCGTAGGGATAATCCATTTGTAGCCGTGGCGTTGAGCGTAGCGAAACCCACGGACAACCGGCGCTCCCATCATTGTTTCCCGACAGGGAATCCTCAGGGAGTAGAATTGACGATTCCTGACGGAAACATTTTATTTTTCAATCATTTCCGGTGGTATCGTTTCGCTCAACCACCGGCTATAGAGAGATTATCCCTAACGGGAAATCCATCCACTCTTGACAATCTGTCCTTATGTATCATTACCGGCGGCTTCGGGCACTTAGACGAAATGGAAATGTACGGACACAAAAAAAGCTGATCACTAAGTGGTCAGCTTATTTCATGCTGTATGAATAATCAATTATTCAGCTACAACAGCAGCAGAGTCAGCTACAACAGCAGCAGAGTCAGCAACTACTGAATCAGCAGGAGCAACTTCTTCTACAGCTACAACTTCTTCCTCTACAACAACTGCAGAATCAGCGGCAGCGTCAGTAGCCTCAGATGACTTGCAAGCGAACATTGATACGCTGAACATAACAGCAAGTAATAAAACTAACTTTTTCATTTCTTTGTGAATTAATAATAAAACAATTTTTAGCTTCAAAAACGATGCAAAGTTAATACAAAATCGGAATACTACAACATTTTTTAGAATATTTTTTTGCATCAACTTGCATTTTTATTAATAATAGCAAAATTATGTATTATTTTAACCTGACTTTTAACACTTTACGGGACGTTCGACGGTCAAGAGCAAATTGCTAAGTTAATCCAAGGCGGACTGATAACTGCTCTTCATTTTTCTTTTATGCTCCAAAATCAAAGCAGCCCACCCGATTATGAATGAGCTGCTATGTATCTCAACAAATTCTTGGATTCACTTTTACTTTGAAATGGTAAGAACGTAGGTAGTTGAATAATCATTCCAAATTCCGATACTCGGCTTTCCTCTTGACACATATTGCCAATCTCTACCACGATTACCAGAGCCTCCGTCTGACGTCGTTTGATACCCGAGTGCTTTTAATTGAGATACCCATGTTTTAAAAGCCGCATTGGAATACACTTGAACATCAATGTATTTGATATTGTTTCCAATTGCTCGCAGAACGATTATGCTTGCATTTGCGGACTCCGGGGCTGGCGTGTATTCGAGGCCATTGCTGTACTCCTCATGAACTACTTTGCAGTTTTTGGAGTAAACAAAGATTGTTGATTTCCCGTACCCGTAGTCAGGTTCATCTATCCTAAACCGATAGGTGTAGCCGTTAGCCTCCAGCATGTCAGCAACTGGTTTGGCGTTTGTCGCTGTTGTCTGTTGAATGGCTTTTATCAGAGAGGTGATAGAGGGAGCTTGGGCATTTGCCATACTGAAACCTGAAATTATCAGGCATAGTAAAAATAGAAGCTTTTTCATACTATTTTGTTTTATTATTTTAGAGTGCAGATTAATTCTTCACCACAATAATATTGTATGGTAGAAGGAATGTCTGAAGTTGAATTATATGATAGTTTTACTGAGACGATATTATCTCCGACTTTAGATAATTCTGAGAGTCGTTTATCTAATGCTTTCAGATTCTGCTTGTTTTCTTTTGTATCAGAGAATGCGAATACATTATTCCATGTCTCCGTACCTCCATATTTCTTTGGAATGAGCATAAATGCTTTACGTCCTGATTCCCCTTTCGCATTTAGAATATCCTTGCTTTTTAGTTGCCGTTTTCTTGTATCCTTAAACTTGGTTTTTAATGGTGTGAAATTTACTTCTACCACTCTTCCTAGCTGGTCTGTTAACAGTGAAGAAGAACCAAAATCAATTATAGCAGATAACGGTAGAAAACAATTGAGCCACTGAGGATCCTCAGCAATCTCGATAAGAAATTGCACCTTTTGTGGAGTTAAACAGACATCTCCAGCTCCTTTTGACTGACCAAGGTTTTGGGGTAATGATTCCAAATTAATTTGAGATAAGATTGACAGTTTATCGGTCCATTTAGAGTCTGTGGTGGCTGCTTTATCAACAAGAATAGGGTTGGTATCATTACTTCTCCTAATACGTCCAATCTCTCCGGATTGAGAAGATACCAAAAGCACTTCGTTATTCTGAATTGAGAAGTCCCAGTCAGAAATATTTGGGATTGCACTTTTTTTGAATTTATCTGCGTGAGGTGTCGCTCTATAAGTGAAATACGGGAGTAAAGAAAAATTGCCATACTTAAGCAATACAGGGTGTTGCTTTAAAGTCAGTAAACACTCCGTCCTATTATTGAGTAGTAAGGCTAAGTGTGGAGTCATAGAATCCTTAAGTTGCATTTCCAAAGATCCATCCGCATCGATCGCTCTCAAATCATTTAAAGTAGATTCTGACAAATAATCTGAAAGTTCATTTTTAGCAAGATCATTTCTGATGCTTTCAAACATATTATTGCCAAGTTTCTGGAATACACCATTGCCAATCATAGAGATTTTCTGATTGGTCAACAAGGGGAACGGAGATACTTCAAGAGGACGAATGCCATGCTCAAAGAGCATCAGTGCTTCAACTGTTGTCGGACTCTTTAATCCTACTCTTTCACCCTCCTTTCTAAAACTATTCAGTTTTGAGTCCGAGAAGTTTATTGTAGAGAGTGATTGAAACACCTTTTGGACATCAGATCTGGCACTTTCGTTAATGGCACTAGTTGCCAATCCAGTCCAATCAATATCAAATTGAGCGACAGCAGGGAGTGTTCCTACCATACAGTTCAATGTAATGACAATGATCAGTTTAATAGTTTTGGATAACATAATCATAAAATGCTTGAGATTGTTTTTCCTGTTGTTTCTTCATCTCTCCTGCCATACTTTTCAGTTCCTTTTCCGTCTGCAACTGAAGTTTATCATAAGTTGCATTTAGATAAGCCCGGCGATGTGGCAATTCGGCTCTTGCCGCTTCTACTTTTTTCTCACTCATATACAACGATTCCCCCACATTGGCTAGGAAGCCACCTGTTAAGAATGAGGCAAGCCCGGCAACAACACCTGCACCAAAGGCTGTTCCGTTCAGATCACTTCGAATATTTCCAATATTCATGTGGATGTGTATTAAAAGAAAAAAACAGCTAATCAAATGTAGATAAAACCGCTTTATTTCAGTAGTTTAAGTGAATATTGTTTCTTTCAGTTGTTTTCTTTATTTTCTTTAATTTGGTTCTTTTTGGGTACATTTTTGTTCCTCATTTGTTTCTCAAATCCGTTTTTTTCTTATCTTTGTGGCAAGAAATAACGAAAGGAGACAATATGCCAAGAACAAAAAAGCCTACTAAAGTCAAAGAGCCGATTCGTCTTCGGACAAAAGTATTGGCAGACGGCAGCAAGAGTTTGTATCTGGATATATACCGTAACGGTAAGCGGACATACGAATATCTGAAGATGTACCTCATTCCGGAAACGGATCGTAATGCCCGTCAGCAGAACGAAACGACGATGGCTGCTGCAAACGCAATCAAGTCAAAGCGCATCATCGAGCTGACCAGCGGTGAAGCTGGTATCGTGAACCATAAGGATAAGGTCTATCTGCTGGACTGGATGCAGACTTACAAGGAGAACCAGGAGAGACGTGACAAGAAAGGCATAAGCCAAATCAAATCCGTCTCCCATATCCTGAAAGATTATGCGGGGGAAAGGTTCACGCTGGATCGGATTGACATCACCTTTTGCCAGGGCTACATCGACTATATGCTGACGAGCTACCGTCCCAAGGGAAAGCCGATAGCCGCTTCTACGCGCAATACCTATTACCAGATCTTCAACGGTGCTTTGAATGCCGCTGTACGTGCCAAACGGATTTTGAGAAACCCGTTCAACGAGATGGATAAATCGGAGAAGCCCAAGATGCCGGAGAGCGTACGTTCGTACATGACCATCGAAGAGGTGCGGGCATTGATTGCCACTCCGATGGAGAACGAGAAGGTAAAAAGTGCTTACTTGTTTTCCTGTTTCTGCGGACTGCGTATCAGTGATATTCTCCGCCTGAAATGGAAGGATATCTTTGTCGATAACGGTCAATACCGCTTGAGCGTGGCCATGCAGAAAACCAAAGAGCCGATTTATCTTCCGCTTTCCAATGAAGCGTTGAGATGGATGCCGGAACGTGGAGACAAGACAGCGGACGAGCATGTGTTCGAGCTGCCTACGACCGTCAACCAACTTATCAAACCGTGGGCCAAAGCCGCCGGAATTTCCAAGCGGTTCACCTTCCACACAGCAAGGCACACGTTCGCGACCATGCTGCTGACGCTTGGCGCGGATCTCTACACAGTATCAAAATTACTCGGCCACACATCCGTAAAAATGACGCAGGTGTACGCTAAAATCATCAATAAGAAGAAGGATGATGCGGTAAACCTGACCAACGGCTTGTTCGATTGATTATGCGATGAGCATACGAGCAAATATGCAAACACGTATCTGTGGTGTTCCGGCAGGATTTTCTACCGGAAACATCACCTTTGTAACATATTATAATCCAATTTAAAAGTTTATTAGAATGAAAAGACCTGACAATGGCCCTCTCTCTTTTTGGAGGGGACGAACACCTGCACCACATTGTTGCGGCACAGGATGTAGCGAAAGAACTTTTCGCATTGCTCGTTGAAGCAAGAACCATTTACCTTCGTGATGTCGTGGCGGGCGGCAAACAGTACCGCCGGTACGCGGAGGATTTCGTAAACGGCCACCGGTATATCGACTGCGACCGCGCAGCCTGCCGGAACTGCCACGAAATGAACATCCATATCGTCAAAGGGCTGCTGACCGATTGCGCCCATCTTATTCAACCACTTTTTACCGCAGCGGATTTCTCATTCGAGGAGTGCATGGAACTGAAACGGACGTATGACAGGTTCGTGCCGTCGTACCCCGTCGTGCACCGAGACTACGGACCGGTAACGGAGGTGCACCCGCTTTCGTTCGGCTGCGACTTCACCCCAAAACAGATGGTAGGTATTACGGCGTGTGCCGATACTTATCATCTGTTTTGCGTTTCTCCCCTACGCATCGAGGACATGGAGGCTCTCTTTGCCTGCAAGAAGGGGTTCAGTATCCGCGTGAACAAAATCCGTTATGTGGCGGTTCTGTTCGACGCACTTCTGGAACACTCGTTCATCCAACATCGCTGGCAGTCCGTTCTCGGTCAAGGGCGGTTCCTGCAAACCAAAGACGGCGACAGGTTCGTGTCGGCCGCCAACCTGTCGTCTGCGCTTTCTGTCGTTAGGAAAAACATGACGTCGGTCGCTTATAACATCAGGAGGGCTATCGGTCAGTTGGAAGAATGATACGAAGTGCCAAGAAATAAAGTATGTGAAAGGTAAAAGTGAGAGAGTTATAGTGATACTTACATACTCTCGCAGTGGCATTTCAGGGCTTTGCATCCGTATGCCGTACCTTTGTCCTCCGTTAGCGCGCTACATAACGGAGGGCATACTTCCATTGTTTAATTTTAATTACAGTCTTATGCAAAACAATAACAGATTGACCTATATGGAACGGCTGAACGAACGGCTGAACGCCATCGAGTCGGTTCTGAAGAAGATCGACCCGGTAGAAAGTCTGCTTGAGCGCATCGCGTTGTTGGAGAAAAATATCTATACGACCAAACAGGTATTCACGTTTCAGGAAGCGTGTATGTACATCGGCGTTTCCGAGAGCCTGCTGTACAAGCTCACCTCGGGCAAGGAGATTCCGCATTACAAGCCGCGCGGCAAGATGATATACTTCGCCAAGGAGGAGCTGGACGAATGGCTCATGCAGAATTATGAACCTACCGTGGACGAAGCCGTCCGCATGGCGAACGAGGCGTCCGCGACACAACCATTCTTTAAGCAAAGGCGTTATGGAAAACGAAAGAAGGCTTGACTACGGCGAGACGACCGCCCCGGACGAACACCGCTTGTCGGACATCCTCTCCGCCTCGCAGATCCGGGCGACGGACACCTACGAGACGCCGCCGCAAATCATCTGGATAGACAACTCGACCATCGCGACACTCGGCAATTTCAGCGCTTCGACCGGCAAGGCGAAGTCGAAAAAGACATTCAACGTGTCTGCTATCGTCGCCGCGTCGCTTGCGGGGAAGCAGGTCTTGAACTACCGGGCGCACCTGCCCGAGGGCAAGCGCAGAATCCTGTACGTGGATACGGAGCAGAGCCGCTTCCATTGCCATAATGTACTGGAGCGTATCCTGCGGCTGGCCGGGCTGCCTACCACGGCCGACAGCGAGAAACTCGATTTTATATGCCTGCGTGAATACTCACCGGCGGTACGCGTCGAGGTCATCGACTACGCCCTGCGCCAAAACCAGGGTTACGGGCTGGTCATCATCGACGGCATCCGCGACCTGATGCTCGACATCAACAGCACGAGCGAATCGGTGGAGGTCATCAACAAGATGATGGAGTGGTCGTCGAAATATAACCTGCACATCCATTGCGTGCTGCACCTGAACAAGGGAGATAACAACGTGCGCGGGCATATCGGCACGGAGATGAGCAACAAGGCGGAAACGGTACTGGTCATCAGCAAGAACAACGAATGTCCCAGCGTCAGCGAGGTTCATGCGCTGCACATACGCGAGAAGGAGTTCAAGCCGTTCGCTTTTACCGTCGATGAAGGCGGGCTTCCGGTCATGGCGGAGGATCATTCGTTCTGCGAGGCTCCCAGACAGAAGTTAAAACAGCGGACGGGCTTCATGGACCTGACCATCGAGCAGCACCGGGAGGCTTTGTCGGCCGCATTCGGGGACAAACCCATCCGGGGATTCGAGAATATGCTGCAAGCCATGATGACCTCTTACGAGGCGATCGGTTTCAAACGAGGGCGCAACGTGATGGTCAAACTGCTGCTGTACCTGACCGACACCCTCAAACTGGTCATCAAGCGGGACAAACTTTTTTATTATGACATGACGCCCGCCGAGGCCCTGCTTTTCGATGAAGAATGAGGGCGGGCGCGGGCATATATAATTCAGTTTAATTTAGTATCTATATATATAGGGACGTAAACTAAACTAAACTGGTTTCGTGCAAACAAGTGAAAAGAAACTGCCATGACCATAGCAGAAGCAAAACAGGTGCGTATCGTGGATTTTCTGGCACAGCTCGGATACCGTGCGCAGTGTGTGAAATCGGATCAATACTGGTATCTCTCGCCGTTGCGTGCGGAGCGTACCCCGTCGTTCAAGGTAAACGACCGGCTGAACGAATGGTACGACTTCGCCGAGGCGACGGGCGGCGACATCGTGGAACTGTGCAAACACCTATGCGGGACGGAAAGCGTGAGTGCGGCCCTGTCGTATATCGAACGGCACGCCGGCGGCGTATCGTTGCCGAGAGTCCGTGTGCCGGCTGCACCTCCCCGACCGGTAGAGGCGGATATGAAAGATTTGGTTATCGTGCCGCTGCGGCATCACGCGCTGCTCTCGTATCTCCATTCGCGGATGATTGACGCGGACATCGGGCGGATGTTCTGCAAGGAGGTGCATTACGAATTGCGCCAGCGACGCTATTTCGCGCTAGCTTTCGGCAATGTTTCCGGCGGCTATGAGGTGCGCAATCCTTATTATAAAGGGTGCATCAACGGCAAGGATATCTCCTTGATACAACACTCGCGCGGTGAGGCACAGAACCGTGTCTGCGTGTTCGAGGGCTTTATGGACTTCCTGTCTTATCTGACCCTGAAGCAGGCGGATGATGATGCCATTTGTATCGACGCACCCTGCGACTACCTTGTAATGAACTCGGTCAGCAACCTGAAAAGAACATTGGCCTACCTGCAAAGGTATGCGTATATCCACTGTTACCTCGACAACGACCTTGCCGGGCAGAAGACGGCGGAAACCATCGTCGGGATGTACGACTGTCACGCCAGCGACGAAGCCGGCCGTTATGCCGGGTACAAAGACCTGAACGATTACCTGCGCGGCAAGAAACGCTGACGTGTCCGTCCCGCGGTGTCCACTTCTAAAAGCTCTCCAACATGGAGGGCTTTTTTTATGCCCTGTTTCTCCTTTTCCTCCTCTAAAATCATGTTGGAATATGATTTTAGAATATGATTTTATGTTTTTGCGAAAATCTTACCCGAAAATGAGTTATTTTATAATCAATAATTTCCGCATTTAATTTCTGTGTCCTTATTTTGCAAATCATATTTCAAAGTCGAATATAATATTACACGTAAGGATATGAAATCATATTTCATTTTTGCCATTGTACTGACGGTCGCCTACATTGTCTATTACGCGGTCGTCATCGTGCAGGATCTCTATGGGAAAAAGGGAACCGGCAAGACGGACGAGGAAGTCTTCGACCTCGGCGCACCGGAGGAAGAAGAGTGTGTCGCTGTGACGGAAAGCGACACGGGATTCAACGTCGGGAACGAAAAATATGAAACGGAAAACGTGCCCGCCGCCTCGCCCGCGACGCCGGAAACGGCGGAAACGACAGCCCACGGCGAAGCAGCCGTGGCGGAGAAGTTGTCCCGACTGAAAGCCAAGGCGGAAGAACAGATGGAGGAAACCGTACCCTACCTGTCGGACGCGTACACGACGGACGAATTGTATAAAGCCATGATTGCCGGAGGCAAGACGGACAACCGCCCGGAGCTGGAATGGAAACCACTCAAAGACCATTTATAGAATGTCGAAAGCGAAAAAAATATTATGTGCACTATGTCTCGTCCCTTACGCGGCGCTGGCCAAGAGCGGCGGCGTGAATTACAGTTGGGGTGCGGACGCGCTGGCCACGATGCACGACTTCGTGGTGACAATGATGCTGTATGTGCTATACATCTGCTACGCTGTCGCCTCGGTTTTCGTCATCGTGTCCGCGCTCCAGATTTACATCAAGATGAACACGGGCGAGGACGGCGTGGTGAAATCCATCGTGTCGCTTGTCGGCGCGTGCCTTTTCATCATCGGAGCCTCGATCGTGTTCCCTGCCTTCTTCGGCTACCGCATATAGGCGGCAGGCAGAACTGTAAAACAATTCAAAATAAAAGTATCACTTAAAAAGACAAGTATGTTTCAGAAAATCAAACGAATGTACCGTAAGGCAAAGGGATTTGCCAAAGGTGTCTCCACCCAGGTAAAAATGCTGGCTTTCGCCCTGCTGACGGGTACGCCGGCTATGGCGCAAAGCACGGCGGGCGACTACTCCGCAGGAACAACCGCACTCTCGACCGTGGCCGAGGAGATCGTGAAGTATGTGCCTATCATGGTGAAGCTCTGTTACGCCATCGCGGGTGTAGTGGCCATCGTGGGTGCTATCAGCGTGTATATCGCCATGAACAACGAGGAGCAGGACGTCAAGAAGAAGATCATGATGGTGGTGGGCGCATGTCTCTTTTTAATCGCGGCAGCACAGGCGTTGCCCCTGTTCTTCGGCATTGACGCGTAATCCATGAAGCGATGAAAGCCAAGGACGAACGCTATCCGGACTATCCGCTGTTCAAGGGACTGCAACGCCCGCTTGAGATGATGGGGCTGCAAGGCCGCTACATCTATTGGGCGGCAGGTGCGGCAGGCGGGGCCATTGCCGGCTTCATCATCGCCTACTGCCTGCTGGGGTTTGTGATCGGGCTGGTCGTGTTGGCGGCCGTCCTGTCCACGGGTGTCGTGCTCATCATCCTCAAGCAGCGGAAAGGGTTGCACAGCAAGAAAAACGACCGGGGCGTGTACGTGTATGCGTACTCGCGCAAGGTCTGAAAAGAGAAACCATCACGGCAATGTGTTGTGTGGCTAATTGATTGTTGAACGCGGGCGGGTCCGCCTCCAGCCGGGGCGTGCCCGCCTTTATTTAATTGAACGAATATCGAAATGAGCCTATACGTCATTTTATTCTTCATCGCCCTGTGCGCGGGTATGGCCTTGTCTGTCTATGCGTTCGGCACGGGCAGCAAGCGCAAACGCATCTTTCAGGACATTTACTTCTCGGTGGAAGATACGGAGGGCGTGGGCGTGCTGTACACCAAAACGGGGGAATACTCCGCTATCCTGAAAATCGAGAATCCGGTGCAGAAGTATTCTGCCGACATCGACAGTTACTACGAGTTCACGAATCTGTTCTCCGCCCTTGCGCTGACACTGGGCGAAGGGTACGCCATCCACAAGCAGGACATTTTCGTCAGGAAGCAGTTCTCCAACGAGGAGGACGGCAACCGGGAGTTCCTCTCTGCATCGTATTTCCGCTATTTCAAAGGGCGTCCGTACACGGACAGCCTTTGCTACCTGACCATCACGCAGGAGGCGAAGAAGAGCCGCCTGTTCTCCTACGACAGCAAGAAGTGGCGCGATTTCCTCGTGAAGATCCGCAAGGTACACGACCAGTTGCGCGACGGCGGCGTGCAGGTGAGATTCCTGAACAAGACGGAGGCGAGCGAGTATGTAGACCGCTACTTTGCGATGAACTTCAAAGACTGCGTCGTCTCGATGACGAACTTCAAGGCGGACGACGAAACGGTGTCGATGGGCGACAAACGCTGCAAGGTGTACAGCCTCGTGGACGTGGACTGCGCCGCACTGCCCTCGCTGATACGCCCTTACACGAATATCGAGGTGAACAACACGGAGATGCCGGTAGACCTCGTATCGGTCATTGACAGCATACCGAACGCCGAGACGGTGGTGTACAACCAGATTATCTTCCTGCCCAGCCAGAAGCGTGAACTCTCGTTGCTCGACAAAAAGAAGAACCGGCACGCCAGCGTTCCGAATCCGAGTAACCAGATGGCAGTCGAGGACATCAAGCGGGTACAGGACGTGATTGCCCGCGAGAGCAAGCAACTGGTGTACATGCACTTCAACATGATCGTGGGTGTGCCTGCCGATACGGACTTGCAGAAGTGTACCAACCATTTGGAAAACGCTTTCGGGCGCATGGGCATACACATCAGCAAGCGGGCGTACAACCAACTGGAACTGTTCGTCAGTTCGTTTCCGGGCAACTGTTACAGCCTGAACGAGGAATACGACCGCTTCCTGACGCTCTCCGACGCGGCGGTGTGCCTGATGTACAAGGAGCGGGTGCAGCACAGCGAGGATACGCCGCTGAAGATTTACTACACCGACCGACAGGGTGTACCCGTGGCCATCGACATCACGGGAAAAGAGGGAAAGATGAAACTCTCTGATAATTCGAACTTTTTCTGTCTCGGACCCTCGGGCTCGGGCAAGAGTTTTCATATCAATTCCACATGGAGTTTCGGAGGTCAAAACGGCGACAAACGGCTGCAAAAATCGGTGTTATAATACCTTGATTTTCAGCTAATAGATTTTAACAAACGAGATTTTCGCCT
>QAMW01000041.1 GCA_003150235.1 Bacteroidales bacterium
GTTTTCATGCGTTTGCGCATTTGCAGACGCATCAGTCCTCGGTATTTTCGAAGACACCAATTTCCCGGCAGGAATTGTGGGAGAAAGAGATGGAGTTCACCGTTTGGAGATAATTGACAACGAACTTTACGCTGCAACCGAAAAGGGGATTTTTAAATATTCTGAATCATCAAATACCTGGAGCCTGTGGGCATTGGAAAACGTCAATGTAATGGACTTCAAGGTCAACGGTGAAGAAGTAGTGGCGATAATAGTTCCCCAGAATACAAAAGAGTTCAGGGCAGTGGAGCTTGCCCGCATTATAAGGTTTAACCGGAACGAATCGGGATGGGAGGATATAACAAGTGCCGGGATGGGATACAACTTTTATGACCAAGCTATTACATATGTAATGCGTCTTGCACAACATCCCTCAGAGCCTCATAAACTTATGGTTGTCGCTTATCCCGGTATCTGGGTTTCTGAAGATTTCGGGACATCATGGCAATCTAAAACCGATTGTATATATACATATAATGAACATCAGTTTTTAGGATGGCATCCTGCCAATAACGATGTAATTTTCTATACAACTGAAAATGACGCATTCGCAACAGAGATTCAGCGAAGCGGCAATGGCGGTCAGGATTGGGATATTATTAATCCTGATGCGAACGGAGATAATTCATGCCACTGCCTTGCATTTGATCCTGAAAATCCAAACCATATTCTATATTCCGGCGAAGGATGTATTTTTGAATCAGATGACTGTGGAATCTCCTGGCATTGTGTTTATCGACAAGATTATCATAATCAAGAATCCCCAATCGGGTATGCCTATAATATTATGTATGACCGTTCAAACAACAATATTCTTTATGCTGTCATTCTTTATGCTGTCGGTTGTAGTTCTGATGGCTACATACATATCTTCACATCATCTGACAATGGCAAGACCTGGAGGCGTATTGTCAAAAGCGATAAGTTCTATGACAAAGAGTATTGGATATTTGAATCAGTATTTCTCAACGGTAAGCTATACATATATACTCGAAAAGGAGTGTTGACATACAGCCTCGACAATAATTCCGGCATAAGAAACATAATGACCGGAAATAACAATGTAGCTGAAATGCTTTATGATTTGTGGGGGCGCAGAGTAATCGCCCCTCAGACCGGAACTATTTATATGCGAGGAGGCAAAAAAATAATCGCAAATTAACTATGAAACGAATTATCTTCTAACTCATAATAGCTTGTTTCATTCTTTCCGCCAATGCACATGCCTCCGATGGAGATGTTTTACCCTCCGACCGCAACCATTGGACTGTTACGGTAGCATACGACGCTTCAATTCCGGGAAATTGCCACATTCATATCGCGGTTGAGTCCTCGCTCATAGCGGTTGATACATATAGGAAATTCCTACTATTAGGCATAGAATTTCAGGGCTTGGCGGGACGTAATCGGGCGATTTTTGCTTTGGTCTGTCGCAACGCGCTTTTCAGTCCCGGAGACAGGGATTGCGACGACATCATGTCAAGATGCTGCTCCAACTCGGCAATAAGTTCGGGGAAATGACGACACATGCGGAATGCCGTATAGATACTGAAACATCTTACGGCGTATGCCTCACACTCGGAGTTGATTTTCGACATGCAGAAATCAAGGAAATCGGTGCGGATATTGTCGGGGGTATAATCCTGCACCTTCAACAGCTGAAGCAACATGCGCTTCTTTCCGGTGTCGGTCTCCGCCAACAGCATGTCAATCAGCTCGTCCTGCAGCGAATGAAGCCACTCAGCCTCCGACGCGGGCAGATGGGTCATCACCCAGAGGGCATTGGCGCTTGTACGCCGGTCGCCGCTGTGAGCAAGCGACCACAGAGCAGCCCGGTTTTCGGGTGTCGCAGCGACCCGTGAAGCCGCTATCCCAATTTCGGGGATGTTGATTTTCCCCGACAACAGCGATTCCAAATCTTCCGCCATCATAATCCGAGCATGTCGCGCATTATCGCCAGGTCGCTTTTCACCTCTCCCTGAAGGAGATAGTCGCTCTCCCGGCTTTTAAGATTTTCATATATGGAGAGAGCCTTCTCCTTGTCATTGTCGAGCTTAAGAGCCACTGCACATAATATCCTCTCCTTTGATGACATCACCTTACGGTATGCCTCAATATATTTTCTCAGCTTGTCATCAAGCAAAGCGGCAGCCCCCGCCATGTCATCGTTCATCAACCGGAGAAAAACGAGTTCGCAGGCGATTTCCTTGACATAAAGCGGGATTACCTCATCTTTATGTGTATATAACCCTTCATATTCCGCCAGAGCATCGGAATATCGCAACTCGTCAACAAGCCTTGACGCCGCCATCATCGGCAGGGTGACCTCCAGCGGATTCCGGTAGTCAATCTTCTCTGGAATTACAAACAATGCATCGGGCATATCCTTCGGGCGTACACCTTCCTGAATCAAGACATTCGCCCTCAGCGACACAACCAATCCGCGCCGTGCAATCATGTTTTTCCGCAGGACAATCATGTTGTAGCCGTCATTTCCCACGCCGCCAAGTTTCATCGGTATGCCATTCAACAATATAAGGAGGAAAGCCGCCAACATGAAAATCACGACACATTCAGTCACAAAAGGATGCCCCTTTACAAGCAATAGCGGCGCAACCGCCAGCATCGCAATTATATTGAAGAAAACGCCCCCGAAATTATACCACTCCACGGGAATCTTTTCAAGCGGAAGGTCGGGGGGAGTCAGCAGACACTGCCCTCCGGTCCCGTCGATTGAAAACCGCTTTACCCTCAGTCGTCCGTCAATCTTTATTATCGTGAAATTAAAAATCCGGAACGACACAAAACTGTAGCCCGACATGATACCGCACACGAGATGTCCCGTCTCGTGAATGATGACAAGGATAATCACGGAAACGATGAAGGCAAGTGCCCCGACTACGGCGGCTATTACTGATTCGCTGAAACTTGTCGATTTGAGTTTATCGATAAATTCACTCATGGAAGTGTCGGTGAAACCGACTATGATTATTCCGGCTATCAGAAATCCGGCGACTATACCTATCGCCAGCCCCAACACCATCTTCAAAACAGATTTCAAAACACCCATAGCACCTGACTACTTATTATTCATTACATCCATTGTTGCCTGTTTTCACTTATTTGTGTCATCCGCAGGCTACTTATATATTATAGCATTTATATTATAGCATTGCAAAGTTACTATAATTTCACAAAAAAATATGAGTTGTCAATTTTCAGAGGAGATACATATGGACATAGGGTCAGAAGATATAAGAAGTCGTTAGTTCTCAGTTGTCATCGCGTAGCTGTAGGGGCGCATGGAAGTGCGCCCGAGCCTATTGGCAAATCGCTGAATGTGATAGTTTTATCCCCGTTTCAGGGGATAATCCAAATTTAGCCGGGCGGTTGAGCATAGCGAATCCCCCGGATAGCATCGCAGAGGCTAATGTTTCCGACAGGAATCATCACGGAGCACGATTGATGATTCCCTGACGGGAAACGCCTCCGGCCGCCTACTTTTCCGTAGGTTTCGCTTCGCTCAACGCTACGGCTAAACAGAGATGATGCCCTGCGGGCAACCCCCTGTTGCAACTGCATGCTGATTCACAAGCCGATGTAGGGGAGAGTGGAAGCTCGCCCGAGCCTACAGGCAAATCGCGGAATGTGATAGTTTTATCCCCGTTTAAGGGGATAATCCAAATTTAGCCGGGCGGTTGAGCGTAGCGAAACCCCCGGATAGAATCGTATAAGCTGATGTTTCCGACAGGAATCATCAATCGTGCTCCAAGATGATTCCCTGACGGGAAACGCCTCCGGATGCGCCACTTTTCCGTAGGTTTCGCTTCGCTCAACGCTACGGCTAAACAGAGATGATGCCCTGCGGGCAACCTCCGATTGCAGCTACGCGGTGACTGCCTATACTGTCGACCGGATGCAACCCGACTTAAAATGCATTATGATGCAGCAAAAAGAGCCGCTCAACAAAGTAAATCATGAAAATCTGCTGTAACTTTGCACCGGATAAAAACAATCTTGTCATGGAACATCTGGATGTATTTGACTGCTCAAACGTGTTTATAGGCAGCTATTTTACCGATGACCGCGACTGCGCCCATTGCAATCGCGACCACACCCTAATCTACATATATTCCGGCGAGCTGGAAATCACGGAAAATGGGCGTAAGACCATACTCCGCAAAGGCGACTGTGCCTTTCTGCGCCGCGACAACCGCCTGTGGATGCACAAACGCGTCACCGACGGTGAGCCATACCGCTCGATTGTCCTTAAGTTTTCACGCAAGTTCCTGAGAGAATTTTACCAGACACTCAGCCGGCGCGATATCCCTGCCGATGCGCGTCGCAACAAGGCAAGCCTTGTCAAATTTCCCGCCAACAGGCTCGATGTTCGCAGTCTGTTTGAGTCGGTCATTCCCTACTTCGATGCCGGAGTGACTCCATCCGATGACATTCTGCGTCTCAAGATGATTGAAGGAGTTTATACCATACTCAATACCGATGAAAAACTGTATGCCTCACTCTTTGACTTCGTAGAGCCATGGAAGATTGACATCGTGGAATTCATGGAGCAAAACTACATGAACGACCTCTCCATGGAAGAACTCGCCTACTATACCGGCAGGAGTCTCGCCACATTCAAGCGTGATTTCAAGAAGGTGAGCGACCTGTCGCCGCAGAAATGGCTCATACGCCGCAGGCTCGAAGCCGCCCATCACCTTATATCCAGCGGGACAAAACGCGTCACGGAAGCCTGCTTCGATGTGGGATTCAAAAACCTGTCACATTTCTCCAAGGTCTACAAAGAGTTATACGGTGTGGCACCTACCATGAGTCTTGTAGCGGAATAGTCGTTTGAGCTTTTCGACAAACATAATTGAGCCATACAGCAAAGCCGTTGTATGGCTCTTATTGTAATTTTGCCATTGTAAAAACTATATATTATGAAAGAGATATTCACCAGAGACCTAAGCGGCGAAATGGTATCGCCATCCGACCCGGGCTATGATGCCCTTATCAACGACATTTTCTCCACGATGGAGACAGCACAGAAACTCGCCGGGGTGAGTATCCGCGACCAGAAGCGCGTTCATGAGCTTATGGGCGACATCCTCGGAAAGCCGCTCCCCGAAAGCACCACCCTATTGCCGCCACTGTATATCGACTACGGCAAACCGGTGACCATCGGCGAAGATTGCTTCATACAGCAATGCTGCACCTTCTTCGGTCGCGGCGGCATAACCATAGGCAACGGTGTATTCATCGGTCCGAAAGTCAACCTCATCACCATCAATCATGACGTGAACCCCGACAACAGAAGCGCCACCTACGGGCGACCGATAGTAATCGAAGACAAGGCGTGGATAGGCATAAACTCCACCATCCTTCCCGGCGTAAAAATCGGGCATGGCGCCATCATTGGCGCGCAAAGCGTGGTGACACACGACGTACCGCCTATGACCATCGTTGCAGGAAATCCGGCAAGAATCATAAAAAAGATAGAGCCATAAACAGCAGAAGCATGTGAGCTATTGATTTTCTGTAATTGAGGTAGATTTATCCATGATTTTGATATTATTACCTATTAGAAAACTGATTAATTTTGCGTTATGAAAACAAGACTTCTTATCCTCATCACCATCTTAACGGCATTGACCACCGATGCCAAGACCCTCATAGCTTATTACAGCTACACCAACAATGTCCACTCCATCGTCACCGAGCTGCAAAAACAGATTGATGCCGACCTGCTGCGCATCGAGCCTGCTGAAAAAGGGCTTGACTATGCAGCCAACAACTATGCCATAGGGAGTGCGCTGATTTCCGCCATACGCGAGAATCCCGGCAGCGAGAGCTCATATCCCGCTATCGACCCGGTTAGCGTGAACATTGACAACTATGACACTGTCATAATCGCCACACCGCTATGGTGGAGCAATATGGCTGCGCCCATGCAGACATTTCTGTTTCATTACGGGAAAGAAATGGCAGGGAAACACATAGGGCTTATCGTGTCAAGCGCAAGCAGCGGCATAAGCGGAGTAGAGGCGGATGCAAAACGTCTTATTCCCGCCGGCGATTTCCTGTCGCCGAGCCTCTGGATACGCAGCTCACAGACATCCAGTGCCGGCTCTCTTCTCGAAGAGTGGCTCAAGGCAATTGACTACTCCGGTATCGCCGCCATAGACACATTGCGCGATGACACCGCCGGGCTATATACCGCCTACACCCTCTCGGGCGCGAGACTTCTCCACCTCGCCGAGTCGACATCCTCACTCCCCGACGGCATATACATTATCAATGGAAAGAAAACTTTAATCTCAAGATGAAAAAAGCAATAATCATGCTGATAATCTCAGCAATAACAATTCCTATCATGGCGCAACAAAAAATAATCCAGACAGCAGGACGCGACGCGCTCGGAGAATTTGCCCCCGAGTTCGCCCGCCTCAACGACGACATCCTGTTTGGCGAAGTGTGGAGCCGCAACGACCTCCTCTCACTCCGCGACCGCAGTCTCGTGACAATCACCTCGCTCATATCGCAAGGCATCACCGACTCCTCGCTCACCTATCATCTGCAGGAAGCGAAGAAAAACGGCATCACCCGCGTCGAAGCGGCGGAAATAATCACCCATATCGCCTTTTATGCCGGCTGGCCGAAGGCATGGGCGGCATTCCGTCTCGCCAAGGATGTATGGAACGACGACATCAAGGGCGACGATGCCAAAGCGGAGTTTCAGCGTCAGATGATATTCCCAATCGGAGAGCCTAACACGGCGTACGCAAAATATTTTATCGGAAATAGTTATCTCGCTCCGATATCAACCGAACAGATTGCATTTTCCAACGTGACCTTTGAACCGGGTTGCCGCAACAACTGGCACATCCACAAAGCGGAAAAAGGCGGAGGGCAGATGCTCGTAGGCGTTGCCGGCAGAGGATGGTATCAGGAAGAGGGCAAACCGGCTGTCGAGATACTCCCCGGCACGGTCATCCACATTCCTGCAAACGTAAAACACTGGCATGGTGCGGCAAAAGACTCATGGTTTGCGCATCTTGCATTTAGCGTACCCGGCACAGCCACCGAAAACGTATGGCTCGAACCGGTGACCGATGAAGAATACGGCTTGTTGCAATAAATCATGGTATAAGTGTATGCAGCGGAGGGTCAGCGGACATAAAATTCACTGACCCTCCGTAATTTTTTTGAAAGGTTGTAGCTTACAGCCAGATCGGGGCGAGATATTTGGCAAGTATATAGCCACCGCCAATCAGCCATATATCGAGGCAGAACGCAAGCACAAACGGCTTGACACCCGCTTTCTTGAACTTATCGATACTGGTCTCGGCACCGAGAGCCGCCATCGCCATGGTGAGCAGGAAGGTGTCGAAATAGTTTATTGCCTCGACAAACACTGCCGGAAGCAGGTTGAATGAGTTGAACGCTATAACGCCAAGGAATCCGACAGCAAACCAGGGTATGTTGACCTTACCCTTTTCAGCCGAAGCCCCGCTTTTAGCGCCTCTTCGTGCCACCCAGAAACCGAGTACCAGCAACACGGGTACAAGCAGCATCACCCTTATCATCTTCACGATGATTGACACATTTGACACATCAGTGCCCATAGCGTTACCGGCTCCTACGGCATGAGCCACTTCATGAAGCGTCGAGCCGCAATATATACCCATCTCCTGAGCGTTCAGGTCAAGCCATCCAGAGCGATACGCCACAGGATAAAGAAACATCGAAATAGTTCCGAATATCACGACCGTCGCCACGGCAACCGCCGTCTTGTAAGGCTGAGTACGGATAGTCGACTCCGCACCGAGTACCGCTGCAGCACCGCAGATACCGCTGCCCACCGATGTCAGCAATGCAGTGTCGCGGTCCATCTTAAGCATCTTGCCTATCCATACACCTCCCAGAATGGTCACGATAACCACTATCGTGTCAACGACAATACCGGCAACGCCCACATTGACGATATCCTGGAATGTCAGACGGAATCCGTAAAGAATGATACCGAGACGGAGGATTTTCTTCGAACAGAACTGGATACCCGGTACCCATGTCTCGGGAAGATTGTTGCGCAACGAATTGGCATATAGCATACCTAAGATAATACCGATTATCATCGGGCTAAACGAGATTTCCTTTAAGAATTGCGCCTCCCCTATGTAGAAAGCGGCACATGCGAACAATGCTATCAGCAGCACACCATGCAACATACTGACGCGTTTTTCAGAAATGTTTGGCATTTAAAAATTAGAATTTTAGTTATTATTATGTGATATATACTTTCTTGATGCTTTATCGGCGGCAAAAGTAGAAAAAAACAATGAGAAATCTGCCCTCTTTTTCAATCATTGACTCTTCATTACATATTATAATTATATAAATGTGAAAATGTTTAACAGAAGTATCGTGATTTGATAATGACAGCACTCTTTCAACACGCGTGACATCCATACGGAAAAACTGACCATATTTTCGCCAAACATGACATCTTTTCGATAGCTTGTAACGAACTATTTTTGCTCATTTTAAGTTATATTTGCATCCCGAAAACCATAAACGGGATTTAACAGAAAAATAACACCAAGGGTATATATTATGCGATTATCCAGATTCAAGTCATTACTGTGTTGCTCGATACTCGGCGTCGCTGTCGCCGGAGCACAGGCTCAAGCCGATGTCCCAGGCGTGTATTCGCTTGACTCATGTCGCGCGATGGCTGTCGCCAACAACAAACAGATGCGTATAAAAGCCGAGCAGATTAAGGCAGCCGGTTATCAGAAAAAAGAAGCGTTTGCCGCTTATCTGCCATCCATAGATTTTGCCGGCGGTTATACCTACAACCAGAAAAAGCTGTCGATATTTGACTCCGACCAGCATCTGCCTATACAGACATTTGACGGAAAAGGATACAGCTTCGACCTTGTCACTGGTCCCGACGGTGTGCCGGTAAAAGGACCTAACGGAGAGTATATACCCAAAAATGTGGCATACCTTCCCAAGGATGCGATGACTTACGATATCCACAATGTATTTTTCGGTGCCGTCACCCTCACCCAGCCTATTTACATGGGAGGCAAGATTGTGGCTATGAATAAGATTACCAAATATGCCGAGGAGCTTGCCCGCTCGTTGCATGACAACAGCGCCGAGGATATCATATATGCCGTCGATGCCGCTTACTGGCAGGTAGTGTCGCTCAATGCAAAGCATGAGCTTGCCACAAGCTATGTAGCGTTGCTCGACACACTTCACAACAACGTGCAGGCGATGATCAACGAGGGAGTCGCCACACGCAGCGACCTCCTTACAGTTGACGTTAAACTCAACTCGGCAAATGTCGACCTGGTGAAGGTCGAAAACGGACTCACGCTCTCGCGCATGGCTCTCGCCCAGCTTTGCGGGCTCCCCGTCAACACCGACATGCACCTTGAGGATGAAGAAATGGACCGTCCCGACCCGGAACCCATCGCAACCGTGTATGACATGAATGACGTGTATTCGCGCCGCCCCGACCTCCACGCCCTCGAACTTGGAGTAAAAATAGCCGGTGAAAAGAGCAAGGTGGCACTCTCGTCAATGCTCCCCAATCTCGCCCTTGTAGGCGCCTACTCATTCTCCAACCCCAATATGTACGACGGATTCAAGAAGCGCTTCAACGGAGCCTTTTCGGTAGGTGCGATGCTCACTATCCCCATCTGGCACTGGGGTGGCAATTATAACAAATACCGTGCAGCAAAGACCGATGTGACCATCATGAAGCTCCAGCTTGAAGATGCCAAGGAAAAAATCGAGCTACAGGTGAGCCAGGCTGCATTCAAGGCAAAAGAAGCGATGAAGACTTACGCCATGACACAATCCAACCTGACCAAGGCAGATGAAAATCTCCGTCAGGCACAGCTCGGATTCAAGGAAGGAGTGTCGACCACCGATAATGTGATGGAGGCACAGACCGCATGGCTTAAAGCCAACTCCGAAAACATCGATGCGGAAATCGATGTAAATCTCTGCCGCGTCTACCTTTCAAAGGTACTCGGCACCATGGATTATGAAACTTATTACGATACAGAAAAATAGCATTAGGATATGGCAAACATAGATCAATCATCAGGACAAGTCACCACTAAAAAGGAAAATGCCCTTGTAGGCACACTCGTAATCGTGGTAATCGCAGTAGCACTGCTTGCTCTCATCGGGTTTCTGTTTCTGAAGCCCAAGTCTCAAATCGTTGAAGGTCAGGCAGAGGCAACCTCTGTGCGTATATCAGGCAAGCTGCCCGGACGCGTAATGGAGTTTTATGTCCAGGAAGGTCAGACAGTGAAAGCGGGAGACACGCTTGTACATATCCACTCATCGGTAGCCGATGCCAAACTCTATCAGGCAGAGGCGATGAAAGAAGCTGCCGCCGCCCAGAACAAGAAAATCGATGCCGGCACCCGCAAGCAGATAGTACAGAGCGCCTACGACGTATGGCAACAGGCAATCGCGGCGAAAAATATCGCCGAGAAGACCTACAACCGCATGGAGTCGCTTTACAAGCAAGACGTGATTTCGGCACAGAAGCGCGACGAGGCGTATGCAGCCTATACTGCAGCCGTATCAGGTGAAAGTGCTGCAAAAAGCCAGTACATGATGGCAAAAGAGGGCGCACAGTCGGAAGACAAGACCAGCTCCAAGGCACTTGTGGATGCAGCCCAGGGCAGCGTGATGGAAGTGGAGGCACTTCTCCAGGACCAGTATCTTACCGCACCCGCCGACGGAGAGATTGACATCATCTATCCCCACGAAGGGGAGCTTGTGTCGCTCGGCACTCCTATCATGAACCTTGTAAAAATATCAGACAAATGGGTTACATTCAATGTCCGCGAGGAACTCCTCAACGATCTCCCCATGGGTAAGGAGATAGAAGTGATGATTCCCGCGCTCGACAAAAAGAAAGTGAAAGCCACCGTGTACTATATCCGCGACATGGGCTCCTACGCCGTATGGCGCTCGACAAAGGCTACAGGCGAATGGGACAGCCGCACATTCCAGATTAAGGCACGGCCCACCGAAGACCTTCCCGACCTGCGCCCGGGCATGTCGGTGATTTATGACGCGCCCAAGAAATAACCATCAACAATAAGTCAGTTACAACCATGCATTTCAACTGGTCAGCATTAAAAAACGCCATTATCGACGGAGTGAGGCAGCTTGCAAGCCGCCCCATCTACATCCTCACGATGATAGGTGTACCGCTCTTTTGCTCTTTCTTCTTCCTTGACTTCATGAAGGAGGGACTGCCGGTAAAAACACCGGCGGCGATTGTTGACCTTGACAACACGCCGGTGTCACGCAACGTCACGCGTAATCTCGGCTCATCGGAGCTGGTTGACCTAAAATATCATCCCACAAGCTATGCCGATGCCATGGAACTGCTGAAAAGCGCGAAAATATATGGCTTTTTCATGATTCCACGCGACTTTGAGGCAGATGCCAAAGCAGGGAGGGAGACCACAATCACCTATTACTGCAACATGGCATACTTCATTCCCGGCACCCTGTCGTTCAAGACCTTCAAGCAGACGGCAGTGACTACCTCCGGCTCGATTGTGATGACGACACTCGTAGGTGTCGGGCTCGATGAGGAGCTTGTAGGCAATCTCCTGCAACCCGTGGTCACACAGGAGCACAACATCGGCAACCCCTGGCTCAACTATTCCATCTATCTGAGCAATTCCTTCCTCCCGTGTCTGCTGCAGCTCATCATATTTCAGGTCACTGCCTTCTCGATACTGCAGGAAATCAAGCGCGGCACCTCGGTCAGATGGATCAAGGATGCCGGAGGGTCCATCACAATAGCCTGCGCGGGCAAGCTGCTGCCTCAATTCATCATCTTCTCTGTCACAGGACTTGCAATGCAAGGGATGATGTTCGGGCTATGGGATTTCCCGCTCAACAGCAATCCTATCAACATGATTGTGGCGATGCTGCTGCTCGTAGCTTCCAGCCAGGCATTCGCGCTGCTTATATCCTGCACTATTCCCAACCTGCGCTTTGCCCTGTCCATACTCTCACTTCTAGGCATCCTTTCATTCTCTATCGGAGGCTTTTCGTTTCCGGTTGAGGATATGTACCCGGCAGTCGGGATATTCTCTTACCTCATCCCTATCCGCTACTATTTCCTGATTTACGTCAACGTGGCACTCAACGGGTATGAAATCTATTATTGCCGCTGGGACTATATCGTTATGATACTCTTCCTGCTCGCCCCGATGGGCATGCTGTGGAAGCTGAAGCGTTACAGCCTGAATCCTGTCTATATCCCCTGATGATACCTGATTATGAAAAAGCTTATTGACAATATAAAGACATGGTGGTCCACCCTGTTTCAGGTGTGGATAAAAGAATACCGGCTCGTATTCTCCGATGTCGGTGTGCTTCTTTTCTTCCTCGCGTTGCCACTCGCCTACCCTATCGCCTACACGCTCATATACAATCCAGAGATAGTCTATGATGTGCCTGTAGCCGTGGTCGACAACTGCCGCACAGCCGACAGCCGTGAATTTACACGCATGATTGACGCCTCCCCTTATACCAAGGTCGCCGGTTATGCCGCCAATCTTGAGGAGGCAAAAACATGGATGAAAGAGCGCAAAATCTACGGCATACTCGAACTGCCCGAAGACTATTCCCGTAAAATAGGAAGAAACGAGCAGGCGGTCGTGCCGATGTATTGCGACATGAGCCTGCTGTTGCGATACAAGAGCATACTTCTCGCCACCACCGACGTGTCGCTGGAACTTGGCTCTGACATACGCACAAAGAAAATCGATTACTCTCCGGTGGCATTATTGTCGACCGCGATGGGAAGCACCGTGAACACCGAATCATTTTTCCTCGGTGATGTCACGCAAGGTTTCGCCTCGTTTGTCATGATAGGAATAGTCGTGCTCATACTGCAACAGAGCCTTATGCTCGGAGTGCTGATGCTCGGAGGCGGCAGCAGTGAGCGACGCCGCAAAAACCACGGCATAGATCCGGAAGAAATCAACGGACCGATGTCGGCGAGCATCCTTGGCAAAAGCATGTGTTATCTGACGATATACGCGCCGCTGACTATTTATATACTCCACTATGTGCCGGTGATGTTCAGTCTGCCGCATATAGGAAATCCGCTCGACTACCTTGCCTTCATCCTTCCGATGATTCTCGCGTCGACATTCCTTGCCCAGATGCTACGTCCGCTCGTGGTTGAAAGGGAGAGTGCCTTCCTGGTATTTGTATTCTCCTCCGTATTGTTCCTGTTCCTTTCAGGACTTACCTGGCCGCGACCGGCAATGAGCGACGGATGGTTCATGGTATCCAGCCTTGTCCCGGCGACCTGGGGCGTTGAAGGATTCATAGGCATCAACTCCAACGGCGCCTCCCTGGGTACAATGTCAACCCCCTACCTGATGCTGTGGGTTTTGACGATTGCCTACTATTTCATAGCCGTGATGATAGAAAAATGGTGCAAGCATCGCGACCTGCACCATTATAAAGTTCCCTCGGTTCCCTAAGAGATTGTCTAAAATTTACATCACTTTGCGGCAACACCTTCGCGGGTGATTTTTACCGGCAATATGCGGTTGTCTTTGTCAAAATAGAGCCTGTCGATACAGGTTGCGCGGTGATTTGGTCCGTCATCTCCCGCAGGACGGCGATGATAGACTATGTACCAGTCATCGGAACCCGGATAACGGAATATGGAATGATGTCCCGCACCGGTAGCGATTTCCGGGTCCTGCTCAAGAATCACGCCGATGCGCTTAAACGGGCCGTAGGGGGAATCAGCCATGGCGTATGCCACACTATAGTCGGCACCCTCCCAGCTTCCCTCTGACCACATGAAATAGTAAATGCCATTCCGCTTGAACATGAACGGGCCTTCCACGTAACGCTCCGGGGTAACCGGTTTATATAACGAGCCGTCGTCAAAAGGCACAATCGAGAGAAGGTCATCGCTAAGCTTCACCATGTTGCAATGATGCCAGCCGCCATAATACATGTAATATGAGCCGTCATCATCCCTGAACACAAACTGGTCGATAGGTTGTGCGTCCTCCACAATCTCGCCGATGAGGGGATGACCGAGCGCGTCGCTATAGGGTCCGGCAGGGGTATCGGCAACAGCGACACCTATACCGCCCGTCTCGCCGTTTTTCTGAATGTCATTGGCACTGAAAAACAGATAATACTTGTCATTGGCATGGATTACCGATGGCGCCCACATGGAATAATCAGCCCACTTCACACTGTCGGTGGAAAGCACCTTGTGGTGCAACTCCCAGTTGACTAAATCTTTTGACGAATAGGCATCAAGATAAGTCTGCAGATTGTAAACCCTGTGCATGGCACCGGTCTCACGCAGATACACGGGAGCCTCATGAAGGCTGTCGCAGTCAGACAGTGTGGGGAAAATCCATACTTCATCCCCATACACTATCGCCTCGGGGTCGGCATACCATCCGGGGAGAATCGGATTTCCGCTCGTCTTAGCCGTCACCGGCAGAAGGCTTATCAGTGTAAGAGCACAAATGCACAAACGCTTATTCATTTTAAAAATATCCATTAGATTGTGTTTATAAAAACAAAGGTGGCAAAAGGCAGCCACGGTACACCGTGCCTTTTGCCACCTCCATTGTGGAATAACGATATTATCTTACTGCAATCTTAGCGGTAGATACATGACCGTCAGCCTCGGCAACCTTTACGATGTAAAGACCGGTTGAGGCGGCGATTGTAGCATCGCCTGCAACATGGAGTGAATTGACCACCTTTCCGTCGATGCCATATACAACCACGTCGGCGGCATTTTCAACAATCACGCGTATTGCGCCTGCCTCGGCGATAACCTTTGCGCTGTTGTCAGCTTCAACTGAAGAAATGCCTGCAGGATTGTAGTCAGTATCAAGATATACACCATGTATGTTAGCACCTGCGCTGGTACGGAATACCATATAAAGATCGTGTTCGCCGCTTACCTTTGATGTCATGGCGCCTGCGGTCTTCTTGTGGTCACCCCAGTTTCCAGTACCCTGAGCCTTTACAGTGGCAAGCTTGGTGTCGCCGTCAAGCACTGACAGATCATCGTAGCTGTCATGGTTGAGGTCAATATAGAAATCAAATGTGCTGTCGCCAAGAGTGCTCTGGTCAGAAGAGTGGTCAACAAGGATGCGGGTAAACTGACCGTCCTTGAAATCAACAGCATTGAATTTCAATACAACACCTCCGGAAGTATAACCGAGGTTAGCTGCTTCAAACTGAAGGTTGTCAGAACCCTTAGCCATGAAGTCAACAGTGTTTTCGATACCGCCCATGGCATCAAAGTGCATTCCGTAAGCGTTGGGTGACAGAGGCTCGTCAATAAGTTCAACCTTTACCGGCTGGTCATTGTCGTCAAGATCCCAGGGAGTACCTTCGATAAGCTGTACTTCCTTCAAGTTGGTCGATGCGGTCCATTTTACGATAAGGTCATGAGTACCGGAGATTTCCTTTGTAAGATTTGCAGCAAGGGGAGCATATACAACCCATCTCCAGTCACGTGCGGTCCAGATTTTCGCAATCATGTTGTCCTCGCTGTCGGCATTGTCGACATAAAGTTCAAGGAAACCGTCGGGATTGGTTGAACCACCATGAGTTGACACTACGGCAATCTGTCCGTAAACCTTACCGTCTTTAAAGTCAACACCTGAGTATTTAACCATAAGTCCGGGGCCGGTCCATCCGAAAGCGCCCTCGTCGTTAAGACGTGTTTCGGGGAACTCTTCGGCATTAACCACGGTAGCCTGCGATGCGGGAAGATGAACCGCATTGTAAACGGGATCAGCCATCTGACCCTGCTCGTCATCGCTCAGTTCATGACCATAGAACACAACTTTCTTGATATTTCCCTCACAGTCGTTGTAGCGCATATATACTGTATGCTTTCCGCGCGGGAACACATATCCGTCAGTACCTTCGGGATAGAAATTATAACGGAATGTACGATAATACTGGAACGCGTTAGTACCTTTGATATCGATACTTGTAAAGAGCTGACCTCCTTCATCGGGATGTCCGAGATAGAAGTCGAGTGTACCTTCCATGTCGGGGTTTTCATGGGCAATCTCCGCACCGTTGGCAAAATATACGTCGCCGTTGCCGAAGTCGATTTCACCGAAGCAGAGTGTCGTACCGGGCTTGGTATAGCCGATAATCTGATTTACAATGTCGTAGCGACCGTCATTAACGATAGTCACACCGCCATCCTCTACCATCTTGAACACGAGGTCATCGGCTGCCGACATACCGGCAGTAATGCCAATCATTGCGGTTAATAATGTAAATAATCTCTTTTTCATTTTAAAATACAATTAAGGTTAATGAATAAGAATAAATAATATTTATGTGATTGATTAATCGGATTAGTAAGTCTTTGCTATCTTTCCGCATTTCCCGGCTCCTTGTCCTGACAATTCCCAGACATAGATGCCTTTGCCAAGATGCGAAAGACTGATTACAAACTCATTATTGCCATTATCGACACAAGGGCGGCATGTCAGCATCTGTGCACCGGCAAGATCATATAACCTGAACTCCATGTCGTCACCTGTTATCGCGCCGGCAGGAATGTGGAGCAATGAAGCCGCATTGTCAAAGTACACGCCCGTCAACTCCCTGCCGTCAATCAGCCCTATGCCGCTCGATGTCTCCACAGGAACTATTGCAAACCGCTGCATTGCGGCATCGTCAATGACAGTAAGCTCAGCCTCGTCATCAAGGCTTGCGCCTGCAATCGCAAGACTGCTGGTAGATTCATTCTGAGTGATTACATATTCATCGTCGCCCATGTAGCGCAGGTTCCACTTGCCGAGATTGTTGGTACAGTCAAAATCAAACTGTCCTATCATCGATGCTCCCCTGAGCACTATGTTCATGCCCGAAGCCCTGTTACGCAATCCATAACAATACGCACCAGCTACATCAAGATGCCACAACTGAGTGTAATCGCCGGTAAAATCACGCTGTACGACACGCGTACCGCTCACCGTGTTGTCGTCCTTAAGCGACAGCGACTTACCGCTATGCAGCGCCACTATCTTGTAAAGCTTTTCAGGAGATATTTCAGGCACCACCTCATCAGACCTTTCAAATTTGTAATAATCCAGGTCAATTCCGGCGTCGTTAAGCATCATGCGAAGACTGTGAGTGCCCGCAGGGAGATTAACCAGCGCAGTGACATCGGCGTAGCTATCGTTACCTGAGGTGGCAGGAAGGTTTATGGTAGAGAGCACCTCATCGTCAAGCATCATCGTGACACTCTTGGACTGCCCCGGAGATGTGGCATAATGCAACGTCACCTCATAAGCAGCGGCGGCATCTATATCCACAGTGTAATTGAGCCATTCACCCTTGCTGCTCCATCCGACATGATATCCGGAAGCACCTTCGCCTATGCCTACACAATCGCCTTCCCCGTTACGATATGCCTCCCCTTCGTTACGAGAGGCAAAATCATAGAATCCGGCACCTTGACCGCCATTGTCAAAATCCTCAGCCTCAATGACTCCGGGTATGGACAAATCCTTGAAAGGCGTGCGACGATCGGCGAAATATTTTCCCACGGAGGCGAGCAGGTCGCTGGCACGCAAGAACTCAAACCGACCGGGAAAATCCTCGTTAAGCTTCTGCACTATCTTGTTAATTCCGGCATATCCCTCTCCTGAAAGACCTGCCTGCACCATATATACCCCGGTAAAGAGCGGGCGCTTGTCATTGACAGGAATATTCTTGAGATAATTGTATATGCCGTTAGTGTCGCCACACACACCGCCGCCACACACGACAGGCATTCCGCACCAGTCGTAAGCGTCGTAATATGCACCCGAGCTCCATGCGATAGTACCTGTGACATTGCTTTTTACAAACCCGTTGTTATAGAACGGCTGCACCGGGAAACGAAGGGAGGAATTGGTGCTTCTCAGACCGCCCATCTGCAGATATTCACCGTTCATCTCACACCATGACTCGTAGTCGGCAGGCTTGTAAAACGGTTCCTGTATATATTGGGCACCCGACGGACCGCCGATGAGCTCATCATTGGGAGTAGCGGTCTCATGATAATAGCGCAATATAAACGGGGCTATCTCACAGAGTGCAGGGGCGATTGTCATTGACACCGGTACCTGTCCTCGCTCTTTCTGACTCCATATTATATGCTCAAGATTGTGATTGAACATGATATTGTCGCCGTCGCTCCAGTACAAGGCAACATATATCTTTCCCGGCTTCACGTCGACCGCCTTTCCTTCAGGCTGCCAGTTCTCGAAGTTTTCAGCGGGGAATGATGAATAATAACTTGCGTTAGGGAAGAAATCGCCCACGACATATCCGAATCCTTCAGGATTGGTCGTGTCGTTGAGATCATCGCCATGCATTCCGTAGCCAAGCACCACCGCATTTTTCGGATAGCCGGGTGTACGCAATATTTTCTTGATGATATTTTTACCGGTGGTAGTCTTGTCATCCACCCAGAACGTGAACGATCGTGACGCCACGGCATAATCATATATGCGCCAGCCTCCGTTGCGCCAGTCATCGCGCAATCCCGCCGACACGACAAGCTGCTTGTTAAGCTTAGGCATGATTTCTTCAAGAGCCCAGTTGTAAGCCTGCGATATGGTAGACCAGCGGTTGCGTATATCGACAATCTCCTTGTCCCAGCCAAACTCACTTACAAGGACATCTTTCATCTTTTCACTGACCGGGAGTGCATTTTCGGCACAAGCCATCAACACAGCCATGTTGAATGTATAGTCATTGTCAGCAAAATTACACACCACAAGTTTGTCAAGACGGTCGGCGTAACTTTTAAACATGGTACGCAATCCCCTGTTTTCGCCACTTGTGATGACACCCTTGGGAGGTCGCTTCCAGTCGACATCGATATATTTCCACCAGTCCATCTCCTTGTCGCCTGTCGACAGGAAGACCTCGGCAGAATCACGGTTTATGATTCCCTGGAATATACGGCATGAATGTTGTGCCTCGGGACTCTCGGTAGCACCTCCACAGGAGATGAACACAGTGGTCTTCACCTGTTTCATCTTTGGGAAAGCGCTGCCGGGCTCAATCGCCTGCAACGGAAGCACCGCCATTAATGTCAATATCGATAACAGTAGTTTTTTCATTCTTCAACAGATTACCGGTTAACCTTCACCATCTTGTAGAGATGCAACTTGTCAGAAGCCGACCCTACTGCAAACATATATTCTCCCTCAGGAGTGAAAAACTCGTTTTTCTTCTCATCCCAAAGGCGCAACTCGCTGCGCGGGACAGAAATGTGGACGCGTTTTTTGCCGCCTTTCTTTATGCTTACGCGCTTGAAGCCCTTCAGCTGTCTTATCGGGGTCGTAATCCCGCAGTCGGGGAATGATACATAAACCTGCGCAACTTCATCACCGTCATAGTCACCCGTGTTACGGATATCGAAACTAATATCCACCGAATCCTCGCCGGCAGCAGCCGACATGTTGTCATAGGCAAAAGTAGTGTAGCTCAATCCGTGACCGAAAGCATAGAGAGGCTTTTCGGTGAAATACATGTAGGTGCGTCCCTTCTTGATATCATAATTATCAAAAGGAGGAAGATTGTCAAGCGACTTATAATAGGTAATCGGGAGACGACCTCCGGGGTTGTAATCGCCGAAAAGAGCTTCGGCTACGGCAACACCGCCCTGTTCGCCGGGATACCACGCATTAAGCACGGCAGGCACATGCTCGTCAATCCAGTTGACTGCGAGCGAACTTCCGGCGACAAGCACCACGACTGTGCGCGGATTAGCCTTGAAGGCTTCCTTGATAAACGCCTCCTGATCGGCAGGCAGCGTGATGGTGTAACGGTCCTGACCTTCACGCTCGATGGACTTGTTGATACCAAGTACGGCGACCGTGACGTCACACTCACGGATAGCCTTGCCTGCCTCACCGTACAAGTCAAGCAACTCACGCTTGTCAATATCGGGCACACGCCAGTAAAGTTTTGCCGAAGCATCGCCGCCGTCATCGAAATACTCGGCTACAAGATTGTATTTGCGTCCCTTTACAAGGTCGACGGTCACACTATCGGTCTGCACTCCACGATTATGCCATGAGTCGATAAGCTGCTTTCCGTCAAGATATAGACGACAACCGTCGTCAGTGGCAAATCCGAGAGTATAACGCCCCGATACCGACGGCACGAGATCACCGCTCCAGCGTACCGACAGCGGAGACTTCGGAAGGAATGGATCGGGAGCCTGATTTGCCGGCTCAAAATTTATATTCTCGTCAGTCCTCACTTTCGGGGTTCCTGCAAGTGACTTATTGTTGAAATATTCAGCTTTCAGCCCTGAGGGAAAATTAGCTTTGGTTATCAGTTCATAGCCCGATACCGACGATGACCATGGAGCATAGACCACCTTCACCTTGTCGCCTACACGCTCCTGTATGCCCCGGAGAATAGATACGGGCGCATTCACGGGCGTACCGCTATAGTCGCCAAACTCACAGTTACCGGCATTGATGCCCACCACAGCGATAGATGAAATGGCGGAGGGGTCAAGAGGCAGGAACGCATCGTCGTTTTTCATCAGCACAAGGCTCTGACGCGCCGCCTCAAGTGCAAGAAGGTTGTGAGCCTTGCATCCTACCACGTCGGGCGAAATACGGTTATACGGATTTTTTGAGGGGTCGTCAAAGAGTCCGAGCTTCATACGGGCATCAAGTACACGGTAGGCGCTCCGGTCTATATCCTCATCGGTGACCATGTGCTGACGATACGCCTCAATCAACGGCTCCATGAATATGCTGTCGCCACATTCCAGGTCAAGACCCGCCTTAATGGCGAGAGTGGCAGCAGTCTCGGGACGTTTCACATACTTATGATGTGACACCAGAAACTCGGGCGCGCCGCAGTCAGACACAACGTATCCGTCAAATCCCCACTCATTACGCAATACCTGTGTAAGCAACCAGGGATTTGCCGTACAGGGGACATTGTTTATCGCATTGTATGCCGACATTATAGACGCGGCATGACCCTCTTTCACGCAAGCCTCGAAGGCAGGCAAGTAATACTCGCGCAAATCACGCTCTGAAATTATGGGATTACACTCAAAGCGGTTATGCTCCTCATTGTTGGCGGCAAAATGCTTGGGTGTCGACACTATTTTCAGATATCGCGGATCATCGCCCTGAAGCCCCTTTACAAAAGCCACGCCGAGACGACCCGACAGGAAGGGGTCTTCCCCGTAAGTCTCAGGAGTACGACCCCAACGCGGGTCACGTGCCATGTTTACAGTCGGCGACCAGAAAGTAAGCAAGTCGCTGAACTGACCGGTCTGCTTCTTGCCTTGTTCAAGCTCGTTCCATCTGCCACGCGCCTCATCGGAAATCACGGTAGATATCTCATGAATCAATTCAGGGTTCCAGGTGCTTGCAAGACCTATCGCCTGAGGGAACACGGTGAAATTACCGGGTCGCACAACGCCGTGAAGCGCCTCATTGCCATGATAATACTTTTCAATATCAAGGCGCTCTATCGCCGGGGCGGTGGCGCGTAATAATGATATCTTTTCCTCAACCGTCATCCTTGACAACAGATCCATGACACGCTCATGTCGCGGCAAATTCATGTCTTTGTAAGGCTCGACAGTCTTTGCCACAGATGTGCCGGTCAATGCCAGCATGACAGCAAATAAGCTATATCTTATCTTTTTGTTCATAAGTAACTGGGGGTTAAGGTGCGGTTATTTCCATCACTTCGGTGTAATTATAGCGTTTGAGCGACTTGTTGTAGCTGCAGCTTGACAGCGCCGCCACTCTCACGTAATATTTCTTTCCACTCTCAAGACCCTTGATTTTGTCGGAATACACCTTCTCCTCAATCGATGTGTCGGTCGAACGGCTCAACACCTTGGTCGACGAACAGTTTTCAAGAAAACATCCATTGTAGCATGACACAACCGGATAGATGTTGCACAGCACCCTTGCCTCAGAGATAGTCTTTGTGCCGATTTCCATGCCGGCGGGAGTAGTCGAGCGCTTGATTGTATAGCTAATCGTGACATCGGCACTGCCAGCCTCACCATATTCGATATTCTCAACCTTGACTTTCAGGTAAGGAGTGACGTTGAAGTCATGTTTCGTGACACCGTTGAGAGTCACGGTCTCGGCTTCAACCGGGAAGAAGGGACCCTCATAAGGTCTTACATCGTATTTCCCGTTAAATAGCGCCACGTTACGGAATGTACCGTCAGCCTTGACCCAGAACTGCAGTGGTATCGGATTGTCGTAGGCAAGGTCCATAAGTTCGATACGCGCGCCGTCGGGCTGCTCGGTCTGTACCGCTTCACCGGTCTCCGAGTCAATGAGTGTGCCGTATATACCGGCATTAGGCTCATCGTAATTATCTATGCCACATGCCTGGCAGCCCAGGATAATGACACTGAAAATAACTATAAGTGACTTTATATTTTTCATGAGAATGTATATTAAATGTGATTAATAACCGGGATTCTGGATTATTCCGGGATTACGGTTGATCTGGTCATCATTGATTCTGATATAGTAGAGATATGGCTTGAAGTCATGTATGCTGCCCACATCAAGTTTCTTGAATATCCATGTGTCATTATTTGCCACATAATATGGATAAAGAGCTTTCATCATGCGGTTGTGCATCACATCCTCGGCAATACGCCAACGCTTGATATCCCAGAAACGATGATTCTCGTACATCAGCTCGACACGGCGTTCAGCTCTCACGGAGTTGACGGTAAGCGTCTCCAGCGGGTCAACGCCTGCACGGTCACGCACGTCATTGATTGCGACAAGACCTTCAGCCACATAAGAAGCATCGCCCATTGTAGCAAGCTCGGCAGCGGCTTCGGCAAAATTAAGCAGAATCTCGGCATACCTAAATTCCATCCAGTCCTGTTCGCCGCTGGTGTGCTTGGGGTCTTGAGTGGCATTACCCTCGTAAAGGAATTTCTTGACATATAGACCTGTAACGGTTGATTCCGAAGTACCGCCCACGCCCTGACGGCCAATTACGTAGAGGCTCTCATTCTCTCCTGTCTCGGGATTGGGATAATCAATCTGGTCGGTAAAGGCACCGCCTTCTTTCAGAACAGTCACCTTCTGGTCGTTTTTCTCCACGATACCACGCTTCACATCGATGATTCCTGTAGTCTCACCCTTGGCACTTGTCCATGATGCACCGGGGATAAGCACGGATGCATAGAGTCGGGCATCCCTTCCGGCAAAAAGCTCGGTACGGTCTTTTACCTCGATTATCTTATTGTCGGCATCCACCACCCATCCGGCGGAATTAGCCTTTAACTCACCCGACGAGCCGTCGGTCTTCGGGAATGCCTCCACAAGGTCAAGCGTAGGAGACAGACGCGATCCGTATCCCTCAGGATAGCGGTAACCCCACGGCTGATTCCAGAGGTCCCAGTTATGCGCCTTGTCGGGATAAGAGTATTTTTTCACGAATATAAGTTCGGGGCAGTCGCCCTTGATCCAGAACATCTCCTGGAAGTTGCGTGACTTGTCATTATTGCCGCGATAGAGCGAATAATTACCGCTCATCACTATTTTCGCAGCCTCAGCGGCTTCCTTATAGTATTTTGCCGCCTTCGCCGGGTCATCGAATCCGACAAGACCATTCAGGTCGTATGCCCCATACTTGGCTATCGAGCCGGCATAAATCATCGCACGGCTCTTGAGAGCGGCTGCCACATAGCGGTTAATCCTGTATTTTTCAGCCGAGACACGTGTGTCAGGCAACATGCTGATTGCCTTGTCGAGGTCTTCAAGTATGAAATTGTACGTTTCCTCCTCAGTGCTTCGGTTCACCATCAGCGCATCGGGGTTTGACGGGTCGTAAACCTGCGGCTCCTTTATTATGGGAAGACCGCCGTAGCGCTTTGCCATTCCGAAATAGTACCATGCGCGTATGGCATACGCCTCGCCGAGCAGCTCCTCTTTCTTTTCAGGCGAAAAGAGAGTGCTGTTTTCAAGTTCCTGTATGAGCTGGTTTACATTACGTACATTATCGTAGGTCCACCACTGGTTCCAGGCGTTGTTGCCCACCGGGCCGAAAATCTCATGCGGCCATTCGCAGTGCATCGCCTCGTCGCAGCTGAGAGCGGGCACAAAGCAGCCTCCCACCCAGTTGTTGAATCCCGACTCACTGCCATAATTGAAGTCTTCTATAGGGAGGCGATTGTAAAGAGTCGCCATGTAAGCCTGCACACCCGATTCATTGTTGAAAATGTCTTCATTGGTTATCTTGTTGATAGGTGGCAAGTCAAGGAAATCATTGCAGCCTGTTGTCAACATGGTCGCCGATAACAACACGGCATATATTATCTTCTTCATGAGGTAGTAGTGTTTTTTAGAAGGTTACATTAACTCCGAAATTAAAATTCTTCATGATGGGGTAGCGTTCGATGCTTCCGCCGGGATTTTCCGGGTCGATATATTTCAGGTCTTTTGAACACCATGTCACAAGATTGAATCCGTTACCGTAGATGCGTAAATCCTGGATACCGAGGAAATCAAGACATTTGCGTGGAAGCGAATAGCCGATTTCGAGGTTTTTCAGTCTCAGGTAAGAGCAGTCACTGTAAAAGAATGTCGACTGCTGTCCATAATTCTGCGGGTCCTGCAGACGTGTCGACGGATAACGGCCGGGAATCCATTCGCCCTCGGGATCAAAGGGGTCAGCCTTGTGCCAGCGATCCATGAAGATATCCCATGAGCCGCCAAACTGAAGCGGACGCGACTCCATGCGCGCATTGAAACAAGCCGCACCCTGGAAAGTGGCGCTGAGGTCGAATCCTCTCCATCCGAGGCTCACGGTAAGTCCGTAGTTGACTACGGGCATATTGCCGCGACGTATCGGCTGCTTGTCCCACTCGTCGATGATACCGTCTTCGTTGTAATCGACATACTTCAGGTCACCCGGAAGATAGGAGTATTTTGTATATAGACCTTCAAGCACCGGACTGCTGTAAATCTCTTCCATCGATGAAAATTGTCCCGAATAGTCATACATCCAGAGGATATTGTTGTTTCGGTCATTGGTGTTATGACGCCAGTTGTCATAGGAGTTTCCGGGAGTTGTGCTCTCCACATATTTATTACGTGAAAGCGTATAGGTGACATTTGCGGTCACGCCATAGGTGAAATCGGCTACGCTGCCGTTGGTTCCCAATACGATTTCAAAACCGGTCTGCATGTCGCTGTTAAGATTCTCCTTGGCAAAGGTGGCGCCGAACGTACCCGGCACCGAAACGATGCGGTTGGCGAGCAAGCCGTCCCTGTCGCGGCGGAACCAGTCAGCCTCGAAGCGAAGCGCGCCGTTCCAGAGATTCATCTCTATACCTATATTTTTCATCGTGGAGGTGTACCATGTAGCGGCATAGTTAGGTATCTGAGGCATGTTGACACCCGGTATCAATCCCTGGTCGCCCAATACATACTTGTCACCGCCGGGATAGTCAAACGCCATCATCCACAGATAGGAATCGGTGTTGTCGTCACCGAGCTTACCAATTGAACCACGGAGCTTAAGATTGGTCACAAACGGGAGCGCATTGCGGAAAAACTTTTCCTCAGATATACGCCATCCTGCCGATACCGACGGGAAGAAACCCCAACGCTTGTTGCGGAACTTGGAAGAACCGTCGACCCTGAAGCTCGCCTCCACAAGATATTTAGACTTATAATCGTAGTCGACACGACCAACGATACCGACATTAGAGTTACGGTCGGCAAGTCCGTTGACACTACGCGCGTCATCCACAAGACCGGCATAAATCTGGTCAACGGCATCCATTACAGTATTGCGGCTTCCGCTCAATTCAGAGTTTTGCCATTTGCGGGTCTCCATCAATGCCATTGCCTGAATGTTGTGGGCATCCTTTATCTTGGTGCTGTAGTTAATCTGCAGCTGGGTCAAGGTATTTGATGTGTTTGAACGCCATTCGGTGATGTTAGAGAGCGACGAGGTTGTCACTACGTCATAACTGTCGGCAGCCTCGTTATATTTATATGACTTGAACTGCTTCTTAAACTGCTTGTCGTTATGGAACCAGGGGTCAAACGCCACAAGCGCCTTAGCCCACAAGCCCTTTACCCAGGGAATATCCCAGCGGATAGAGGCTGTCGCCTGAATCTGGTAATTAGAAGTGCGGCGATAACCTGAATAATTCTGCGAACTCTTGACAAGCGCGTTCTTGTCATCATTGTACTGATATCCGAGATAGTCGGGGTTACCGTTGGCATACACTTCGTAGATAGGCACTTGTGAACCTACCGCGTTAAGTATTTCTGCCGGATAATATGCCGGGGCATCCTTATGGTCATAGAATCCGCCAATCTGGAATTCAGTGGTTATGTGGTCGGAAAGTTTTGCAGTCACATTTGAACGTATATTGTAACGCTGATATTTCAGTGACTTTGCCTTCCACAATCCTTCCTCTTCCATGTAACCGATGCTGTTGAAGTACTGCACACGGTCAGTACTACCCGAAGCGGTAAGACCTATCTGCCATTGAGGCGCCGACTTGCGCACAACTTCATCAAACCAGTTGACGTTGGCATAAGGCGAACCTGATGTCACGAGGTCGGGAGTATAGGTAGGTGTGGTCTCGCCACGGTTTGCCATCGCTTCATTATAAAGCTCCATGTATCCGTAAGCGTCAACAGATTTCGGGAAGCGGGTGATTTTCTGTACACCATAAGAGGCGTTGAGTGTCACCTGTGTCTTTCCCTGGCTGCCTTTGCGGGTAGTGATAAGAATCACACCGTTGGCGGCGCGTACACCGTAGACAGCGGCTGAAGCGTCTTTCAACACCGACACCGACTCTATTTCATTGGGATCGATACGGTCGAAGTTGTCACGTGGCACACCGTCGACGATAATCAGCGGAGACCCGAGACCACGTACATTAAAACTATTGTCATAAGAACCCGGCTCACTTGTGTTCTGCTTGATATTAAGACCGGGAATCTTTCCCTGAAGGGTATTGGTAAGATTGGTAGAGGTGACCGCCTTGATGTCGTCGTGACCGAGACTTGCGACGGCGCCGGTAATCTCAAGACGCTTCTGTGTACCGTAGCCTACGACCACCACCTCATCAAGCAATTTCGAACTTTCCTTAACGGTAATTGTCAGATTGTTCTGACCGTTTACCTTTACATCCATGCTGTTATATCCGACATGCGACACCTGCAAAACTGCCGTCGCCGGATCAGCCTTAATGTGAAACACACCGTCAAGATCCGTAACAGTAATGGCTTTTGAGCCTTTTTCCTTCACGGTGACACCAATCAATGTCTCTCCCGATTCATCTTTTACCACTCCGGTAATATCGACAACATCAGCGAGAAGGGTTGAGGGCAACCCCGCCGCGAGACATAGCAAGAAAACTTTTAAATGGTTCATTAATATTGTGATTTAAAGTTAATAAATTCAATTTCGGTTATCTGGAAGCCATGAAAAATTCAAGAGTTCCTCCATTCATGATATCGGAATGAGATATCGTGGGCTTGTCGTAATCCTTCCCGTTGAGCTTGACATGTTCGACATACTTATTGACATCGCTGTTGTCATGGGAAATAACCTTGAACACCTTGTCATCAGGCAGATTTATCTCCACGCTGTCGAATATAGGCGCACCCAATACATATTCACCTCCGGCAGGCTGCACGGGATAAAATCCCATGGATGAGAATACATACCATGACGACATCTGCCCGCAATCCTCATTACCCTGGATACCATCGGGCTTATCATCGTAATAATCGGTAAGTATGTGCCTTACGATCTCCGCTGTCTTGTCATGTTCACCGGCAAGAGCGTAAAGGTAGGTGATATGATGTCCCGGCTCGTTGCCGTGGGCATATTGTCCGATTAGTCCGGTAATGTCGGGCGACATCTCGGCTCCGAGATTTTCTTCAAGCATGAAAAGAGAATCGAGCTTTTCAACAAATGCCTCTTTTCCTCCCATCAGGGTCATCAACCCGTCGACATCATGAGGCACAAGCCAGGTGTACTGCCAGGCGTTACCCTCGCAATAATCATCAGAGCGATGAATGGAACGGAACGGGTTAAAATCGCTATTGCGGCTTCCATCGGAATTTTTCCCCCTGAAGAACCTTACCGTCGGGTCCCAATAGTGACGATAATAACCCGCACGCTCCATAAACAAACCATACTCATCTTTTTTACCTAACTTCTTTGCTACCATTGCCACCGACCAGTCGGCAAGAGCATATTCCAGCCCTTTAGCCACACTTTCGCTCTCCTTGTCGGCGGGGATATATTCATTTTCTCTTACATAATTCAAACCTTTGTAGTCGCTCAACATTGAGTTTCGCATAGCCTCGTAGGCTTTCTCGCGGTCAAAGCCGGGGATATCTTTCAATATCGCATCAGCGATTACCGGAACCGACTGTATGCCGATCATCTCATAGGTGTCTGAGCCGTAAAGATGCCATACAGGCAGCAAGCCTGTTGTCTCGTAAGAATTAACCAGCGAATTTATAAAGTCAGGCACACGCTCCGGCTGCAGGATAGTGTAGAGCGGATGTGCCGCGCGATAGGTGTCCCAAAGCGAGAACACCGTGTAATTAGTAAATTCACCTTTCTTGTAATTATTCCCGTCAGCGCCCCGATAGTCACCGTTGACATCGGAAAACAGCACCGGCTGAAGGAATGAGTGATACAAGCCGGTATAAAATATCCGCTTAGAACGCTCGTCGACGGTATTCACCTTGACTTTTGACAATTCATCGTTCCACTTGGAAGTGGTTGCCTGTGATACGCCATCGAAGTCCCAGTCGGGAATCTCCTTCTCGAGATTTTCCACGGCATTGGCTATACATACCGGCGAAACGCCTACCTTTACCATGACTGTACGGGTGTTTTCGGCAAAACGCACGTTTACCTTGACCTTTTCTGACTGCAATGACGTTGAGTCAACGGTAATGGTGTCGTTGATTATCTCGGGATGAACAGGAGCCGAAAAGCGGGCTGCGAAATACACCCTCTGCTCGCCCTTTGACCATCCGGTCGAATAGCGGTAGCCGCTTATCGTGAAGTCATCGGTTTTTTCTATATATGCACCGGTCGTGCGGTCATCGCCATACCCTTCACTCAGGTCAATCATAAGCTGCTTCGCCATAAGCATATCGGGGAAAGTGTAGCGGTGGAAACCGACACGTTCGGTAGCGGTAAGCTCCACGCGTACATCATAGTCGTCAAGCATCACCGAATAATAACCGGGAGTGGCGGTCTCGCGCTCATGACTGTAACGAGACCCGTAGCCGGTGGTAGTGTCGTCCTGTCGGCAGTGCTTACACATACGCTCTCCCGTATAGGGCATGAAGAGCAGGTCGCCGCTGTCGCAGCATCCGGTACCGTTGAGATGGAGGTGGCTGAATCCTATCAGCACAGAGTCGGAGTAATGATAGCCCGAACACCAGTCCCAACCCTTGTTGATATTGGTCGGACCGACCTGGACGGCTCCGAACGGAGCGGCTACACCGAGGAAGGTGTGTCCGTGACCTCCCGTACCGATATAGGGGTCAACCCATTGCACGGGATTCAATGCCGCTCCATCAGCATTGGCACAGGATGTCATGCAACCCATCCCGGCAAGAATAGCGATACTTAAAAAGAGATATTTCATTTTGTCAACATTTCATTACTTAATGAATAGGGGTAGTTGTCACGGTGAGTACCACGTTTATAATTGGGCTTTGATACCATATCAAACTTGATTTCCCCACCCTTTATGAGCATGTCGTGGTCAAAATAATTGTTGTCGTAAGGAGTGCCGTTGACAGTTATGCCATTGACATACCGGTTTTCAGAAGATACGGCGGGGGCGGTTATTTTCAACTTACCGCCGTCACTCATAGTTATCACGGCACTGTCAAACAACGGCGTACCGATTACATATTCACCTGTGCCGGGACACACGGGATAAAAGCCTAACGAGGAGAACACGTACCATGCCGATGTCTGTCCGTTGTCTTCGTCACCGCAATAGCCGTCGGGGGTCGCGGAATAAAGTTTATCCATTACCTCACGCAGGCGATATTGCGCCTTCCAGGGCTGCCCGATATAGTCATATAGATATATCATGTGCTGGATAGGCTGGTTGCCGTGGGCATAGTTTCCCATATTCATGATCTGCATCTCCCTTATCTCGTGAATACAGAATCCATAGTAACTGTCATCAAACACGGGAGGGACTACAAATACAGAGTCAAGCATACACCCCATCTTCTCATGACCGCCCATCAGCTGCGCAAGCCCTTCTACATCGTGGAACACACTCCAGGTGTAATGCCAGCTGTTACCCTCGGTAAAGGCATCGCCCCATTTATAGGGGTTGAACGGTGACTGGAACTTGCCGTCGCGGTTGCGTCCACGCATGAGATTATGTTCGGCATCAAACACATTCCTGTAGTTTAGGCTCCTGTCACGGAACTTCGAAATCTCTTTTTCAGGCATTCCGAGACGCTGACCCATCTTGTAGATACACCAGTCGTCATAGGCATATTCAAGCGTACGCGCTACATTTTCAGCTATATCCACATCATAGGGAATATAACCGAGGCTATTATAATAGTCGGCTCCCAGACGACCGGTCGACGGCACGGAGGGATGCACCTTATCGGTGGCGTTGACCAATGCCTTGTAGAGAAGAGGGGCATCGCTCTTTGTCACATTTTTCAGATAGGCATCAGCAACCACAGAAGCGGAATTGTTGCCTACCATGCAGTGACGGTGACCCGGGCTCGCCCATTCGGGGAGGAAGCCGCTTTCGCGATAAGCGTTGGCGAGACCTTCCTGTATCTCTTCGTTGATTTCGGGATATACGAGGTTAAGCAGCGGGAAAAGAGCACGGAATGTATCCCAGAAGCCTGTGTCGGTGTACATTACCCCGGCATGGGTACCGCCGCAATAAGGGCTATAATGCACTTTATGCCCGGCAGCGTCCACCTCATATAATTTGCGGGGGAAAAGCAGCGACCTGTACAGGCATGAATAGAATGTAGCCAGCTGTCCCTTGTCATCGCTGTTCACTTCGATGCGACCCAGCACTTCATTCCAGCGGTCACGTGCCGCCGACTTCACGCCGTCAAACCCTTTGCCCTCGACTTCTTTCAGATTCAACATAGCCTGTTCGGGACTGATGAACGATGAAGCCACTTCAGCGCAGATTTCCTGCCCGCGCGAGGTTTTGAACCTCACGGCGGCTAAGGCATGATGTCCCTCCTTTTCATCGGCGGCGATAATTTCATCGCCGTCAAGCACTTCCACTCCGGAGAAAGGAGTGTCAAATTTCACAACAAAATAATTTTTAAAATCATCAGTCACTCCACCTGAATTTCTTGTGCTCCATCCCGATATCGTATTGTTTTTATTGTCAACCTTTATATATGAGCCGCTGTCAAAAGCATCCACTACAACGTATGCGCTGTCAGTAGCGGGAAATTTGAAACGCATGACAGCCCCACGGTCGGAGGGTGTCATTTCAGCATAGACATCATGGTCGGCGAGATACACACCATAATAATAGGGCGTGGCGGTCTCAGCCTTGTGGGAGAACCAGCTCGCACGGTCAGGCTCGCTGAATTTCGCACCGACCACCGGCATTATCGAGAACTGACCGTAGTCACCTATCCACGGACTCGGCTGATGAGTCTGCTTAAATCCGCATATCTTATCTGCTGTATATACATAACTCCAGTTATTGCCGGTGTAAGCGGTCTGAGGTGTCCAGAAGTTCATGCCCCAGGGCACTGCGACAGCAGGATAGGTATTGCCTGTCGAAAGCTCTTTCTTTGACATGGTACCCATCAGCGGGTTCACAAGATCGACCGGTGAAATCTCCGCCCCGAGCACTGCAAATCCTACAAATGCCGACAATAGTGTTGATGTGATAATTCTTGGTATATAGTTCATGTTGCCGATAGAAATATTGATAATGTGATGCGACAAAATTAGGTCAAACCCATGCAAAGAATCATTATTTTTTCATTAATAAGCACGGAATTTAACACCATAATCCATTTTTAACACTCGTTTTTGCAAATTTTCAATCTTCATTAAGAGTGATGTCATTACGGCTCGTCTTCTCAAAATATTTTGAGGCTGTGGCGGCAAGGTCTTTCGGAAGGAGGTAGTGATATACTCCGGGGCGTTCTGCCTCCAGGCGTTCAATCTCCCGCTTCAATATCGACATCCCGTCACCGCGACAATACTCAGCAGCTATCGGATACAGGTTGACAAATAATGGCGCGGCGGGGTCGGGAGTGAGTTTGATAAGCGCATTGTACATCTCCCCTTCCTTCACGAGATGTTCGCCCTGATTCATGACAACCACCCCGTCGACATACTGCACGCCGGTAGCATCATCACCATCAAATATCGCCTTCAGACCTGAGGTCTCTATATAGCGCCGGAACGTGTCGGTGCCATAAGTCGTGTGCCAGAGACAACCGGTATGGAATCCCGCCGACTCAAGCCATTCGCGGTTAAGTTTAAGCCAAGTCTCGTAAGAATCAGTGTCATAATCCCTGCCGTAGATAAACTGGAATCCCGACGGTCCGGCAACAAGTTCATCGTTGGGGGTCATCCTTGAATAATACCACTCAAGAAGGAAAGGATTGATTTCCTGCAATCCGGGAGCCATTGTAGTGCCGACAGGCACCGAACCACGGTTTTCGTCACGCGACCAAAGATTATAGAGGGCATTTTGCCCGAACTGCAGATTGTCGCCGTCACTCAGCACTATACTTACATATATATTTCCGGGAGCAGCCTCAACGGCGTTGCCGGGTCTTTGAGTGAAAGCCTTGTTAGGATATGCACTCCAGAAACTTCCGTTGGCGTAATAATCGCTTACCACGTACCCGATACCGTAATTGTTGACCGTGGCAAGAAGGTCATCACCGCTCTTGGCATAACCCATAACGATGGCACCGGGCTTATAACCGCCGGCACTGCATATCTTTCGAATCTCATCCTGCTCGGTCTTATCACGGTCATCAAGCCAGAATGCAAAACCGCCCGATGCCGTGACATAATCATAGAGTGTCCATGGAGCACCGCGCCAGTCATCGCGAAGCCCCACTGAAAATATCACATTCTCGTGACACTGCGGCAGAATATTCTCTATCGCCCAGTCGTAGAAGTCCAGTTTACCCTGAAAGCGGTGTCTCAGGTCGGTCACTGACCCTTTCCACCCGGTAGTTGACATCACTTCTTCTGCAAGCCCGGCTGTCAGCGGCATACCTTTGTTGCGCGATGAGAGCATCAACGCCATGTTCCAGCTCCACTCCTCAGCGGGATCCCATATATATATGTGTCGGAAGCGGTCACCAAAGTTGTCAACAATCGACATGAAGCCGGAAGCTCCCTTAGACTTCCCCTCGACCGGCAGCACTTCATATTTACGACCGGTATCATCCAACTGGGTTTTGTGATGGTCGCCGAGAAACAGATAAACCTGTGCCGAATCCTGATTAACGACACCTTGCATGGCAGTCGCCACCATCTTACATAATGCCGAGTCGTTTCTGCAATCAGCCACTCTTATCTCCGACGACATTTTTGTCTTGAAAAACTGTCCCGACTGTGGCGACAGCACCTTACCCTCTCCGGCTGCCGCCACGCTGCCGGCAGCTCCGAGCATTGCGGCAAGCAATATCGCTATACGATTATTCATGATAATGTAGTTTATTTTTTGATGGCAAAAATACGTCGGCACCCACGCTTCATCCATTAATATTTTATTAATTATCTGCCATAATCGAGAATAAAAATTTTAATGATATTTTAATGGAGTTGTATCACATTTGATTGTCAGCATTTTATTAAATTGATGACATAAAGTGCTTGTATTTAATTGTTTTATTCACTTGAAAACATTAACTTTGACCATGAAATTTAAGCACTGTGTGCGTCAATGAAAAATCTAATCATACTCATTATCCTGTTTTTCCTTTCTTTTGAAAGAGCATACCCTGACACTTTATCCTACGGGCTACAGTTTCAGGCTCACGATGTGCCGAAAGAGAAACGGACTTCCCTGCTGTTGAATAATGGCAGCAAGATGAAAATGCCTTCTGGATTTCAAATTGACTTCGATGTTAAATTTAATCCGGAATTACACAATTATGGATATATTTTCCGCATAATCGCCAATGATTCAATATGCTTCGACCTGGTATCAAATTTCACAAACGATCGTCGTGCCTTAAGTTTCATCGAAGGCTCCGACATTTTTGTACCATTCGATTCAGAAATCCTTGACAAGCATAACATCAATGACTGGGCATCGGTCAATCTGGTGGTCGACAATAATAATAAAGAGATTATAATCGGATTTAACGGCGAAAAAGTCACTCTTCCCTACCGTTACGGAAATCTCACTGAATTTGTATTCCAGTTCGGACAGTGTAGCCATCCGCAATTTGAAGCCTACGATGTGCCCCCGATGTCAATCCGAAATGTGCGTGTGACAACTCCCGACGGAAAAACCGTCGCTTTCTGGCCGCTCCGCGAACACAGCCTTACAGCCGCATACGACTCAATATCGGGACGCGTGGCAATAGCAAAAAATCCCACATGGCTCATCGACAGCCACACCTCCTGGTCAAAGCTGTTCAGCCTGAAGACAGGACAATATACACAGCTTGCATACGACAACGCCAACGGCAGCATCTATCTTGCCGACCAAACCCGCGTGTACCGCATAAAACCCCAGGACAACACAGTTGATACCATAAGCGTACAATCGGGCAATCCGTATCTTATCGTGTCTAATCAGATGATATTCAACGATAAGACGGGTGAGTTATGGTCCTATGACATAAACCGCCCGATAAACCGGTTTGATTTCGCTACCGGAAGCTGGTCGGAAAGTAATCCGACATTGCTTAATCCCGAATATGCACAGCACAATGCCGTGATATCTCCCGTCGACTCATGCCTGTATATATTTGGAGGTTACGGCGAATACCGCTATCTTAACAATCTGATAAAATACAGCCCGAAAACCGAGCGGTGGGATACAGTAAGTGTCAACGATAAAATACCTCCGCGGTATCTTGCCTCGGCGGGATTTATCTCTCCCGACTCTCTGCTGATTTTCGGCGGATTCGGTCATCCGAGCGGTATGCAAGAGCTTGGACCGGGCAGCTATTACGATCTCTTTGTGCTGAATCCGTCTACAGGAGCAACCAAGAAGATATGTGACTTCAAAGGACGCCCGGAGCAAATGGTAGGCAGCAACTCGCTTGTCGCCGACAAGAAAAATCACGCATTCTACACGCTTTACCACAGATATAACCAGAATGACACGCGGGCAACACTTAATAAATTTGATTTTCTTACAGGTGAATACACCTTGCTTGCCGACTCGGTTACATTCCGTTTTCAGGATATAAATTCATATATCTCACTGTTTCTTGATGAAAATGCCGGGAAATTATATGCCGTGATAGTAACCCATGACGGAAATATCTCCACAACAGACATCTACGAATTGAATTACCCGCCCCTGTCGACAGCCGATGTAATCCTGCCCGAGAAATCCGGTCACCTGTATTTGTGGTTATGCATTGCAGCCATCATTATAATCGCGTCGGTAACGGCATTTATAATGATACGACGCCGAAAAAAGAAACGCATGATCAATGACGCGGCATCTGAACCGGAGGATATGCCGGCGCCAATAACAAACACCCCGGAAAAAATGCCGCAAGCCACCGTACCCCATGTGTCATCCATCCTTTTTCTTGGCGGATTCCAGATATGGGACAAGGAAGGCAACAACATGACAAAATCATTCACGCCCACGCTAAAGCGTCTTCTCGTACTGATAGTGCTGTATTCGTTCAAAGATGGCAAAGGCATAGGAAATGACGCCATCTGTGACATCCTGTGGCCCGACAAAAGCCGCGACAACGCCCAGAACAATCGCCGTGTAAGCATATACAAACTGAAGACCCTCCTCGAGCAGGTGGGCGATGTTGAAATCATAAACAGCAACGCCTACTGGACCATCAAGCTCGGTGAAGGCACATTCTGTGACTATGTAACCGTGATGGACACGCTGCGTGAGTTCCGCAATTCAGCTGAAATCAACCCCGCACAGCTCCATACAGTGCTCAATCTCATCGCCAAGGGACAACCGCTGCCGGCGATAACCCAGACATGGATTGACTCCTTTAAATCAGATTATGCGGCATGTGTACAAGATACGTTATCCGGTATCGTGAACAATGGCAATATCACCGACTACAAGCTGCTCACACGTATCGCCGATATAATGTTTATCTTCGACTCGACCGACGAGACGGCAATCAGCATAAAATGCCGGGCACTGGTCAAGGCAGGAAAGATAGGCATGGCAAAGAGCGCATTTGACTCGTTCTGCAGCGAATATCAGACACTCCTTGGAGAAAACTATGAAAAGTCATTCCAGGATATCCTGAATGAATAATCAGTCAATCGGCAAGATAAACAGGAAACGCGCACCCTTGTTATAGCTTTTGTCGACCTTTACGCTTCCGCCCAACATCCCGGCGACAAAGCGGCATATATTAAGTCCGAGTCCGGTGCCGGTCTGATAACGGCTGAGCTTTACAAAACGGTCAAATATTACTTCTTCCTTTCCCTCCGGAATACCTATACCGGTATCGGTCACGGAAAATATCACCTCATTTCTTGATTCGTCCACATCGTAAGCAAGAGTGATTTTTCCACTGTCGGTGTATTTCACTGCATTTGACAGGAAATTGTTGAGCACCTGCTCGACACGCGCCGAATCGGTGAACACCATCAAGTCGTTGTCATGACTATTTTCAAATGACATCACCACACCGGGCTTCACTTTTCTTGCCATGCTTGTGACACAACGCGAACACAGCTGATTCAACGACACTCCCTGACGCGACAGCTTTATCTCCCCGCTCTCCATCAAGGATATATCAAGCACGTCGTTGACAAGAGTCCTGAGAAGTTCGCTGTTATCATTGATTATCTCGGCATAACGGTCAATGGTAGCACGCATATTTTCCGGCACGGAATCCACGACAAGCTGTGAAAATCCGGTGATGGCATTTAGCGGGGTGAGTATCTCATGACGCATATTCTGAATAAACTGCGTCTGTGTACGGTTAGCCTGCTCAGCCTGGTCACGTGCCTGGATAAGCTCTTCCTGCGTCGCAAGAAGATTTTTCTTCTCATTCTGAAGACGTATCTTCGACTTCTCAAGGTTAAGGGCGAGACGCCGGGTCTTTGTGTACATATATCCGAGTACAATGATAAGCACGATAAGGACTACAAGCGCAATCACCGAGAATATGAGCATCTTGTGATGCCAGTCATGTTCGACCGCCTGCTTCTCCATTTGCAGCTGAGCGCGTGACGCCTTAAGTTCCGACACGTCATAAAGTATCTGCAACTCCTTGTAACGGGCTATCGCCTCGTTATGCAACAGTGATTCAAGCTCACGAATATATGAGGTTGAGGCATATAACTGCCTTCCTTGTCACCGACAGCCTCGGCAGCCTCATTCATAAACCGGAAATACTGACGCAGATACTGCTTGTTGCGGTCAAGCCCTACCTGTTCCTTCAATATCCTCAGCGCCTCGTCGTAGCGTTTGGTAGCCATCAGGTAATATATGGTGGCGCGCTTATTTGCCGCGAAATCTTTTGCCACATCGGCATTACGTGCCGCAATATCATTGACATTCTTGTAATAACGCTCTATCTCTCCCTGACTCAGCGCAGGGAAATTACCAAGAAGACGGGTATAACACAGGTATTCGTTGACACTGTAATCACGGAATTTACGTTTCTTATTCTTATATATGCGTTTAAGCAGCTCTATTTCCTTAAGCAACTCTTTATCAGCCGCAGCCGACTGCTCATAATGCTCGTTATATGAATAGATTATGGCAATCTGAGTAAGGTACATATTGCGCAACGCATGGCTTCTATCCTTTGGAAGTTCAGCTATAAGCTCCCCGAGCTTTTCCATATATTCATCATACAGCCCCCCTTGAGTAGTGATTCCGAGACATACACACAACTCATAAAGACGCCTTATCTTTGTCTGAAGGCTGTCGCTGTCATCGGTGCCGCGCTCATACTGCTTTATGAGTTCTTTCATCATTTCCTGACGTTCCTCCTCGCTTGCGCGGCGGTACTTATACATCAGGCGGTTGATCATTATGAATGTAAGAGTCTCTTCCCGGTCATCATTCTCAGGCAGCGATTCGGCAAGCCGCTGATACCGCTCCATGATAGAGTCAGAACTGAGATTGATATTAGTGTTGTTGCGCAATATGTCGAGCTGCACTTCAGTGTTGCCGGTGCGCGATGCGACATCATATATCAGCATGCCTATTTCGCCACGCATCCTGCGTTCCGACAAGTCATACAGATGATACAGCGTCGTGATACTGTCGGCGGCATTGTCGGCATGAGCAAGCTCGCGCCACAAGGAGTCGCTTGTAGCACGTATATCAATGACCGGAGAAGCGGTTGACATTCCGACGGTCATGACCAATAGTAGTAATGTATAGTAAATCCTGTGCACTTTGTAATGTGATATTTAATTCCCTTAGCAGATAGTTGATTTAGATTGAATACAAATCTACCATTATTATCGCGATATCAATTATTTATCACTGAATTTACACATGTTGGTAACATGATTGTAATTTCATTTGACTGTTATCGAAGGATTTACAAGATAAAGCTGTGACGTGGCACGGGTGACAGCCGTATAAAGCCAGCGATAAAACTCCATCCCCATCGATTCAGGCGGAATATAGCCGAGGTCGACATAGACGTTACGCCACTGTCCGCCCTGCGCCTTATGACAGGTCACGGCATAACCGTATTTTACCTGCAGGGCATTCAGATAAGGACTCTTCATGGCATTGGCGGCACGTGTAGCCGCTGACACCGAAGGATTGTCGTCGGCAGCTATGCGCTCGAAAAGGTCGGTCATCTCCTGCCGCGACATCGTGGCGGCATCGTTGACCAGTGTGTCAAGGATAATCTTGCAGTCAATCGACATATCCCTGTCGGGAAGCCTCAGTTTCACGTCGGCAAAACGGAATCCGTATCGGGTCTCCGTACCGATGACTTTCTCCACCACCGCCGCATCGCCGTTAGCTATGAAATCTATGCCTTTAATCTCCTTGGTCCAGTAATAGTTGTTCTTGCCTATCAGAAGCCGGTCATTGCTACACAATTCCTCCTCGTAACCGAGTATACGCGACCTGATGGCGAGATTAAATCCTGTCGCGCGCATATTGGAACGCGTCACCAGTATGGTCTCTCCCACCCCGTCGACAGCATACGCGGCATTAATCGAATCCTCGAGTTCCTCTCCGTCGGTCACATGCACGTCGTCAAAAGGAGTGGCGGTAAGTACAGGCGACGGGAGCTCTTCAAGTCGCATGGCACGCCGGAGCCATGTCGCGTTATAAAGGATGCCTGAGTCAGATGCCTGACGCACCGTTGCCGTAAGCACCGCACGGGTAACCCTCAACCCCTCGGCATGAAGCGTTTTCGCGCTCATGGCGGGACTTTCCTCACATCCTACCGGGGGCAGCTGCGCAGTGTCGCCAAGCAGTATGAGCTTGCAGTTGACACCTGAATAGACATAATGGATAAGATGTTCGAGAAGATTGCCCGAAGCGGAATCTGCACCAATCATCGAAGCCTCGTCGACAATAAACACGGTATTAACCGAGCGGTTTTCGGCAGGACGTATGTCACGGGGCGACGTGATACCGTTTCCTCCGACGGAATAAATGCGCCTGTGGATAGTATAGGCGGGATGACCGGCAAAACGGCTGAACACCTTTGCGGCACGGCCCGTGGGAGCGAGCAACACCGTGCCTATCCCTACCATATTGAGTGATTTCACAAGTGCGGCACAGAGCGAAGTCTTTCCCGTGCCCGCATAACCGTTAAGCAGAAATACCGTGTCGGAAGGTGTCCGCGCCGAACAGAAACGCGACAATGCCGCTATAAGCTCCACCTGCTGAGAGGTGGGCTTATAGGGTAGATTATCGAGCACTATCCGGGCAAACTGTAGTGTGTCCACTATTTCTTAAGACTCCACTCGAAGCCGTCCTTGGTGTCCTTGACATCAAATCCGATTTCAGCAAGACGGTTGCGGATGAGATCACTTGTAGCCCAATCCTTGTCGGCTTTTGCCTTGGCGCGCATCTCAAGAAGCAGGTCGACCGCATCCTCAAAAGGCTTCAACGCCGTGGCATCGCCTTCACCGGCACCTACAATGTCGGTGCGGACACCAAGTATATCCACAAGGAATATCTTAAAGAGAGCCTTCAGCTCGTCGATATCAGCCTGCGTTGCTGTTGCGTTGCCGTCGTTCACCTGATTTATCAAGCGGCAAGCCTCGAAGAGATGTGCTATCACGATAGGAGTGTTCAGGTCATCGTCAAGTGCCTCGTAACACTTCCTTCGGAAATCGCTCACGTCGATTGTCGACTTGTCAGAGGGTGTAAGCTCATTAAGGCGACGCCATCCGTCGAGCATCCTCGCAAGCGCCTTCTCAGCGCCCTGAAGTGCCTCGTTGGAGAAGTCGAGGGTGCTGCGGTACTGTGCCTGCAGGATGAAGAAGCGGATGGTCATCGGCGAATACGCCTGCGTAAGCATCTCGTGCGAGCCGGTAAAGAACTCGTTGAGAGTAATGAAATTACCGAGGCTCTTGCCCATCTTCTTGCCGGCAATGGTAATCATGTTGTTGTGCATCCAGTAGTGCACGGAGTCTTTGCCGTTGTGAGCGACCGACTGCGCTATCTCACATTCATGGTGAGGGAACATAAGGTCCATGCCGCCGCCGTGAATGTCGAAAGGAGTGCCGAGATACTTCTCTCCCATAGTCGAACATTCAAGATGCCAACCGGGGAAACCGTCGCTCCAGGGCGATGGCCAGCGCATGATATGCTCCGGCGACGCCTTCTTCCAGAGAGCAAAATCGGCGGGATTATGTTTCTCCTCCTGACCGTCGAGCGCACGTGTCGTGGCAAGCAGCTCGTCGACATTGCGGCCCGACAGCTTTCCGTAATGATAGTCACGGTTAAACTTCGGCACGTCGAAATACACCGAGCCGTTGCTCTCATAGGCATATCCGCTTTCAAGTATCTTCTTCACATACTCAATCTGCTCTATGATATGACCTGAGGCATGAGGCTCTATCGACGGCGGAAGCACATTGAGTGCCTCCATCGACTTATGGTAACTGTTGAGATAGTGTTGCACCACCTCCATAGGCTCAAGCTGCTCAAGACGTGCTTTTTTTGCAATCTTGTCCTCGCCCTCGTCGGCATCATGCTCAAGATGGCCGACATCGGTTATATTACGTACATAGCGCACCTTGTAGCCGAGATGGGTAAGATAGCGGAATAGTACATCAAAGGTGATTGCCGGCCGCGCATGACCGAGGTGACCGTCACCATATACGGTAGGACCGCACACATACATCCCGACCTTGCCTTCATGAATCGGCACAAAGCGCTCCTTGCGGCGTGTCAGCGAGTTATAAATGGTAAAATCGTTTTCTTTAATCATGACTGACCGGATTTTGCGTAATTATGCCTTGAAAGGATTCATGTCGCCCCCGTTAGTGTTTTTGGGCATCTTGCGCTCGATTACGCCGAAAGTGTTTTCGTAACGCTCGATATTCTCGCGGAGAGCGAAAAGCAGCTGCTTGGCATTTTCGGGCGACATTATTATGCGGCTCTGCACCTTTGCCTGCGGCATGTTGGGAGCCATGGCTATGAAGTCGATAAAAAACTCTGTGGGAGAGTGTGCGATCATCGCGAGGTTGGCATAATGACCATGAGCCACTTCAGGAGTAAGCTCGATTTTTATCTCATTTTTCTTGTTGTTATTTTCCATATCGGTTTTCTTTTAATTGTGGTTAAACTATTTATTAAATGTATATATATCTTTTTTAAGATTGCTGTCGTTTACATGAATCTCAATGCCGTCACAACCGTTGCGCGACCACACGTTAGTAATGTCAAAAGAAGCATATACCTCTCTCATATAGCTGTCGGGCGCACCGAGTGTGTTATGCACCAGATATACCTGCGGCACGGCATCGGTGAGCGTCAGCGAGTCAACCATGAGGCTGAAATAACGCGGCTTGTCGGAGTACACGGCGCGAAGATGCACATTGATGTAATTGCCGCTACGCCATATCGAGTTGAGAAACACGGCATCAGCATCCCAGTCATAGCGTTCGACGGGACGTATGACGGCAGTGTCGCAGTTGACGGGGCTTATGGCAATGGGACGTATGATATCGTCGGTATATGGCTTGCCCGACTCGGGATAATAGCGGAGCAGCATCCGCTTCCCCACATATTTGTCATCAACCCGGAGCTGCGGTGCCGTGAGCGTCACAAGCGGGGAGTCGTCATAACGGCGGAATGTAAAGCGCGAACCTTCATCGCCGGAGCTCTCCACCGTCACGATGTCGCTCAGAAACGCCTCGTTGTTGTACTCCCCGTCATCGGAGCATGACAGTAACGACGATAGAGCCGCAAGTGATAATATGAGTGATAAAAATCGTGTCATCGGTTGTCTACAATATCGGTTATATGTCCGTCGCGCATGTGTATCACACGGTCACATTCGCCTGCAAGGCTCTCGTCATGGGTCACAATCACAAATGTCTGCCCCATGTCGCGGCGCAGGTCGAAAAAGAGCCGGTGAAGTTCATGACGGTTATGAGAGTCGAGACTTCCCGACGGCTCGTCGGCAAGCACTACACGCGGATTGTTGACAAGAGCCCTCGCCACAGCCGCGCGCTGACGTTCGCCCCCAGAAAGTTCGGCAGGCTTGTGACCGGCACGGTCGCCCAGACCGAGATAGTCGATAAGCTTGCGCGCTTCCGCAAATGCCTCGGTGCGCTTCTTTCCTCCTATCATGGCGGGGATTGCCACATTTTCCAGCATCGTGAACTCAGGAAGGAGCTGATGAAACTGGAATACAAACCCGATATTCCCGTTGCGGAACCGGGCAAGCTCACGGTCTTTCATCGACAGCACATCCACGCCGTCATACATCACTATGCCGCCGTCGGGACGGTCAAGCGTACCGATTATCTGCAAGAGCGTGGTCTTTCCGGCTCCGCTCGGACCCACAATCGACACTATCTCACCCCGGTCGATGTCAAGAGTGATGTCAGACAACACCCGGAGGGTGTCGTAACTTTTCGATATGTCTCTTACCTGTATCATGATCCGGATGCTATAAGCGATTCGACTGTATAAGAAGCAAGCATCATGCCAAAAATAGCGGGAAGCCATGCCACTGTGCCGTAGGACGACCGTTTGTATTCTATAGCATCGGTCATGATTACGGCATTTTTACGCGGCTGCTCCTCGGAAAACACGGTTTTTATTCCCGACGAGATTCCTGCTTTGCGGAGACGGTGACGCACCTCACGGGCAAGCCCGTCGTGGAAGGTGTCACGGATGTCGGCATATCTCACCTTGGTCGGATCCATCCTGCCGCCTGCCCCCATCGAGGAAATCACCTTTATCCTGTCACGGTAGCAGCGAGAGAGCAACGCCACTTTGGGTGATATGGCATCTATGGCGTCAATCACGAAATCGGGCGACGGGACAACCACGCTGTCTATATCGTCGACACCTATAAACCTCATCTCCGCTTCGACCTCACAATCGGGATTGATGTCAAGCACACGCTCACGCATCACCTCCACTTTCGGTTTTCCGATAGTGGATCGAAGCGCCGGAAGCTGCCTGTTAAGATTGCTCGGCGACACCACATCACCGTCGATAAGCCTCAGATGTCCCACTCCCGCACGTGCGAGCATCTCGACGGCATACGCACCCACGCCGCCCACACCGACAACCGTCACACGGCTGTCGGCGAGACGCCCGACGGCACTCTCGCCGAGAAGCGACACCGTACGTTCGTTGAAAGGAGTGGTCACCGTCGGCATCACGTATCAGTTCTTAAATTTTGAAGCTATCGCCGCGGGGACTGCGTCCTTATGTACCATTATATCCATGGTCTTGGCAAGGAAATAAGGCTCCGATACATAGATATAACCGTCATAAAGCTGATTGGTATCCCATGAATTCTGCACCTTATAGTATTTATTGCCCTCCTGGTCGACAGCCTTGCCGACGATTACCATACCGTGATCATCGGTTGTCTCCTTGCGGTCAAACATTTCCTGACGTGACTCCTGTGTCACGGTGATTTCCTCTACCGGACCCTTTATGTCGTAGCGCTCGTCCTGACGGTCCTTGTCGCTCAGCTGCACCCAGCGCGACAGTTCGGTACCGGTAAGGTCTTTCGCGCCTTTCTCCACGGGAATCACAGCATAACCCTTACGCCACTTGAAACCGCCTTCGCTCACATCGGCGCCCCATGCGACGGGATAACCGTTGTCGACGGCATTGTCGACAATCGCCTTCAGCTCGTCGAGAGGCACATTCTGCATTGTCCCCCAAAGCCAGTTGTCAGCCACTTCGAGCGCAAAAGGCTTGTAGAAGGGATGATGGGTAAATGACGTAACCTCTATATAATCTTCGGGTTTTACGTTCAATGATTCAGCAAACGACTTGGGTGTATAGGTCTTGCCTTCATATACAAATGTTTCAGGCACTTCGCCGAAATAAGCGTCAAGTATAGCGTTAAAGCCCTTCTCCCACGCTGTCGACAGGCGACGGTCGGGCATCTTTATCACTGCGTCAAGATATGATTCCAGCACAGCCGACAGTTCTCCGTGTACATGCTTTTCCTCACCGTAGTTCAATCCGGGATAAGCTTCCTCGGGAAGCGCGCCGTACATCTCTATCACGTAAGGCACATCGTGAGCCGCACCGCCCTGTGCGAAATTCACCTTGCCGTCCATCCTGACATATTTGCGCGCCTTGTCAAGATAGCACTGACGCACAATGTACATTTCGCTCAGGTCAACCGGCTTGCCGCCTTTGCGCATCATCTCCTCTTCAAGGAATGAATTGGTGGAGAAACACCAACATGTGCCTGACTGGTTCTGGTCACGTATAGGGGTGGTTTTTACCACCTTCACGTCGGTAAACTTAAATCCGGTGCTGTCCGGAACAATTACTTTATCATCGGCGGAAGCATTGAATGCAAGCGCGCCGGCAAGAACAGAAGCTATTATGTATTTCATATCTTAATGTTTTCCTTACATTACAAAATTAGTCAATAATTCCTTAACCGCCTACATTTACCCGAAATTTATATCCGATGTTCGGCGGATGCTTTAACCATTCAGTGCCGCTAACTTAAAGATTATGCCGGAAGAGACAAAATATCGGATATTCAAGACTGCGACTTGAGGATTATATGGTCAGGAGTTATGATGTGAATTCCCCACAGGGGATAAATATCGTTAACGGCGGGTAGCCCTGAAAGGGCACCCGCTGCAGAGCCGGTCTCACTTCATCTCCTACCCCGGAGCGGGTTGCATAGCCACTTGATTAGCATATATTTATGCAACCCGTTTCAGGGTTGCCCTGTTGTTGCGGTATCATTTTCCACGGGTGCCACCTTCGGGGCTACCCGCGGTTAGGAGGATGAATCCCCTCACGGGGATTTATGGCTCTTGCGTCTATGCTAATGACATTTAGATTGCGACATTCCGATAATTCTCATAAAAGGAGTTAAAGGCTCAACCTTGACGCGACGGTAAATGTTAAAGCATTGAACATAAAAATTTATTGACTATGAATACAAATGCCGAAATTGCCGCACAGACATCAAAGACTGCGGCTGAAATTAGTGCCGACGCCGCTAAAGTGAGTGTTGACGCTGCAAAAACCGCCGTAAAGGAAGAAACCATGCAGCAGGTGAAAAACTTGAAGGAAGATACCGCCCAGGCAAAAGCCTCTGCCGCCGATAAACTAAATGACATGAAAGAGGCTGCAGCCGACAAGCTCGACGACATCAAGGGTCAGGCTTCCGACATGCTTGCCGCAGCCAAAGAAAAAGGAGGTTCGCTCATGGACAAACTGAAAGACAAGGCTTCCGACCTCCTCGATTCGGGTGGTGACGCATTGCACAACCTCGCCGACAAGCTGGACAAATAACCCCTCCATAGAAACGAAACAAAGAGGGCGCACCGGATTTCGATGCGCCCTCCTTTATTTTGTCTTTCCTGTACTGTAGGTGTTGCAAAACTATGATTTTGTCCTCAAGGTAGGGACATCACTTTGCGACAATGTCACGAACTTTGGTGCCGGAGCCATAAATCCCCGAAAGGGGGATTCATCCTGTTATCCGCGGGTAATGCCGAAGGCATACCCGTGGCGCAAGTGCATCTCCTGATGACTCAACCCCGGAGTGGGTTGCATAGCCGCTTGATTAGCATATATTTATGCAACCCGTTTCAGGGTTGCGTTGTTGTGGGGGTATCGCTTTCCACGGGTGCCCACTTCGGGGCTACCCGCGGCTAACTCTATCTTGCCCATTCCGGGCAAAATCCTTAGTTCGTTAGTGACATTGCCCTTCCACTCGCCCCTACAGCTACGCTGATTATCAAGTCATCAGCCTATTTTGTCTACCTCAAGGTCACCGTTGAACACTTCATGCCAGGGAAGTCCCTGGGCGGCAATCACTGCGAGGAAGGGATCGGGATCAAATTCCTCGACGTTATGCACACCGGGCTTAACCCACTTGCCGGTGAGGAACATCATGGCGCCCGCCATAGCCGGCACACCGGTAGTATAACTTACCGCCTGCATACCTGTCTCCTTGTATGCCGCCTCATGACTGCAGTTATTATATATATAATAGGTAAGAGGCTTGCCCTCCTTGTCTTTTCCTGAGATACGGCAACCGATGGAAGTCTCGCCATGATAGTTTTCGCCGAGATCCTGCGGGTTGGGAAGCACCGCCTTAAGGAACTGCAACGGAATGATTTTAGTGCCGTTATAGTCAACCTCGTCGATACGCGCCATGCCGATATTCTGAATCACACGCAAGTGAGTCAGATATTCCTGACCGAAAGTCATCCAGAAGCGCGCGCGCTTGATTGTCGGGAAATTCTCTACCAGTGACTCAAGCTCCTCATGATAAAGCAGGTAAGAATCGCGGGCACCGATATTGGGATAGGTCAGCGGCGCATGGATTTCAAGAGGCTTTGTCACCACCCATTTACCCTCCTCGTAGTAACGCCCGTTCTGGGTTATCTCGCGGATATTGATTTCGGGGTTGAAATTAGTGGCAAACGCCTTTCCGTGGTCGCCCGCGTTGCAGTCGACGATATCAAGATACTCCATCTCGGAGAAATAATGCTTTGCCGCGTAGGCGGTGAACACCCCCGACACTCCCGGGTCGAAGCCGCAGCCGAGGATAGCTGTAAGACCCGCCTTCTCGAAGCGTTCGCGGTAAGCCCACTGCCATGAATACTCGAAATGTGCCTCATCCTTAGGCTCATAGTTGGCGGTGTCAAGATAGTTCACTCCACATTCAAGACACGCGTCCATGATAGTGAGGTCCTGATAAGGGAGAGCCACGTTAATCACCAGGTTGGGGTTGTGGCGTCGGAAAAGAGCCACAAGCTCCTCCACGCTGTCGGCATCCACCCTGTCGGTAGTGATATTTTTGGCGCCTATCGCCTTTGCGATGGCGTCACACTTGCTCTGTGTACGCGATGCAAGCACAATCTCTGTGAATACATCGGGATTCTGCGCACATTTGTGAGCCACGACGGTGCCTACACCGCCGGCTCCTATGATTATGACCTTTGCCATTCTCTATATCTGTTATTATTACGTTTATTTAAGTTTCGCAAGCTCAACTTAAAGGTTATAGGGTTATAGGGTTTAAAGTTTAAGGTTTAAGGTTTAGGGTTTAAGTTAACCTTTTAACCTTCAACTTTCGCAAGCGAAAGTTGAAATGTTTATCGATTACTTTTTATCTGCCTGCTGCTTGAGGAGATCACGTATCTCGGTAAGCAACATTTCCTCCTTTGTCGGTGCCGGAGGAGCGGCGGGAGTTTCCTCGACCTTCTTCTTAAAGCGGTTCATGAAGCGGATAGCCACGAATATACAGAACGCCACAATCAGGAAGTCAACTATATTCTGCACAAACACGCCCCAAGTCATCGCAACCTCGGGAGTGACTATCTCCTCTCCGTTCATCACGGCATCCTTCAATATCAGTTTGTGCTCCTTGAAGTCAAGTCCACCCGTGGCAAGCCCTACCAACGGCATTACCACGTCATTGACAAGCGAGGACACGATCTTACCGAACGCGCCACCGATAATTACACCGACTGCCATGTCAACGACATTTCCTTTCATGGCAAACTCCTTGAATTCAGTGAGAAATTTTCCCATAATCAAATATTTTATTAGTTCATAAATTGCTCATTTCTACATTTTCACGCAAAATTAAAGATTTTTTTCCTTTATTTTATATGCAGAATAATTTTATTGGAAAAAAATTAGTAATTTTGTGACGCAAATTCAGGTATCATATATTTGGAATCTGTGATACGAGTACAATTAAAACAAGGTAGAAGATTTACATAAACCCAATATTAACAAAAATTATGACTAAAGTAGGTATTAATGGTTTTGGTCGCATCGGTCGTTTCGTATTCCGTGCTTCCACCAAGAGAGATGACATCGAAGTTGTCGCTATCAACGACCTTCTTCCCGTTGACTACATGGCTTACATGCTTAAGTATGACACAATGCACGGTCACTTCGACGGCACTGTTGACTACGACATGGAAAAGAGCCTCCTTATCGTAAACGGCAAGGAAATCCGCGTTACTGCATGCCGCGACCCGAAAGAAATCAACTGGGGCGCTGTTAACGCTGAATACGTTGTTGAGTCAACCGGTCTTTTCCTCACCAAGGAAAAAGCTCAGGCTCACATCGAGGCAGGTGCCAAGTATGTAGTTATGTCAGCTCCTTCAAAGGACGATACCCCCATGTTCGTATGTGGTGTTAACCTTGACAAGTATGTAAAGGGTACTCAGTTTGTATCTAACGCATCTTGCACCACCAACTGTCTTGCTCCTATCACCAAGGTGCTCAACGACAAGTTTGGCGTGGTTGAAGGTCTTATGACTACCGTTCACTCTACTACCGCTACTCAGAAGACTGTTGACGGTCCCTCTATGAAGGACTGGCGTGGTGGTCGTGCCGCTTCAGGCAACATCATCCCCTCTTCTACAGGTGCTGCTAAGGCTGTAGGTAAAGTTATCCCCGAGCTCAACGGCAAGCTCACCGGTATGTCTATGCGTGTCCCCACTCTCGACGTATCTGTTGTTGACCTTACTGTTAACCTCGCTAAGCCCGCTACTTACGATGAGATTTGCGCTGCAATGAAGGAAGCTTCTGAAGGCGAACTCAAGGGTGTGCTCGGCTACACTGAGGACGATGTTGTATCAAGTGACTTCCTCGGCGATCCCCGCACTTCTATCTTCGACAAGAAGGCCGGTATCCAGTTGACTCCGACTTTCGTTAAGATTATCTCTTGGTATGACAACGAGATCGGTTACTCTAACAAGGTGCTTGACCTCATCGCTCACATGAAGAAAGTTAACGGCTAATAAACAGTCGGGATTTCACGACACAAAAGGCTGCGTCAATCTTGATGCAGCCTTCTTTATATCCTGCCTCCTTTTCTTTTATCTATGCTAAATATCATTAAAACACAGAAGAATATAGTTAAAACAATTTAAAATGGGGGGGGTGATTGCAAATACAGATTAATTGCTTTATCTTGCGCACACTTATCATATAAAAATTTTTATCACCAATTATTTAACACATGAATAAAAAACTACTTCTTTCAGGAGCGGCAATCCTTGCAGCGTCTACAGCAATAGCACAGATTTCTGATACTCCGTCATTTGAGTCAGAAGAAGCTTGTACGCTAAGCGTTGTCCCCGCAGAAATATGCGCGGGCAATCTTCCACAGGTGGTCATTGTAAACGAAGGCGAAATCACCGTCCTCGACAACAATTTCAAAGAAATCAACCGTTTTTCATTTGATGTACAGACCGGAAAGCAGACAAATACCTTCTTCACGGCAATTCCCATACTTGAAGTAAGCTATCAAAACGAAGAGCAGATAGCAGCAGGCACAACATTCACGTTTTCCACCGCCCTGACATATCTTCAGGAAAATTTCGGCGGAATATCGTTCAAAACTGAAGAACACGGTTCGGAGACATGGTTTATAGAATATTATTGGAATGACTGGCAATATGGTGAAAACTTCCCACAGACATTCATCATTCTCAAAAGCGACGGGTCACTGTATAGAGTGGTCAGAGAGTACAACGGGACTCCGACAGGATATACCGACACATGGATTGAGGCACCCAACAGCACACCGGAGACAAACGACTTTACCTACGGTGTATCCAAAAACTATTTGTGCATCAACGGTTTTGAGATATGTTCCGGAATAACCGTCTCTCAAAAGCTGTTTAACGACGATGACAATTACGAATATCTTGTTCCTGTTCTCACTTCCGGAACCAGAGAAAACTTTTGGGGAGACTGCATCGACGGTAAATATCAGAACAAGACTGTCACTACAGGTGATTTTGTTACCGGCGTCAAGCTCATGAACGACAAGGGCGCAGTGCTTCAGACATTTGATGGAGATGGGAGCTATTCAAACGCATATATCCTCGGCGACAATAAATATATATCCTTTGACGACATGACTTATTACCGTATTTCCGGTAATGGCACCGGCGCGCTCACCGAAGTGACTCTTCCTGTCGGCGTGAAAATCTCTCCCCGCGTGGCACAACGCTCCACACCGATTGACATCACTGTGGGCGATGACACCACCACCCGCACCGTCAAGGTAATCGGCACAAACGGCATGGTCATGATGACAACCGAGATTCCCGCAGGCATAACCTCTACGTCAATCAACACGTCGCGCCTCCCTGCAGGCATGTATGTCGTGGCTGTTGACGACGGAAGCAACAATGTCGAAAACTGCAAGATTGTAATACGCTGATATCACACACCATCCATTTGAAGACCCGAGAGGGCGTAGCAAAGTTTTGCTACGCCCTCTCAGGTTTTCTTGCTTGACGCTTCAATCGTAAATCTGCATACTTTTCATGCAATTTTTCGATTCAATCGTAAATCTGCACAATTTTTATGTAATTTTTCGATTTAATCGTAAATCTACATAAATTATTTGCAAATCTCCGATTCGAGTATTAACTTTGCAGAAAAGTAAATGCATGATAACGCGACAGATTACATCCAAAATAGAGACGCTAACCTCAAAATTCCCGATTATCACCCTTACAGGTCCAAGACAGTCGGGAAAATCCACGTTGTTACGCAAATGCTTCCCCACCTACAGATATGTGTCACTTGAAAATATAGATATCCGGAATTTTGCAGCATCAGACCCCAATGGATTTATAAAGACCTATCCTGACCATGTGATAATCGATGAGGCGCAACTTGTCCCGGAACTATTTTCCTACCTCCAGACTCATGTCGACACCACCGAGCGCGAAGGAATGTATTTTCTATCCGGTTCAAACAATTTCATGATGATGCAGCGCATAGGGCAATCACTCGCAGGAAGAACAGTCCTGCTCACACTTCTTCCTTTCTCACACAGAGAGATGAAAGAAGGTGGGATTTTGCCTGCAACTACAGGTGAAGAGATATTCAAGGGAGGATACCCAAGACTATATGACAAGGACATTTCCCCTACCGACTATTACCCGAGCTACATACAGACCTATGTGGAAAGAGATATCAGGCTTCTCAAAAACATCAGCAATCTTGACAAATTCACAAGATTTGTCAAGCTGTGTGCGGGGCGCATCGGTCAGCTACTTAACTTAGCGTCGCTCGCCAACGAATGCGGAATCGCAGTATCCACAGCAAACGAATGGCTGTCGCTGCTCGAGACAAGCTATATATGCTATGTACTCCGTCCCGACCACAACAATTTCGCAAAACGGCTCGTAAAAACGCCAAAGCTCTACTTTTACGATACAGGGCTCGCCTGTTCACTTCTGCAAATCACGTCAGCCGAGCAGCTTTCAACCCACTTTTTACGTGGAGGGCTGTTTGAAAACCTGGTTATCAACGAGTTTATCAAAAGTAGCTATAACCGTGGCGAAATTCCCGACCTCTGTTTCTGGAGAGACAGCGCGGGCACCGAGATAGACCTGATAAGCTATACTAACGGCATCCCTCACGCCTACGAAATCAAATCGGCAAGCACTTTCTCCCCCGGCTTTTTCAAAAACTTGACAAAATGGGCGAAACTAGCCGGAGTGGAGCCTGACCGGTGCAGCGTCATTTATGACGGCGACACATCTATGGCAACAACCCAAGGCGAGATAATCGGCTGGAGAACGCTTGACATCTAAGCCTCGGATTACAGAAAAAGCGGATGCATCAGAAATATGATGCACCCGCTGACTTTATATAGAAACTTGGCGATTGAAATCCATCAATAATTTTCAGCGTGGACTTCAAAATAACTCTGTGAGTGGAAGCATACGGGACAAACTTCCGGAGCCTCCGTGCCGATGCAGATATGTCCGCAGTTGCGACATTCCCAAACCGTGACACCGCTTTTGCGGAATACTTCCTGAGCCTCGACGTTGCGTAACAATGCGCGGTAACGCTCTTCATGATGCTTTTCGATGGCGGCGACTCCGCGGAACTGCTCGGCAAGCTCATGGAAACCCTCCTCATCAGCTTCGCGGGCAAAGCGGTCATACATATCGGTCCACTCGTAGTTTTCACCATCGGCGGCATGAAGCAGATTTACAGCCGTATCCCGGCTTACGCCTCCCAATGCCTTGCACCAGAGTTCGGCATGTTCCTTTTCGTTGTCGGCGGTCTTTAGGAATAGCGCGGCAATCTGTTCGTATCCGTTTTTACGCGCCACAGAAGCGAAATATGTGTATTTGTTGCGCGCCATGCTTTCGCCCGCAAATGCTTCCTGGAGATTTTTCTCGGTCTTGGTACCGGAATATTGGTTGGTCGGATGGTCGGCGACATTATCGGTAATCTCCACCTTTTCAAAATCAGAAGCCGGATGCTTGCACACAGGGCATACAAAGTCGGCAGGCAGCTCGTCGCCGACATACTCGTATCCGCACACCTTGCAGCGCCATACTGTGTGACCCTGTTGCGATGCCTTGCTTGGTGCCGGTTTCGGTTTGATATATTGCTGATAATAGGAATATGTAGCCGACGGCACATCGGAGAATGATTCCATTGCCGTCACCTCACCGATAAACATTATATGTGTACCCAGGTCAACCGTACTTTTCACCTTCACACTGATATATGCGTTGGTGCCTTCGGTAATCGCCATAGTGCCGTTGGCGACACGCTTACACGCCGTGAAATCCTTGAACTTATCAACATTGCGTCCCGACTGGAACCCGAAATGCTGAAAAAGCGAGAAAGGAGCCTTCTCGGTGATTATCGACGCCGTGAACACTTTTGACTTCTGTATCATCTCACATGTGAGATTCAACTTGTTAATGCACAACGACACCTGGTTAGGCTCTACTGTCACCTGACCTAAGGTATTTGAAATACAACCGTTATCGCGGCCGTCGACATTTGTCGTGATTACATATAATCCATAAGGGATTTTAAACATTGGATTTTCCATACAAAATCTGTTTTTTTGGTTTGAAATTACTTAAATTTTGAGCTATTAAATAAACGATTAAATTTTGAAAACATAGTGCACAATTAAGATTACTCGCTATATTATGGGCGCTCAAAACCATTCATAAGGAATAACCTAAATATGTGGTACCCGGCAAAGGTACAATAAAATCCGAGAATTGTATTATCCTGTTAAAGCAAAACACGAGACGAGACAAAAAGTTGCATCTTTGAGATAATCAATGCCATATTTCACAGACGCGGAGCGGAGTTCGACAGGGAATAAATCCTTTCTATATGCTTTCCACCGGCACCGTCTTAAATTATCTCAGCATGTAATACCAGCCATAAAGTTTCTTTCAATGATTCGCAATCGCGGTTTGTTCACTTCAATGAAAAGTTGTAACTTTGACTGAAAATAACAGCAAAGGAAATGGCTAAAAAAATCGTGGAAACCCCGTTAATGAAGCAGTATGTCGAGATGAAAGGCAAGCATCCCGACGCAATATTATTGTTTCGCGTCGGCGACTTCTACGAGACATTTTCCGACGATGCCATCATCACCTCCGAGATACTCGGCATCACGCTCACGCGCCGTGCCAACGGCGTGTCGCAGTATGTCGAACTTGCCGGGTTCCCTCACCATGCGCTTGATTCCTATCTCCCGAAGCTGGTAAGAGCGGGCAAGCGCGTGGCTATATGCGAGCAGCTCGAGGACCCGAAACTCACAAAAAAACTGGTAAAGCGCGGCATCACCGAGCTTGTCACGCCGGGAGTGTCAATCAACGACACGGTGCTAAACCATCGCGAAAACAACTTCCTGTCGGCACTCCATTTCACCCGCAACGGCACTGTCGGAGTGGCGTTTCTCGACATCTCGACCGGCGAGTTTCTCACCGCCGAGGGCAACGCCGACTATATTGACAAGCTGCTCAACAACTTCGCCCCGAAAGAGGTGTTGGTCGAGCGCGGCAACCGCAAGCTCCTCGAAGAGACGTTCAACAACCGATATCTTGCCTTTGAGCTTGACGACTGGATATTTACCGAAGAAGCGGCGCTCGACCGCCTGCTTAAACAATTCGAGACCCGCAACCTCAAAGGCTTCGGCATCCACTCCATGCATGCGGCGATAGTAGCCTCCGGGGCTGTGCTTCACTATCTCGACATAACCAAACACAGCCAGATAAGCCATATCACCAAGCTGCGCCGCATCGAGGAAGACTCCTACGTAAGGCTCGACAAATTCACAGTGCGCAATCTTGAGCTTATCGACAGCATGGGCGAAGAGGGCAAGAGCCTGCTCGGTGTAATCGACCGCACGATTAGCCCTATGGGGGCGCGTCTGCTGCGACGCTGGCTTCTTTTCCCGTTGAAAGATGTAGCGGCAATCAACCGGCGCCTCGACGTGGTGGAATATTTTTTCCGCCATCCCGACGACCGCGAGGAGCTGAAAGGCTATCTTGAACAGACAGGCGACCTTGAGCGCATAATCTCTAAGGTAGCGGTAGGTCGCGTGACACCGCGTGAAGTGGTACAGCTGAAAAATGCGCTTACCGCCATTGAACCGATAAAAACGCTTTGCTGCAACAGTGACCTCGATGCCCTCCGCACTATCGGCGAACAGCTCAATCCCTGTACGCTTATACGCGACCGCATAGCCCGCGAAATTGTGGATGACGCGCCGATAGCCGTCAACCGCGGCTCGGTGATACGTCCCGGTGTCGACGCGGAGCTTGACGAACTGCGCGAAATCGCTTTTCAGGGCAAGGATTATCTGCTGAAAGTGCAGCAGAGAGAGGTACAGGCTACCGGCATATCGAGCCTTAAGATAGGATACAATAATGTGTTCGGCTACTATATCGAGGTGACGAACGCCCACAAGTCGAAAGTGCCGCAAGACTGGATACGCAAGCAGACACTTGTCAACGCCGAGCGTTATATCACCCAGGAGCTGAAGGAGTATGAGGAAAAGATACTCGGCGCACAGGAAAAGATAGCCATCATCGAGACACGCCTCTACAACGAGCTTATAGCCGGACTCACCGAATATATCCCTGCGATACAGCTCGACGCGACACTCGTGGCGCGCCTTGACGTGCTTGCCGCCTTCACCCGTGTGGCGATGGAAAACCATTACAACCGCCCGGTGGTCGACGACTCGCTCAACATAGATATCGAGGAGGGACGCCACCCCGTGATAGAGCGTCAGCTTCCTCCGGGAGAGCCTTATATCACCAACAGTGTGCATCTGAGCAATACAGGCACACAGATTATGATGATTACCGGTCCCAACATGTCGGGTAAATCGGCACTTCTCCGCCAGACGGCGCTAAATGTGATACTCGCCCAGATAGGCAGCTTCGTAGCTGCCGACAGCGCCCGCATTGGCGTGGTCGACAAGGTGTTTACGCGTGTCGGCGCAAGCGACAATATCTCGCTCGGCGAATCCACATTCATGGTCGAGATGAACGAGGCGGCATCCATCCTCAACAACATGAGCGAGCGTAGCCTTATCCTCTTTGACGAGCTGGGGCGCGGCACATCGACCTACGACGGCATCTCTATAGCGTGGGCCATCGTCGAGCATATCCACGAGCACGGGTCAATGCACCCCAAGACACTCTTCGCCACCCACTACCATGAGCTTAACGAGATGGAGGCGAGCTTCAAGAGGGTGGTCAATTTCAATGTGTCGGTAAAAGAAATCAACGGCAAGGTGGTGTTTCTGCGCAAACTGGCGCGCGGAGGCAGCGAACATAGCTTTGGTATACATGTAGCGAAACTTGCCGGTATGCCGCAGTCAATCGTGCATCGCGCCGACGAGGTGCTTGCCCACCTTGAAAGCAACAACCGCCAGGAGAGCATCGGCAAAGACCTCTCGACAGTTGCCGGTGAACGCGCAGGCGTACAGCTGTCGTTTTTCCAGCTCGACGACCCTGTGCTCACTCAGATCCGCGATGAAATCATCAACATCGACATCAACAACCTTACCCCGATGGCGGCGCTCAACAAGCTCAACGACATACGCGCCATCATCACCGGAAAAGCATAAATGAAGCATTGACGTGCCACATGGATTATGCAACCGATAAATCCTCCATATAGTTATACGCATACACCTGTCCGTTTCTATACCATACTAAGATTCCGGAAATCCCCCGTCGCTTGGCATAGAAAAACTGATGTAGAATTTTATCAGTTAACCAAGCCTTTACCATATAGTCCTATAAGGGTGTCAAAACGATAATTGCTGCAGTTGCGGATTATGCGTATAATGTACCCCACATTGGACCCGGTGTTTCTATTTGAAGCGGCATACTCATCAAACGCCTTCCGATTCCATGACAATATTATGGGATGTAAATCTTTATCTACTACACTTCCCCGATGGCGCAGCTTGTCCATGTCGGTAACATAATATCCGTTGATGTCAATATTATCTTTGCGCCCGTATTCGGATACAATATACGCTTTCCCGTTGTGTCGCCATACAGTAATTGCAGCCGAATCCCCATCATTCGGCATGTCAAAAGTGATATATAGAGTGTCAGGGCAAATATCGGAATCCATCCTGGCAAGTACTGTGGTATGAGTAATAGTCTTGTAAGCGCGGGTAAGTGGCGGTTCGATTTTTCCGATTGGAATAGGCTTCATATCAAATTCCCTGACAAAAACCTCCTTTACGATTTCCTTAAGCGGCGGCACGGCTCCCTTTGCTCGACGCTGCGCGTCGACACACACCGGCATCATCGCTGCCATCACTAAAATCAAAACCAATAATCGCTTCATATCAAGATTTTTAAATCAGTTTATTCGGCAGTAAGTGCGAGATAGGGCCACGGTCCGACAGCAAAGATTACTGTAATCACGACTATGGATATTGTCCAGATTTTATATTTAGGTCTACGGAATTTGTCATGTTGGGACAAAATAACCTTGTATCTCCTTTTCCATAATAAATATATCGCCAGGCATAATGTTAAACCAAGAGATACTATAGTATATGTGTCAAAAGGTGCATTTGTTAAGGAGTGGAGAATTATATTATACCTTATAAACACAATACCGAATGCCCAAAAATAGAACATTAGACCCATTATAGCTAAATGAAGAAAGATGTTCCAACTTCCGCCCCATATCCTGTATTCGTACCAATAAATCCAATAATTAATTCCGTCAAAAATATCTTTCATGATTGCGAATTTTAGTAGCGTTTATTGATGCAGCCGGTAATATGGCAGGGAGAGGCGTTTTCATGATGTGATGACTGGTTTTTCACAAATATAGCGATTGAGATGCCGGATTGCAAGTTTTTTGCAGGAAATTTTGGGAAATTTCTTTGAGTGAGGTGATTGGAAGAGGAATTGTTGCCCGCAGGGCATCATCTGAATTTAGCCGGGGCGTTGAGCGAAGCGAAACCCCCGGAAATAGATGCAAAGTCAGATGTTTCCGTAGGAATCATCTTGGTGCACGGTTGATGATTCCCTGTCGGGAAACGATATGGGGGAGATTCCGCAGTCCGGGGGTATCGCTGCGCTCAACCCCCGGCTAAACACGGATGATGCCCTATCGGGCAACGATTTCGCGCCAAGAGGCAGCGTGGGCGAACCTCCAGATGCAGCGCGGGCGCCCTTCCGGACGCCCCTACAGCTACGCGGTTTTTTATTGGATGGAGCGGATGCTCCGGGGAGCATCCCTACCCTTGGACAAACACCCTAAACTTCTATTGCTGCTGTCATCTGTATCTAAGCCATCTGAAAACTGACAACTGACGACTGAAAACTGACGACTGACAACTACAAAGTTATTGACTCGCCGGGGGTTGCGAGGCAATGGCAGGAAGTAGCGTCGGCAGGCACGTAAAGAGCGAAGTCACACGCCTCGGAGTGCTCGCCCTGGAAGTGCATCGGGAAGAAATCCTTCACCTTGATTTCTTCAAGGAATATGGTAGCGCCACGTGCAAAATCAGAGCCTTGGCGCGGGTCAACCGGGAACATGGCGATATCGATTGCCGGATATTCGCTCTTGATGCGATTGACAATCACCTTAAAATCATTTTCAGCCTTCTGCACCTCGCGCTCGGTAGAGCTGTCTTTCCAATGCCAGTCGTTGAGGTCGCCGGCATGGAATATGGTAGTGCCGTCGGCAGTAGTCACCATAAAACTGATGCCCTCGTCGGTCGATCCGAATGCCTTTACCTTGATACCGCCGGGCAAATCCTCCAGCACATCGCCCTTGCTCATTGCTGCAACGCTCACGCCCTTGTGGAGCTGTTGGATGACGATATCGTTGGAAAGCACGTAGACACGCTCATGATTCTGCGCCAGATTAAATATCATGGAGTTGTAATGGTCGGGATGGCGATGGCTTGCGAAGAATACCACCGGCAACTCCTTATTGTGGTCAAGAAGCTTTTCAAGAGAGTGTGACGGGTCACGGAAATAGTCAAATACGAGAATCGCCTGCGGGGTCGTTAGCGCAAATCCGCTATGGTCGAGATAAGTTACTTTAGTCATAATATATCGTGTTTATTTAGGTTCATAGTCCGAAATATATAACACTTGCCCTCCGCAGGGGGTTCACCGCTTGTAAATCACAGGCGATAATGGTAACTTTGCACGTCAAAACAAAATCATCACCACTATGAACGGCTGGCTCACTATAGGACTACTTGTAATATCCAATATCTTCATGACATTTGCCTGGTACGGGCATCTCAAATTGCAGCAGATGAAAATCATCACCTCCAACACCCCGCTCTACGTGGTTATACTAATCTCGTGGGTGATAGCTCTCGCCGAATATTCATGTCAGGTGCCTGCCAACCGCATGGGATATATCGGCAACGGCGGTGCGTTCTCGCTCATGCAGCTGAAGGTGATACAGGAGGCAATCACACTCATAGTGTTTACTCTGTTCACGGTGGTGTTTTTCAACGGAGAGTCGCTTCATTGGAATCATTTCGCGGCATTTGTGTGCCTCATCCTCGCCGTCTATTTTGTGTTCATGAAGTAGAGTTGTCAGTGTTCAGTTGTCAGTGTTCAGATTTCAGTCGTCAGAAGGGTCGTTAGAGACCTTAGAGACTTTAACGACCTTAAGGTCACGGGCATAAATGAAGGGGCTGCACCGAATACCGGTACAGCCCCGCTTAATAGAAATGTGGGTTATGTAATTATTTTAATGTGAAGGGGATTTTGCATCGTATGTCGGTCGACGAGCTGCCGATATAGGCGGTAAACTTACCCGGCTCGGCTTTCCATCCTTTAGATGCCTCGTCATAAAATTTCAGGTCATCGGCTTTGATGGAGAAAGTGACATTCCTGGTCTCTCCCGGAGCAAGCGATATCTTTTCGAAGCCCTTCAGCTCCTTAAGAGGACGCATCACCGATGCCTTATCGTCACCTATATAGAGCTGGACAGTTTCCTTGCCCTTACGGTCGCCTACATTTGTCACCGGCACATTTATCAGGATTGTACCCGACTCGGTCATCTCCTTTGCGGAAGCCTCTGCCTTGCCATATTTGAAATCGGTGTAGCTCAGACCGTGACCAAAAGAATATTTAGGAGCGATTTTCTTTGTGTCGTGCCAGCGGTATCCCACGAGGATATCGTCAAGATATTTTTCAGTGATGCTGTCGCCGGGATAGCAAATCTCACCGAACGAGTGAGCACCGCAATCCTCAAGTTTCACAGGGAACGAGAAAGGCAATTTACCTGAGGGATTGACCTTTCCGCTCAGCACATTGGCAAGCGACTTGCCTCCCATCGAGCCGAGATACCATCCCTCGACAATAGCGGGCACTTTTGCCTCCCACGGCATCTCGACAGCATTACCGCTGAGAAGCACCACCACGAGATTGGGATTTACCGCCTGCAGAGCCTCGATAAGCTCGGGCTGACCGAAAGGCAGACTGTATTGAACGCGGTCATCAGCCTCGCAATCCTGCTCGGCATTCTTGTTAAGACCTCCGAAAAGCACTACAAGGTCAGCTTCACGCGCCATTGCGACAGCCTCGTCACGCAACGAGTCGACCACATTCTGCGGTATCTCCTCCACATGATTATACATGGGACGACCTGCCTTATAGCCCTGCGCAAACTTCACCTTATCGCCGTAAAGCTCCTTCATGCCGTCGAGAGGGCTTACCATATCCTTCACCTTCAGCTCGCTTGAGCCACCGCCCTTGTTGAGCATACGCACAGCGTTGTCGCCCACTACGAGTATCGACTTGTACTTGTCGCCGTCAATCGGTAGCAGCTTGGGAACACCTTTTGCAACGGGAGCATTCTTCAGCAGCACGATAGCCTCATCGCCGATATTCTCGGCTGTAGCGTAATGAGCGGGAGTGCATACAGAGCCGAAAGGCTTGTTACGGTTCATAGCCGTGCGGAAATTAAGACGGAGCAGACGGCGCACCTTGTCGTCGAGCGTCGACATCGGCACCTCGCCGTCGAGAAGCATCTTCTTGTAAGGGTCGGCAAGATAATAGTCGTTGTAACCGAAATCGCTCTCCGAGGTCAGACCGTTGGTAAACGAACCCATCTCAAGGTCAAGACCGTAGAGTGCAGCCTCCTTGGTATCGTGGGCACCGCCCCAGTCGGTCACAACCACGCCTTCAAAACCCCAGCCCTTTTTCAGGATATCGTTGAGAAGCAGTTCATTGTGGCAGGCATGCTGACCGCGCACCTTGTTATAGGAGCCCATAATCGACCATACATCGCCATCTTTCACAGCTGCCTTGAACGCCGGAAGATATATTTCATGAAGTGCGCGGTCGCTCAGCTCGACATCGATATGCCCGCGCCACTTTTCCTGATTGTTAAGCGCGTAATGCTTCACACACGCGGCAACACCATTCTGCTGCATACCCTGTATATAAGGCACCACCAACACCGAGGCGAGATAGGGGTCTTCGCCCATATATTCAAAGTTTCGTCCGTTAAGCGGTGTACGGTAAATGTTGACACCGGGACCTAGCATCACATCTTTCTCACGGTAAAGCGCTTCCTCCCCAAGGGCGTTACCGTAATCGAAAGAAAGCTGCGGATTCCATGTGGCGGCAAGCGCGGTCAGTGCCGGGAACGCGGTTATGGAGTCATTGGTATGGTTGGCATAGCCCCAGTCATTCCAGTTTATCTCGGCTCTTACACCGTGAGGTCCGTCGCTGGTCCACAGGTCGGGAATACCGAGACGCGGCACACCTGCGGCGGCAAACTTGCCTTCGGCGTGACACATGGCAATCTTTTCGTCGAGAGTCATGCGGCTGAGAGCGTCCTCCACGCGCTCGTCAAGTGGTAATTCTTCATTAAGATAAGCCGGAACGGCGGCAAACGCCGGAAGCGATGCAGCCGCACAAACCATTGCAATTATTGTATGTTTCATGTGAAATAAAGTAAGTAAGTTAGTTTTTCACAAAGTTAATATAAAGTGTTAATCTTACAACGCACAATATGTTGCAGATAATATACAATATAACATTTAGTCCATTCTTATTTAACAAAAAGGGGATATGCCGTTGTTTCCGACATATCCCCTCAGGATTATCTGATGTTTAGGTTACACGTTACTTTTTGTCGTTCCATGTACAGCTTACATACTTGAACTCACCCTTTGCAGTCACAAGATAAGTAGCGGTATAATCTATATTTTCGCTACCGTCGTAAGCCACAAAATTTACATAATAATACAGGTCAACACCGTTGCCGGGCATCTGGTCGGGATAAAGAATGTGAAGAGCGGCAGGACAAACTTCCTTTTCAAAATGAATCTTCATCTCAGCTACAATCTCCTCGTCGCTCATGCCTTCCCAGCCGGTAGGACACTGCTCCTTAGCCTTAGAAGGTTGCAAGTCGACATCTTTCTGATATGCCGAAGCACCGGAATAGTATTCATTGTTACCGTATTTTGTCACGTAGCCCTTGCCACTCTTGATACCGTTGTCACCAAATTCGGGCACATCGATATTCTCATATACCCAATCTACACATGTCTGGAAAAATTCAACAGTTAGCGTGGTATCACCTTTACGGGGCAGGTCGATGGTCACTGACGGATCATAGACCCAGGTCGAGCCCTTAAGCGCAAATTTGTCGGTGAGTGTCTCGATTGTGTTCACTGTCCATGCTGTACCGTCAAATACGGCGCGCTCACAATGATGCGGCACGGTAACTTTATTTGCCGAGTCGTAATACTTGCATACCACATACTTCACGTCGTCCTTTGCAGCATAGGGGAAGCTTTCCTTCAGGAATGTGGGGATATAGGTAGCCACAGTCGAAGAGCTGAAGTTGTTGACACCCATCTCGGCATAGTCGGAAGCCTGAACAACCACTACATTTTCAGCGGGAGTCCATGACGAACCGTCAAAGCTGTAGACTGCGCTAACTTCCTCGGAGGCGAGAGTGGCAACCTTCATGACCGGAGCCTTTGCTGCATCGCCGCCAAACTGGGGAACACCGTCGATAGAAACAAGCAGCATGTTCATACGACCGTCACCGCTTGTAGAGCATGACATGAGATAACCGGCAAGCTTGCACTTGCGACCCACGGTAAGAGCCGCCATCTGCGCGTCGGTAGCCTGATAGATTGCACCTGCAACCTTTGACGCGCCCACCTTATAATTAATATAAATGGCACCACTCTTTTCATTTACCTCCGAAGTGGTGATTTCAGCATCAACCTCGGCATAAATCGGGAATGCGCCCTTCTTTGCCACGTTAGCCGCCTTGAACACTTCAAAGTCAGCCTCCCACTCGGCATCGGTGAGCGGAGTCACTGAAGGATAGGTGTAAGCCTCTTCTGCCCTACCGGCTTTCTCGATTGTAGGAGAGCCGAGCTGCAAACCGCCATTATAGCAACCGCCCTTACCGGCAACGGTCACCTGGTCGTTCAATGTGTATGAGGCGAGGTCAAAGCTGCCGCCTTGATATACGAACACCGTACCGCTTAGGTCGGTGACCATCATGCCCTGAGCGCAAAGACCTGTCACGATACCGTTGATAGTGTAGTTTTTGTCAAGTTCAACTGTACCGGCTACACTCGACTGCTCGAAAGGAGGCACCTCGGGAGCACCGCCGCCAAACACTGGGTCCTGGGTCGACATGTTATAGGTCACGTAAGCGAAATCACCTTCCTTAGCCGCAGGATAAGCGGCTGCAAGCATGTCGGGGACAAACTTGGCGGGAAGGCGTGAGGGAGCGAAGCTCTCTGCATAATCCTCATCGCTGTCCCATACAGTCTGATAATCGGCTGTGCTGACAGTGTATGCGGGAGCCTTCTCGATATCGGTCACCTCGGCGGGCTGTGCGGCGCCGCTCTTGTAAATCACGGTGAGCGATGACTTCGGGTTGAGATAATACAGCGGATAATTGGTGTTAGCCTTCACGCTGTTGAGGAAGGCGGGAAGATATTCGGCTGCCGAGATGGCATCGTTGAAATATCCGTTGGCGCCAACCGCCTCAAGCTGGTCAAGCACTCCGGCAGCAGTAGCCTTGTCGATGTTTTCCTGAAGCGAGGCTATGGTCTTGTAGTCCTTGGCAAGAAGCTCATATTGCGCCGACTGCTTGTCGGGGTAAACCGACGGCGTCTCAAATCCGTCGAGATATTCATCGTTCCATGAGTTTTCCGAGCAGCTTGCAAAAGCCATCAATGCACCACACGCGAGCAGGCTTTTGAAAATATTGTATTTCATAATTGTAAATCGCGGTTAATGGTTAGAAGTTGATTTGCAGACGTACAGAATAGGTGCGACCGAATGAGTAGAACACGCGGTAGGCATCCTGCCATGTACCCTTTGAGCTGGTTGAAGTATAAGCGTCAACTACGTAGTTGTAGTTGAAAAGGTTATTGATGTTACCGTAGAGTGTAGCCTTCACGCCGCCGATGTTGAAGCGATAGTTGGCATGGAGGTCAACCTGCTGTCCCCAGGGTATTTCCCACGGATCGTTGACATTGATTACCGAACCGTTAAGGCTGCTTGAACTTACCTGGAAGTCGCTGTAGTTACGTGCACCTACAAGCCAGTCGGCACCGATACGGAAGCCCTTGAACGGGATGAAGGTAGCCGAAAGTGAAGCGGTGGTCTGTGCCGAACCGCCAATCTTCACACCCTTCTGGTTAATGGTCGACTTCAGGTGGTCTTCTGCGCCGATGCCAGAAGCGAGAGCGCCGTCACGAAGGTTGGTGATAGGCTGACCGAGCTGGTTGTAGAAATAACCTGACGCGTTGCTGTCCCAGATCCAATCGCCCCAAGAGAACATACCCTTGATGTCGAGCCAGCGCAGGGGTACCCATGCGAAGTCAAGTTCAACACCCATGTGACGCGCGTCAACACCTTGCATGTTGATATAGTAACGACCGTCGGCATCGGAGAAGTTACCGCCACGGGTAGTGGTCTTGTCCATCCAGCGGGTATAGTAGGCATTGAGCATCATCGAGAAGGGACGCGATGTGTAACCGTAACCGATTTCAAACGACATTACTTTTTCGTTGATTGCGTTTTTGTTGATTTCGTTGGATGTGGTTGAATTCAGGAACACACCTCCCGAGAAGAAAGGAGCACGGCTGATGTAACCGAGATTGAAGAACACATTGTTGAAGCGGTCAATATTGTAGTTGACACCACCCTTGACCGTACCGCCTATAAAGTTTTTGGTAGCAGAGCGCTCATGTTCCTTGTCATAATAGAGGAAGTCGCGGCGCCAGTAGGTGTTGTTGTTGATTGCACCGGCAAGGACAAGGTTGAGGTCGCCGTCGAGCATGGTGTACTCACCCTGTGCATAGACACCTTCCTGAACGGTATAGCCCTTGTAGTTACGGTAAACGACATCGCCTACGCCGAGTTTCTGGAATTTCCAGTTGGGGTCGGCTGCAGCCGAGTTGAGGGTCGGATCGACATTCTTACGTGTCGAGTAGTCCATGAAGTACTCACCGTCGTAAAGGTCGATTATCTTGTTCTTGTGGTCGCCGATATAGTAACGCATGTCAAGTCCGGCGGTAAGGTTGATGCGGTTGCCGTTGGTCTGTGTCCACTCTTTCTTGTAAGAAGATACGAGACCGTACCACTGGTGGGAGTTCAGCGACTCCGACATCACGAGGTAAGAACCGATGTTGCTCTGCGCGTTGAGATCCTGGATTGCCGCGTAGTCGAAAGTACCGTCAGCGGCACGGAACTTCATGTTAAGCGAACCGTTGCTTGCGCCATACCAGTCGCTATAGCTGTATCCGTCAAGACCGTTGCCCTGTCCGCTGTAACCGCCACCCGAGCCAAACGAGAAGTAGACAGCCGATGACAACGATGATGTCTCGTCAATTTTCCAGATATGGTTGATTGACATGTGGGGCTTGTGATAGAAGTTGTAGCCTGAGCTGCGCATCTGACCCTGCTTGTCAAAACCGTAGACAGGATTGTACTTGTACATGCTGCCGCCGTCCATGAAGCGCTTGCCGTAGGTCTGGTAACCCTCGATTGAAAGACCGTCCTGCGAGCTGCGCTTATAGTGGGTCTGCGGGGCGCCTGTAAGAGTGAACGAAAGCTGATGATTGTCGTTCAGACGCTTTGAAATGTTCAGGAAGTAATTGTAAGAATTGAAAGGAGTACCCTGGATATATCCGTCACCCCACTTGCGTGAACCGAGTACAGTGATTGCCCAACCGTTCTTCATGAGTCCGGTAGACAGTTTTACGCCATACACGTTGTAACCGTCGTTACCCATGCCGTACCATACACGACCGCCCTTTTCCACGTCGATTGTGCGGGTGGTATAGTTGACAGTACCGCCGACAGAAGGGGTCGAGACGATAGTGGCACCGAGACCGCGCTGGGTCTGGATGTTTGCCATCACGTCACCAAGACCCGCCCAGTTGGACTGATACACACCGCCCCACTCCATGTCGTTGATAGGAATACCGTTGACCATTGTAGCGATATTTTCGCTCTTGAAACCACGCATATTAATCTTGGAGTCGCCGAAACCGCCACCGTCGCGTGTCACCCACACACCGGGAGTGGTCTTCAGCACTTCGGGAAGTTCCTGGTTGCCCATCTTGACATCGATGGTCTGTGCTCCGATTGTGGAAGCGGCTACAGGGGTAAGACGCGTCTTCGCAACCGACTGCTCCACCACTACGTCTTTCAGCAACTGCGCCTCTACCTCCAGAGGTATGCTGCCCATGTCGGTCTTTGCAGCAAGATTCACGGGCTTGTAGCCTATATAAGTGACATGAATAGTCTTGCCACGAGGCACATCGAGAAGGAAGCGGCCGTCAATGTCAGTGGCGATTGCTATCGAAGTGCCGGGCACAGAGACGGTAGCGCCTATAATCGGCTCTCCCTGATCATCCACTACAACGCCACTACATTTAATATCACCGGGCGCGGCAACAGCCGTCGCACACAAGAGCCAGACCATGCTGGCCAAGAGAAGAAGTCTCTTCAACATAATGATGACTTGTTAGAAATGTTAACGATAAATTTATTTAGTTCCTGTTAAATTACGATAGCAAATTTTCACAAAAGTACTAAAAAATATTGAGCGAGGTCATATCCCGACAGTTAAAAAACGCCCCTATTGCAATAATATGTCAACTTTTTCGCCAAAATTTGCGATTATTACATATAAAGTATAACTTTGCATTACTTTGAACAGGCACTATAGTGAAAATACATAGAGAAGGACTCAACATTTTAGCCATACTGTTGGCGATACTGCTGGTGATAAACTTTCCGGCATGGCTTTTCATACGCCCTGTCGCCATCCCTATAGCCTTCTCGGTGATATCGGCGGTAGTGTACCTTCTTGTGCTGAATTTCTTCCGGTCACCGCGACGTAATTTCCCCGGAAACCGCGAGAATGTGGTGGTAGCATCGGCAGACGGAAAGGTTGTCGCACTGGAAGAAACTTACGAAAGCGAATATCTCCACTGCCGCTGCATACAGCTGTCCGTGTTCATGAGTGTGCTAAATGTACATGCCAACTGGTTTCCGGTCGACGGCGAGGTGCTTTACGTGAAGCATCATTCCGGCAGGTTTCTCTCGGCATATCTTCCAAAATCAAGTACTGAAAACGAGCGCTCGACTGTGGCAATCCGTGCGCTGAACGGACAGACGATACTGATGCGCCAGGTAGCGGGAGCGCTTGCGCGCCGCATCGTCACCTACGCGCGACCCGGCGAGACCGCCGATATCAGCGACCACATGGGCTTCATTAAGTTCGGCTCACGAGTCGACCTGTATCTGCCGCTTGATGCTGAAATCCTTGTAAAACTCGGCGACATAACCACCGGCGGAGTGACAGAAGTGGCTCGACTGAAGCCAAAATCATAACCGACATCATGTTAAAAAAAATCATATCCAACATACCCAATACCATCACCTGTCTGAGTCTTGTGTGTGGCTGTATCGCCGTAATAATGTCGTTTAATTACGACAGCGTGTATTGCGGCGGACTGAAAGGTTACGAGTGGGCATTTATCCTCATAGGCATCGCGGCGGTGTGCGACTTTCTTGACGGCGCGGCTGCACGCGCGCTCCACGCCTACTCGGCACTCGGCAAAGAGCTGGATTCACTGAGCGACCTCGTAAGCTTCGGGGTGGCTCCGGGAATGTTGATTTACAACACGCTCCAGATTTATGCCTCCCACACCTGGATAAGCTATCTCGCCATACTCATACCCGTGATGGGAGAGTTGCGTCTCGCCCGGTTCAATATCGATGACAGGCAGACCACCTCGTTTCTCGGTCTCCCCATTCCCGCCAACGCTATCTTCTGGATTGGTGCCTGCGCGGCAATTCACCGCTTCGGGTATCCCGGCGACAGCATCACGGCGGTGCTTCTCATAGTTGTGCCCCTCCTTATGGTAACGACCGGACTGAAGATGTTCTCATTGAAATTCAAGAATTTCAAGCTGCGAGAAAATTTCCGACGTTACCTTATCATTGTCGTGGCTATATTGTTTGTGGTGCTTACCGGAATTTCGGGATTTGCATGGACAATACTCGCCTACATACTGCTCTCGCTTATCCCCGCCTCACGCGCCAAATAAAGCTGCGCCCCGGGGTTCCACAACATTTTCCAATCTTCTCCGTTAATTAGATATGAGCTTTTTCGCTTTTTTATTTTTCATATTACTCCTTTTGCTGCTTTTGCCGGCTGTCCTGTTGCAAAAACTGACGGGATGGTGGCGTCGTGTATCAGGACAAGACCCCACGCCGCGTTATTCCTACTACGACCGGCAGAGAGCCTACAATGAGGCTCACAACCGCCCGCAGCCCCAACGCAAGAAAAAGATTTTCAGCAAAAACGAAGGCGAATATGTCGACTTTGAAGAAATAACCGTCTCTACCCGCGACACCTCATCGGGCAATGTCCATTACGAGACCGAAGAGCAGGTAAGCGACGCGGAGTGGACCGAAATCAAATAATCATGGACTACTATATACCGCAACTCTTCGACTTTCTCCGCCGCCTATCCGCCAACAATAACCGCGAGTGGTTTGCGGCAAATAAGGATGAGTTTGACCGTCTGCGCGCATTATGGCTTGACGACCTGCAACACCTTATAGACTGTATGGGCATGTGGGAACCGCGCCTGAAAGGACGCACGGCTAAAGAGTGTGCCTACCGTATATACCGTGACACCCGTTTCTCCCTTGACAAGACCCCTTACAAAGTCTACTTTTCGGCATCTATGAACCCATACGGCAAAAATGCCCATCGCCCCGGATATTACCTGCAGATGGATATCCGCCCCGGCGAGACAGGGTTGTACGGCGGCATCTGGCAACCTGAAGCCCAGGTATTACGCAAACTGCGTAATGCTATTGTCGACAACATAGAAGAGTGGGAAGAAATCACCGATACCAAGGCAATCAACCGGTACTTTCCGGGCTGGATAAGCAGCGAGACATTAAAGAGCGCCCCTAAAGGCTGGCCGAAAGATCATCCGCAGATTGAATTGCTGCGTCTCAAGGACTATGGTAAATTCTGCAGTCTCGATGAAAAATTTTTCAATGACTCGCGATGGTATGAAAAAGCATCCGACCGCTTCAGGCTGTTAAAACCATTCATAGATTTTCTTAACTACTCGATAGATGAAGAGTCCTGAAAAGGCGGAATGTAGAAGTAGAACAAATAACCATAATTTTTATATTTATTTCAAAATCAACTAACATGAACGCAAAAAAGTATCTGGCTGAAGCGATCGGAACCATGTTCCTCGTGCTTCTCGCCTGCGGTAGCGCAGTTCTTGCCGGTCCGTCGATAGGCGGCTACGGCATCGGTGTTTGTTTCGGACTTGTCCTTATCTGCCTTTGTTACTGTATCGGCAATATTTCAGGCTGCCATGTCAACCCCGCCGTATCATTCGGTATGTGGGTAAGCGGTCGCATGAGCGGCAAGGAGATGATTTTCTACTGGATTTCACAGTTTATCGGAGCCGCAATCGGTGCAGGTTTCCTCTATTGGTTTGTCAACATGTCGCCGGAATTTAACTTCGGTGGCGTGACAGGCGACAACAATCTTGCAACCAACGTACTGCAACCCGGCGCAACAGCCGGCATGGCGCTTCTCTGCGAGATTCTGCTAACATTCTTCTTTGTATTCATCATCCTTGGTGCTACCGATGAAAATCACGGTTTTGGCAAATTCGCCGGTCTTGCCATCGGTATCGCCCTCGGACTTGTCAATATCGTAGGTATTCCTGTCGACAACTGTTCGGTCAATCCGGCTCGTAGCTTCGGTCCCGCACTGTGGAGCCCGGGCGCATTCGGCGATTTCTGGATTATGGTTGTCGGTCCGCTTGTAGGCGCACTCATTGCCGCCGCTGCATGGAAGGCAGTAGCCCCCTACCTCAACAAGAAATAATTCCCATACACCAGATATTCCACATATCAATTAGCGCGTAAATATGGCGGACGAGTGGCAAACTCGCCCGCCATACTCGCAATACGGACGCCCTTGCTGCTACCTCTGAAAACAGATGAACTCTTTCCCCGTCAGGGGATAATCACTATGTAGCCGTGGTGTTGAGCGCAGCGAAACCCACGGTCAGCATGCTCCTCTACATTCCCGTTTCCCGACAGGGAATCATCAAAAGCACACCATGATGATTCCTATCGGGAACATCTTATTTTTCAACTCATTTCCGGTGGTATCGCTTCACTCAACCACCGGCTACAAAAAGATGATGCCCTGCGGGCAACAGCATCAATAACTTATGCGGGCGCCCTTCCAGGCGCCCCTACATCGGTATATACATACTATCTAATTATCAGGCAAGTGGACGCTCGCCCGCTATCCAAGGTCCTATCTATCAGGAGACCGGCGTTTTAAGGCAAGAGTGTGCGTAGGTATTCGGTCAGTTCTGCCGCCATCTTCTCTGCCTGGCGGCGCGACGGATGATAGTCTGCCCCGTACCCGAGGCTGCCATCCTGCGGAGTCATGTCAAACCTATATACACCATCATTTTGCGCGGCAAGACGATCTAACACATCCTTAACGTCGGAAAGCGCCTTACCCGACATCATGGAGCCTGTAAGCAGCACAATCTTTGCATTAGGATAAAGCTCACGCAGATGAGCCACGAACTTGCCGTAAGCCGCTTCAAAGCGGTCGATATCGTAATTTCCAAGCGATGTGTCATTAGTGCCGAGGTTTATACACACGATATCAGGCACAAATGAAGAGTGATTCCAGGGGTACTCGGCACGGTAAAGCATCGTGCGGTCATATTCCTCCGGAATGGTCTTGTCAGTACCCTCGCGCGGACCTCCGTAGTAACGGTACATGCCTATTCCCGACCGTGCCACTACATTTACATCGGCATCAAGTGCGCGTCCTGTCAGATAAGCATAGCTCAAAGTATGATTTTCCGTGTCGTAAGAAAATCCCTCCTTCGGGTCATCTGCCTCAGTGCCATAACCGCAGGTAATTGAATTGCCTATAAACTCAATACGAAGCTGCGGGCGAGCCGGAGCATCGAGCAACTTGCCGTCGGGCGAGAGATAGAATCCACGGAAATGAGGATGATGGTCATAACCCTCTATGGCGTATGTGATTCTTGCCGAATGGGTGCCCTCCGGAAGAGAATCGGCAATCACAATAAGCGAGTCGGCAGGCGTGAAATTTATTTTAAACGGTTTCAGTGAATCCAACTCGACCATAAACTGTCCGCTGCCCGGACTCGCAGCCATTGCAAGCGACGTACCCGTAAAGTTAAGCATGGCGGTAGTGCCCGGATAGGTGAACTCGGGAGACGCCGAATCGCCCCAATGGATACGTCCCATATAAAGGATATTATCAGATGACGCAGGCACATACACCTGTTGACCGGTAGCTGTGCAGCCGATTGCGATAGCGGCGAGCAATGACAAAATCGGATGTCGTAACATAAGAAATTCAAGGGGTTAGTTTATAATAAATGTGTCATTTCACGTATAAAGGTACGACATTTAGCCAATTCTACAAAAAAAGAGCCCGACATTCCAAAAGGAAGCGGGCTTGGAAGGCTAATAGACATTTAAATCTAATCTAATATGACTTTTTAATAACGTCAGCAAAATGCCTTCCTCGCAATTAGAAACATCACGGGTCGCAGAATGTTCATTCAATATCCGGTTTTTTACCGGCAACCTTCTGTGAGACTAAGGTGTTTTATTCTTACCGAATGTCTGATGTATATTTACGAGGGAACATGTCACGCTACATATTACTGATATTGCTTATCATTGTCAGGCTCACAGCTGCAGCAGGAAGCCCGGATTCCCCATGCCGGGGATGCATGGAATGTTGCGTCCCGCCTGTAGCATTGCGGACCAACATGATATCCGACCTCGCGCTTATACCCAATATCGGCATCACGGTACCCCTCGGCAACCGTTGGGCTGTGGACCTTTCTTGGAGCTATGCCTGGTGGTCAAACAACATGCGTCACCGCTATTGGCGCACTTACGGCGGTCATGCCGAAATACGCCTATATCCCGGCAACCGCGACAACAAGAATCGCCTTGAAGGGCATCATCTGGGGGTCTACGGACAGATGGTGACCTACGACTTCGAGTTCGGCGGAAAAGGGCGAATGGGTCCAAAATGGAGTGCGGGAGGAGGCATCGCCTACGGCTATACACTTCCAATCGGTCAACGCCTGTCCCTTGATTTCACAATAGGTATAGGCTACCTCGGAGGGAAGCAATACCGTTATTACCCTACGGGAGGAAGATATGTATGGGAATCCACCCGTAATATCAACTACATCGGTCCAACCCGCTGCGAAATATCCCTCGTATGGCTCATAGGAAAGGGAAATGTCAATCCGTCAAAAATCAGACAGGAATGAGATGGTGTCACCACATATCGCCTTGTATCATGACTCTTTCAATGATAACCACGTTGTTGCTTATCTCCTCAGGATGTGAGCACAAAGCGTTATGGATGCCCGAGTCACCTGTTGAAGCAACCGAGGTCGAATATGACTGGTCGGAATATGCCGGTGACACCCCTCCCGGCATGACCCTCTATCTTTACCCTCTGTCGACCGATGAAAACCCCTGGTTATTCAATCTTGACCACAGGGGCGGTATAATAAATGTGCCGGAAGACACCTATCGTCTTATATCATACAATAACAATACCGACGGTATTCTTTTCCGTAACACCAATGACTACACCCGTCTTGAGGTCTACACCCGTAACGGCAATCTTCTTGACGGTCTCGATTCTCCTTACAGCGGGTCACTCCCCTCGCGCGCCATCGAGGAACCGGTAGTCATCACACCCGATATGATGTGGACAACAGCCGTGACGGAAAAAGTCGGCGGAAAGCGCATTATACTTACCCCGCGCAGGCTTACCCCGCGCTATAGTTTTACCGTGACCGATGTCAGCAACATCGGAGGTGTCTCGAAAATATGTGCCGCAATAAGCGGACTTGTCGGCGGCGTCTACCTCGACAATAATTCTCCTTCGGTATATCCTGTTACACTGCCATCCCCGGCGAGAGCCGATGCAGCCGGCATTATCACCGGATCAATCATAACTTTCGGGATTCCCGACCTGCCGTCGGCAGAAAATGTACTTTCGCTCTATATCTGGCTGAAAGACGGGAGCAAACACAGTTTCAATTTCGACGTAACCGGGCAGATAAGAGAAGCTCCCGACCCGATGGAAGTGGACATTACACTCTCCGGGCTGGAATTGCCGGAGGTGGAGACTTCTCCCGATGACCCGACAGGAGGGATAGGTGTAGATGTCGATTCATGGCACACTGTCGACATCGAACTTAAGCCTATTGAATAATGTTAGTTAATTGACATTGATAATGAAATATAACTATATAAACACTCTATTATTATGAACGCAAAGTCTATTCTGGCACTATTACCTATTGCAGCGGCAATTACCGGGTGCTCAAGCGATTCTGACTCAACCGCACCCGCCGACATGCAATCCATACAATTTTCGGTAACCGTGCCCAATGCACCTCGTACAGTGACTACCACTGCAAGCATAAACACATTTACAACCTGGGCATTTACAGGCGGCAAGCCATACATGTCAAATGTTCAGGTCGTGAAAAACGCGCTGAATCAGTGGACCTATTCGCCGACAGCCTACTGGCCTGCCGATTCACTCCTCAACTTCTATTCCTATAGCCCGGCAATAGAGACCTCTAAGCCTGTCACAGCTGACAGCCCTGATATTCCTGATTTTACCTCTCCCGGCGACATCGACCTGCTATATGGTGTCAACATGAATGTCAGCGGCAAGACCGATAAGCAGGTGCAGATAAACTTCCGTCACGCGCTGTCACAGATACGGTTCTATATCCGTAAGCAGCCCGCTTCAGTATCAGGCAGGGAGATTGCAGTTAAAGTCAGCGACATAAGGGTGATGAATGTAGCGACTACAGGCTCATTCAACTTCCCGCGTGAGACAACGTCAGGCACCCCGACTCCGGGAACAATGGGTGAATGGGTGACCACAACCGATAACAACGATATCGCAATATTCACAAATTCCGAGGCTGATCTCGGCGATGAATTTGCAGAATATCAGAATAGCGGCAATATATTTGCAATACCTCAGGAACTCGCAGTGACCGAGGCAACAGCCGTCACATATTCCGGCTCCTATATACGCGTATTGTGTAAGATTACCGACCCCACAACAGGCGTGACTATCTGGCCGTCGTCAAGCGACCCAAACTATATCTCTCCTGAAAATGGCGGCTATATAGTATTCCCGCTTGCAACCGAAGCCGGCACGGCATGGGAGCTCGGTAACGCATACCGCTATAACCTAACGGTAGGAGTCCCCTCATCCACAAGCCGCATCGAATTTGACGTGACAGTTGATGATTATCCAAACTTCGACGAAATCGATGTAGAAAACTGATTTATACGATAAATTATGAGAAGCTCGGGATTTCTCATATTTCCGTTACTTGCCGTCAGCTTCGGGTGTTCATCACCGGAGGCTGACGGTCCCATGCAAAAAATCAGCTTCGAAGGCATCTCAGCGCAACGCCTTTCCCCGACCACGACCGAAAGCATCGAAGAGTTCAGCGTAACCGCCTACTATCCCGAGAACTATGGCTTCACCACTCTTCTTGACGGTGTTACGGTAAAACGTACGGGACCAAACAAATGGAGCTATTCCCCTGCCGTCGACTGGCCTGACGCCCCGGTAAACTTCCTCGCCGTAAGTCCGGCTCACAACAAAATCAACGTGAACTTCTGGTGGCTGAATGTGATACAGGACTATGTATGTGACGGGTCGGAAGACTTACTGATAGCAACAAACTACGGGGCATATCAGGGAGAGGGCAACATACGCCTAAACTTCCGCCACACACTCGCGCAGGTACATGTAAATGTGTTCACGCGCAACGATGATTCAAGGATAATGGTACATAAAATATACCTGAAGGATATCCCGGCACAAGGCAATTACTATCTACCGTCGGAGACCACATCGCCGCTTGAACCTGACGGCACATCTCTCGTGACCGGGACATGGAACACGTTCAACAAGTCGGCAGTCACATATACCCTTTTTAAACCGGGAAATGACACCATCGTCACAGGGGAAACAATTCATATCAACAGCGAGCGGTGTTTCTTCCTGCCGGGAGAACTTGACCCGCTGGAATATTCGGGATATTATCACGGGTCGCGCATAGAAGTGCTGTATCAGGTCTATGACCGCGAGACAGGGGAACTGCTCTGGCCGACCACGCAGACACCGAGCCACGATGTCGACTATGAAGAGCCGCAATATGCCGTGGCGCGCTATTCACTTGTCGACGGACTCGCCGACAAGTCATGGCATCAAGGGTGGAGCTACAATTACACGGCGGAAATCATTCCGGGCAACTCACTTATAATCAATCATAAGACCCTGATGAAGGTGAAGGCAACGGAATACTGAATCAGCCGACAAGCGATTTACCTTTCAGTATCGCAGCCTGATTCAGCGGGATAAGATGATGATGACGCTCCGGAAGAGTTTTCTTAAGACCACGTATCACGGCATCCATCGGCACCATGTCACGCAAGCCGAGCAATGCTCCGAGCACTACCATATTGTAGGTTTTCACATTACCCATCTCAAGAGAGGCATCCATTGCCTTGACCTCATGCACCTCTATGTCCTTACGGTGAGGCGCGCGGTGTATGCCATAGGAATCATATATAAGCATGCCTCCGGGCTTTATCTTATCCTCAAACTTGTCAAGACTCTGCTGGTTGAGCACTACGGCGATATCATAGCAATCGAGCACCGGAGAGCTTATGGATGAATCGCTCAGGATTACAGTCACATTGGCGGTTCCGCCACGCTGTTCGGGTCCGTAGGCTGGCATCCATGTAACCTCAAGGTCGTTCATGAGAGCGGCGTATGCAAGTATCTTGCCCATCGAGAGCACGCCTTGGCCGCCAAAACCGGCTATAATGATTTCTTCTTTCATTTCTTAACTGTGTTTTTAAGGTCACCCAGAGGATAGTGGGCAAACATGTTTTCTTCCATCCACTTGTTTGAATCGGCAGGCGACATCTTCCAGCCTGAATTACATGTGCTGACGATTTCGACCACAGAGGTTCCACGCCCTTCCATCGAATTGATAAACGCCTGCTTAAGCGCAGCCTTCGCCTTGCGCACATTGGCGGGAGTGTGCACCGACTGGCGCGTCACGTAACATGTGCCGTCAAGCATGGCAAATATCGGGCTTATTTTCAACGGATAACCGTTCAGGTCGACACGACGGCCGTAGGGAGTGGTTGAAGTCTTCATCCCCTCAAGGGTGGTGGGCGCCATCTGACCGCCGGTCATACCGTAGATACCGTTGTTGATAAATATTATGACGATGTTTTCGCCACGGTTGGCTGCATGTATTGACTCGCATGTGCCTATGGCGGCAAGGTCGCCGTCGCCCTGATAGGTAAATACCATCTTGTCGGGCTGCAGACGCTTTACAGCTGTCGCGATAGCAGGCGCCCTTCCGTGAGCAGCCTCTATCCAGTCGATATCTATATAATTGTAGGCAAACACCGCACATCCTACCGGTGCTATACCTATCGTCTTGTCTTCAAGTCCAAGCTCCTCGACCACTTCAGCCACAAGCTTGTGGACTACTCCGTGACTGCATCCCGGGCAATAGTGCATTGTGTTGTCGGTCATCAGCCGCGGGCGTGAATATACCTTATTCTCAGGTTTGATAATATCTTTAATATCCATTGTCATCAATTAAAGCGGTGATACAATCAGGAATTAGCCTCGGGAAAATGATTGAAAAAGGCGTCGAGCACCTCCTGCGGGTTAGGCACTATGCCGCCGAGACGTCCGAAATGATACACTGGGATATTGTCGTGACACGCAAGACGTACATCCTCTATCATCTGACCGGCATTTATCTCGACCACGAGAATACCCTTCATCCTGGCGGCAAGACGCTCTATCTCTTCTGTCGGGAACGGCCACAGGGTAATCGGGCGCAAAAGCCCTACCTTTACGCCATTGGCGCGGGCAACCTCAACCGCTTTCTGGCATATACGGGCGATAGATCCGAAAGCCACGATGAGATATTCGGCATCATCTATGTCGTAAGTCTGGAAACGCACCTCATTTTCCTCTATCACGCGGTATTTTGCCTGCAGACGGTTGTTAATCACCTCCATGGCGGCAGGCTCAAGTTCAAGGGTGGTCATCACGTTGCGCTCGCGTGTTGAAGGCTTTCCGGTCACAGCCCAGGGACACTGGCTGGCGATCTCCTCGGCGGTGCGTCGTTTGCGCGGCTCCGGCAACACGACTTTTTCCATCATCTGACCCACGATACCGTCGGCAAGTATAATTGCCGGGGTGCGGTACTTGAACGCAAGGTCAAAACCGAGACCCACAAAATCAGCCATCTCCTGCACCGATGATGGCGCAAGCGTTATGAGTTTATAGTCGCCGTGACCTCCTCCTTTGGTAGCCTGGAAATAATCAGCCTGTGATGGCTGGATTGTACCGAGTCCCGGACCTCCGCGCATCACATTTATAATCAATGCAGGGAGTTCGCCCGCGGCGATGTAACTTATTCCCTCCTGCTTCAGGCTTACGCCTGGTGACGATGAAGAGGTGAACACAGCCTTGCCACACGCCGCCCCTCCGTAAACCATGTTTATGGCGGCAACCTCGCTTTCAGCCTGAAGCACCACCATGCCTGTAGTCTCCCACGGCATCAGCTCCTCAAGAGTCTCGAGAATCTCACTCTGCGGAGTAATCGGATAGCCGAAGTAACCGTCGGCGCCATATCTTATCGCGGCATGGGCTATCGCCTCATTGCCTTTCATTAATTTTACGTCTTCTTTCATAATAGCAGAATGTAATTAAATAAGTGTGAATTACTTTTCCACCACCCGATAGACCTCTATACATCCATCGGGACACACGACAGCGCAACTTGCACAGCCTATGCATGCTTCGGGTTTATCTGGATATGCGAAATGATAGCCCCGGTCATTGACCTCCTTGGGCTGAAGGGCAAGCACACCGGTGGGACAAGCGACCACACATAGGTCACATCCCTTGCACCGTTCTTCGTTTATTACTACTGCGCCTTGTACTTTTGCCATGTTGAGAATGTGTTAGTTATTGTAAAACTCATGGCAAATATAATAAAAGATTTGCTTCAACAACACAATTTAACAAAACCTTAACCTATGGCACATTCCACTCAAAAATGTGCTATAAAACATATATCTCTGAGAAATAAAAATGAGAGTCGCGCCTCAGCTATCAATCAGCAAGCAACGCGACTCCCATTTTCATATAATTATCACACAGCCCGTCAATAAACGATTAATTTAGCATTAAGACGGTTATTATCGGCATTTACAATATATACTCCCTTTGGCAAGCGTCCGACATAGATCCGGTCAGTCATGGACCTGTCGGCGGCGATACATCTGCCTTGTGCATCGTAAAGAACCACTCCCGCGACTTTCATGCCGAGATTCACGCTATCCCCGTCATAGCTTACTGTAATCGTCTGAAGGGTTGCCGCGTCGATGCCGACAGTCGGCGATTTCACGTCAACGCGATACACCCCAAGAGCACCGTTACCAAGATAAAGCACGAATATGCCGCCCGTACGCGCCCCTTCATCGGGAATAAATTTCGCGTCGACACCCTGAATCAGGTTGGTGGAGAAACCCGTGGCATCACCCGGCTGCCAGAGAATCTTATGGTCGGCAAAATCGCCGGTCAACGACGGCACATACGCTATTCTCGCCGCTGATGCCTCACCGTTGCCCTGCGCCGGCACACCATATATCAGCAGCTGCTTACCGTCAATCACCGGCATGGCGATACCGCCCATGCGCGGGTCACGCATCTGCGGGTAAACTCCTTCCGGACCGTAAGATTGCAGTAATTCACATGCCGCGCCCGGATTAAACTTATAAAGTGTGGGTGACAACGCGTCATGATTTCCTATCGCATACCCGTGAAGATAGAAGCAATCGTCACCTACAGGATACACCATCATATTTAAATTCTCATACGCCAAATCCTCCGTGATAAAGCCGAGGTTCATGATATCCGACAGTTCTTCGACGCCAACACCGCCTGACACTTTCCAGCGCACAACCTGCCATTCGGGGTCATGTGTCCCGAAACCGAAAGAATCATTCTCCGTGGCGCCCCATAATTCAAACTCTCCGCTCTTGATACTCCCGTTGACCGAAATATAACCGGGCACGACACCTTTCTTCCGTGTCACCGACACAACCTCGTCGGCGATTATCGAGTGAGCGTCTGCGGTCACATCGTCAAGATTCAGCGAATAAACCACTACGCGGGTGCGGTCTTCACGAAACGAGAAAGTAGTAAAGTATGGTGTACCGTCATCATCGGTGCGCACCCACGGCATCACCTCCTCAAGCGCATAGTCGCCCCCGTCGGGAGCATAAACCCAGAGCATCGGCAATTCCTCTCCGGTAGCGAGATCATAGCGGAGAAGCCACAAGCGCGAGCGGTCAGAATCCCAGCCGGCTGTACGGAAGCTGCCTCTACACAGATAAATTATACCATCTTTCACGAAAAATCCGTGGTTAAAGGTGAAAGCAGTTTTGTACATGATGGCACCCGGTTTATCCTGACACACAAATGTATGGTTTCCAAGTAGATGAGACCGCAGCCATATCGACGAAAGATTGAGTTTTGTCCCGTCGTCAAACGCAATTTCCTCAAATTCCGTTTCATCCTGATGCACTACATACTCTTTTGGTTTTCCCGTGAAATGTATAGGATTTGCCTCTCCGCTCGTAGGATATATCCATGAAAATTTCGTCTCCGAATCACTCACCCTTATGCGCCAGTAATAGTCGCCCTCATCGGCGGCAGTCTCCGACACCGTTTTGCTGCGCTTTTCCCCCTGGTTCTTATCCGCCGGCACTATCTCAACATTTCTTATCCTGCTGAAATCCTCATACACCGACAATTCCAGATAAGTCGTCTTATTCTTGATCGAACTCTCGAGCGACAGCGAAAAGGTGTATTTACCATTGGCATAGCTCACTTTTGCCAAATTTAATGACGAAACGTCAATCCACGCACACATCACAATCAGTGCTACCACTAAATACTTTTTCATGTGTAAAATTTTGTATTGGTTATTATTAAAGGAATTCTGGCTACTACCGTATATGATTACGTTTGCGCTCAAATGTAATCAAAACATTAACATCCTGCAAATAATAAAGCAAATATTTTCAAAAAATTTAATTAAAAATTAATATTTAGTGATTTAAGCATAAATATTTGCACATCACAGAAAAAACTCTTACCTTTGTCACCGCAAAAATGCCCAGATGGCGGAATCGGTAGACGCGCTGGTCTCAAACACCAGTGGAGCAATCCATCCCGGTTCGATCCCGGGTCTGGGTACAGAAGTGGGAATTCTTAAAACAGAACTCCCACTTTTTTTATCAAATAAACATAATATTCACTCGAATATGCCGGAAAACCCTTTATTGTAAGAAACAAATCAATATCGAAGCCATGAACGAGTTACAGATTATTCAGAATAAGATCTACGAGATAAGAGGTCAAAAGGTGATGCTCGACCGTGATCTTGCAGAAATGTACGGAGTGGAAACAAGGGCGTTGAATCAGGCAGTAAAACGCAATGCCGAGCGATTCCCCGAGGATTTCATGTTCCAAATGACAAACCAAGAAGTTGAAATTTGGAAATCACAAATTGTGATGTCCAATTCTATAAAGATGGGCATAAGGCGAAATCCATATGCATTTACAGAACTTGGTGTAGCGATGCTATCGAGTGTACTCAATTCCAAAACTGCTATTCAAATAAATATGGGTATTATGCGCGCATTTGTCACTATCAGGCAAATGATAACCGACAATTCGCCACTCAGTCGCTTGTCTACTCTTGAAAAGAATTTCAACGAACTCAAACAAGATTTAGAGGAGATATTCGCCGACTACAACGACATCAACGAAGATACCAGGGCGCAAATAGAAGCAATCAACACCACCCTTGCAGAACTGCAAGCGAAACCGGCTGATAAACCCCGCCGGGCGGTCGGTTTTATCAAGTCAACAGAATAAGTCATGGAGTTTTGGAGGAAAACGATGACAAACGGCTGCGAAAACCGGCGTTATAATACATTGATTTTCAGCTAATAGATTTTAACAAACGAGATTTTCTCCCCTTGGCGATTCGTCCTCTTCGGAGTATTTTTGTACCGCTATTGTACCACGCGAGATGGATCACACGGCACGACTTCCTTTCAGCAGTGTGCAACAGCTTTCAAGAACGTGCAACAAATTTCTTCGATAATGAACCGTCAAATTGAACACAATTTAACATATCCGACCACCTATGACCGGGGTATGACCGACAAGCCTTTCCTCACCATCGTGGAAGTGGCGGGGCGACCTTATACAATGGCTGAGATTTGCCAGAAGTTCAATTATACCTAACGGGCTATTTTACAATCTCCGTATGCGCTACTCGATACCCGGTGTCAAAGCCGATGCCACAAAGTGCTTCCCGAAAGTGACGGTCAGAGAACGACCCATCAAGAACGGTCAGGTATCACTTTACCTTGACAAGCTCTTTGTTATTTTGACCTTCATGCTTTCGTATATTCGAAGCCATATTTTATATGGTTGTCGTGGGACGATTGCATTCCCTCCATTGACCGGGCGAAATATTCTCGAGCCGGCGGAAGAACCGGCACATTTCAGTAGGTCCATTAAAGCCCATGCGAAATGATATTTCACTGATAGTTTTATCAGATGTGTTCAGTTCTGCTTTTATATGAGATATAACGGTATTGTCGATTACGGATTTGGCTGTACTCCCTGTCTGGGTACGACAAACTGAATTGAGATGTTTGGAAGTAACACCCAAAATGGAGGCATATCCTTCCACGCTTTTGATTTCTTTGTATTTTGCAGCGAGAAGAAAAATAAAACGCTGAAATATCCTTTGTCCTGACAAAGATATATTATCGCTTTCTGTGTCATGACCGATGATTTTTTCGCAAACTCCCATCAGCAGGAAACGCATCAGGCAGATGGCCCTTTCAATCATCAACGGACCCTTTGTATTTGTAAGCTCTCCGAGAATGGTGAGAATGGAATATGTACTCTCGACTTCTGCGTGTGTGCGGATATAGAAAGGATTATTCAGATAGAAACTGAACAATCCGTCAAGGTCACGGGATGCCAGTTGGAAGAACTCAAAGGTGTATATCATCTTGCGTCCCTGGAAATTATCGCTGACAGCAACCACACTCATTTCAGCCCCCGGTATTATAGCAATGCTTGAATTGGCAACAAGATAATATATTGTGCCATTGAGGGTTACAGTAGCGTTTCCTTCGTAACAGAAAAGCCTGCCTCCGTTGAGATGATTGGAATCTAAACGAAGGCTGTCGGAATCGACAGCCGACACTAAGACCGGCGAATCATATCCGATTAGATTTTTCATAGGTGCAAAATTAGTGAATATTTTTGATTTATACCGTCATATGGTTCGTAATTGCACATACTTTGCTCCATTTTGAATATATCCAAATGCCGAGACTTCACTAATTTTGCACCATGAAAAGGAATAATCTAATTTCAAGGACAATACTGTTTGTAATATCGTTGTTTATAATAGCCTTAGGAGTGGCTCTTATCACACGAGCCAATCTCGGCACGTCGCCGGCTGCCTGTCCACCATACGTTCTGAGTCTCGCACCCGGTGCGCCGATGACTATGGGAACATACATGTGCTGTATGCAGGCGATGTTTGTTCTTGCACAGATAGCTATTTTACGGCGACAGTTTGAACCGTTTCAACTCTTCCAGTTCGCCGCAAGTTTTTTGTTCGGTCTTTATACAGACCTTGCCATGATTCTGACGGCATGGGTTCCGGTCGGGACCTATGCTTTGAGCTGGCTGTGGCTGATTACCGGGTGTACCGTGATGGGTGCGGGTATTGTTTTGGAAATACAGGCTTCGCTGCTATTATTGCCGGGTGAAGGTATCGTGGCAGCGATCAGTAAGGTAGGTCATTGGCAATTTCACACTATCAAGATAATCAATGATGTTGTAATGACACTTACAGGTGTAATCATAGCTTGGGTTACAATCGGAGGCATCGAAGGAGTCCGTGAAGGCACGGTTGTATCTGCTTTTCTTGTTGGATTTATGGTAAGACTCTTAAAACGTCCTCTAAAGCCAGTCGAGGTATGGGTGAACCGAATAAAAGTCGTTTAAAATCAATTTCGCCTGAACGAGAAGCAGGTTGGTAACGATTTGCTTTCGCAATAATTCAAAATACAGGAAGTTTTAGTCTTACTCAATCCCGATGACGCATTTCTCAAATCGGTCGAGGGCCGACAAGGTTGATTCTGACACACGCTGTGTACGACATGAGGCTGCGCGTCATCTATTGCGACAAAAGATGGTTGATTAATGGCGAATTTTATGTATCTTTACGGGACATGACCAACCAACACATTATTGCAATCTAAGATGTACAGACGACTTTCATTATTGCTGCTGGCAGCGACCATGGCGGGTGGAATCTCCGCCGCTGTCAATGACTGGGAAAATCCACAAGTGTTTGCTGAGGGGAGGCTCACCCCGAGAGCAACGGCATTCCCCTACCCTTCGGACGCTGAGGCTATAAAAGGCGATCACGCGTCATCACCGTGGTTTATGAGCCTCAACGGCAAATGGGCATTCAAGTTTTCTCCGAAACCTGCCGATCGCCCGGCTGACTTTTACAAATCGGGCTACGACACATCATCATGGGACTCAATTCCCGTACCGTCAAACTGGGAATTGCAGGGATATGGCACCCCCATATATACTAATGTAGTCTATCCCTATCCCAACAATATCCCCAATATCCCGCATGACGATAACCCCGTGGGAAGCTATACGCGCACCTTCTCCATCCCCTCATCATGGGACGGCAGACAAGTGTATCTCCATTTCGACGGCTCGACAGCGGGTATGTATGTCTGGGTCAACGGTCATAAGGCGGGATATGTGCAAAGCACCAAGAATCCATCCGAATTTGACATCACCCGATATCTCAAGACGGGCGAAAACCGCATATCATGCGAAGTGTACCGCTGGACCGACGGCTCCTATCTGGAAGACCAGGATTTCTGGCGTCTTTCAGGCATAGACCGCGACGTATATCTATACTCGACCGGTCAGCAGCGCATACTCGATTTCTTCGCCGATGCGGGGCTTGATCGCAATTACCGCAACGGGGAGCTTAACCTTGAAGTGAAGTTACAGAATCTCTCCGGAGTGACAGCACCAATGCGCCTCGACGCGTCGCTCTACGATGCAACGGGGAAGCGTGTGTTCAACAACTCGAAAGCGATTTCCCTCGGTAAGGAGTCGACCGACAGCGTCAATTTCGCGGCAACAATAAGGAATATCAACAAATGGAGCGGCGAGACTCCCTACCTTTATACCCTTGTACTTACGCTTTCGGGCAGCGACGGCAAGGTAATCGAGGCAACCTCTGCGCGGATAGGTTTCCGCAAAGTCGAGATAACCGACAGCCGCCTCACCATCAACGGCAAGCCGATAGAAATCCACGGCGTAAACCTTCATGAACACAACCACCTGACCGGGCACGCAGTTGACCGCGAGACGATGATGAAGGATATCATGACCATGAAGCGCCACAATATCAACGCCGTGCGCACAAGCCACTATCCTCAGTCACCGTTATGGTATGACCTTTGCGACGAATACGGAATATATCTCGTCGACGAGGCAAACGTGGAAGCTCACGGCATGGACTGGCATCCCAAGGAGGGACACCCCTCACATGACCCCGTATGGAAAGACGCGATACTCGACCGCGAGCATCTCCTTGTCGAACGTGACAAGAATCATCCCAGCGTGATCACATGGTCGCTCGGCAACGAGTGTGAAAACGGCGACAACTTCATCGCCGCCTACGACTGGATCAAGTCACGTGACAACAGCCGCCCCGTACAGTTTGAACGTGCAGGCGAGGGAAGCAACACCGACATCGTTTGTCCCATGTATCCCGCGATGGAGTACATGAGAGATTACGCATCACGTGAAAATCCGGGGCGTCCCTATATCATGTGTGAATACGCTCACGCAATGGGCAACTCCACCGGCAATTTCCAGGAATATTTCGACATTATCCGTAACTCCCCGCAGATGCAGGGCGGTTTCATCTGGGACTGGGTTGACCAGGGACTGCTCACGAAAGACGAGAACGGCAAATCTTACTGGGCATACGGCGGCGACTTCGGAGCATTCAAATATCCGAATGACGAAAACTTCTGCATAAACGGGCTTGTGCTCCCCGACCGCACACCCCATCCCGGGCTTATGGAAGTAAAAAAGGTATATCAGGACATCCGTTTTGCACCGCTCAATGTAGCTTCGGGCGAATTTGAGGTACAGAACCATTTCATGTACCGCAACCTAAAGGACTACACGTTCCGCTGGGAACTACTCAAAAACGGCGATCCTGTTGCTTCAGGCGATATCGACATTGCGCTTCCCGCCGGAAAGAGCAAGGACGTAAAGATAAAAGGATTCCCGGTGATTGACATCAACGACGGCAACGAATACCATCTCTCCGTGTATGCTTTCACGCGCACGGGCAACGACATCATCCCCGCCGGTCATGAAGTGGCGCGCGAGCAGTTTGCCATAGCCGTCCATGACTCGTTTGACCTACCGGATGCCACAGGCTCACAGTCCAAAATGACAACCGAACATGGCAACTGGATATTCAAATGTGATAACGGCATAAAAATAGAGTTCGACAGCCGTAACGGCGAATTACGCGGCTACTCGGTTAACGGACACAACCTTATTTCCGGTGTGCCGACGCCTTCGTTCTGGCGCGCGCCGACCGACAACGACCGCGGCAGCGGAGACCACATACGGCTCAACGCGTGGCGCTGTGCTGCTGAAAATCGAAAAGTTACAGAAGTCAACCACACCTCCAACGCACCTTTCCAAACCGTGACCGCACGTTACAGGCTTGCCGATGTCGATGCCGACTATACTCTTATATACACGATATTTCCTGACGGCACTCTCGGTATCACCTCCCGCCTGCATTGCAGCGAAGACACCCCCGAGTTGATGCGTTTCGGGATGCAGATTCCCATGCCGCGCCATTTTGACAATCTTACATGGTACGGCAGAGGTCCGTGGGAGAATTATTCCGACCGCAATACCTCTTCTTTTATAGGCATCTGGAGCGGCAATGTCAACGATATGTTCTTCCCGTACATATTCCCGCAAGAGACAGGCAATCACACCGATGTACGCTGGGCTACCCTTACCGACAAGTCGGGTGCGGGCATCATGGTGACCGGTATGCAGCCACTGAATGTGAGCGCACTCGATGTCACGCCCGCCGACCTCGACCCTGGAGTGCGTAAACAACAGATGCACACAAGCGACGTACGCCATTCGCGCAGTAATGTATGGCTCAATGTCGACCTCGCGCAGCGCGGTCTTGCGGGCGACAACAGCTGGGGCGCTCAACCTCATGCCCCATATCGGCTTAACGCAGGCGACTACACCTATTCTTTCCTCGTTTCCCCGGTAAAATAATATCTTAAAGTCTCCATATACGCAAGATGATGTGTCAAAATGCATAACTCGACACATCATCTTGTTTTTATTTGCTCGATAAAAGCCTTGAGTTCTAAAAATATGTTAAATTAAATAATACCGCGAACCTTTCATCATATTTCTTGTTTCAAAGAAAAGTGAATGAAAATTTAACATTTAAGGAAATTTTAGGTATTATTTAATTCATCTACATTATGATAAAAGGGCTTTTTCTGGCAAGCATTGCAGTCGTGATGATGACAGCCTGTTCAGTTGACGAAGGATATGACACTCCCGTCGCACCCAATGAAATCACCTTTAGCGTGACTCCCGTAAATGCGTCTCGGCAGATTTCGGCTGCCGCAGACAATGATGTCAAGAATTTCATTATCTCGGCACGTAATAATGGCACACCATTTATTGACGAAGAGCTTGTCGCCTTTTCAGGAGGCAGATGGCTCAATACCGGAAAGCCCCATCTCTGGCCTTCGGAAGGCGACGTGGATTTCTTTGCCTACCGATACGATAAGACAGCAAATCGCGAATGCACCCCGCTGCTTGATGTAGAAATGACCCGTGCAAAGTTATGTATGTTTAATGTCGCCAACGAAGCATCACGACAGACGACACTGCAATATGCCACAAGTCTTCACCGTACGGCAAATGACGGGAGTGTGCCGATGCAGTTCCGCCAGGCGCTTTCAGAAATAGTGTTCACCGCTCAAAACTCCAGCCGTAAGCTCCACGTGGAAATCAGCGAAATAATAGTGAATCATGTCTACATGCAGGGTGATTTCATCTTCCCGTCAGGACGGCAGCAGGCAAAATGGGACGTAAGTTCGGGAGCACCTCAGTCATCAAAAGCTTCCTTCCCGACAAAAACTGTAAATAGCCACATGGAAAGCCTCGGCGATGAGACAGTCATGCACCTCATCCCCCAGTCACAAGACAATGCCACTGCCGAAACCGGCTACAGCGACGGCGTAAGCATCACATTCCGCTGCGCAGTATGGAAATTATCCGATGGGTCTGACACTCCCAAGGATAGCGACACAATGCTTATCGGCGAGAGAAATGCCGACGGTAGCGTGACTTTCGGCGAACTCCGTATCCCCGTAAGCATCAACTGGCAACCCGGATGCCGCTACACTTACTCACTCAACTTCGGCGCAGGCGGCAGCAGCGGCATCCCCGTGACCGGCGGCATAATGCTCCCGATTGCATTTTCCGCCTACAGCGAAGCTATCTGACAAGTCTTCCTCAATCTTTAAGGCAAGTGACAGGCACAACATAGACCCCGTCTTTACGACGATACGCATATTTTCCAACAGCAGTCAACACCATCATAAACGATGGTTCCGACATATTGTCGGTATTAATCTTGTCGCGCAGTTTCAATAGATTCGCCGCCCCTTCGTCAATGTGCCTGTCGCCTCCAAGCTTGATTTCGACAAGTCCGTACTTTCCGTTGCGCAGATGAATCACCGCGTCACATTCCAGTCCCTTGGAATCGCGGTAATGGTACACTCTGCCGTTTAACCTTTCCGCATATACTCGCAAATCGCGCACACAAAGCCCCTCAAAGAAAAATCCAAAAGTCTTTAAATCGGAAAGTAAGTCATCAGGACCAATTCCAAGTGCTGCCGCACCTATTGACGGATCAACGAAATAGCGCGTGTCACTTGTTCGGATAGCTGCTTTGCTCCGTAAATTTGGATTCCATGCAGGCATGTCTTCAATCACGAAAATCAACTTGAGAGCATTAATATATGCCTGGACCGTACGGCTGTCAGGCATCGCGTTTTCTGAGGATGCCATGTCTGCAGCAATCGCGGTCAACGGCGCAGGTGTACCTGCAAGCCGCGCATACGACCTCATCAGCAGAGCGGCTTTCGTCGGATTTTTAAGTGATGAGTCGGTACGGTTTATATCTGAATTTATCACCGCCTCAAAATAGTCGGTAGCCCGTTCGAGCGATGCGCGTGGAGATTGGGATATCGCCCTGGGCCAACCACCGCGACAAGTCATAAAGGCTATTTGCTCAAGTCCAACATCATTTGTAGCGGTAAGTTCACTGGCTCCGGCAAACAATGATTTCAAGCTTATAGCGCCCGAAGATTCACCCGACTCCCATAAGCTCATGGTGCGCATTTTCATCCTCCCGATACGACCGGTGCCGGTATGCGTAATCTTATTATTGTCATCGCCCATCGGCGGCACTGCCGAGCCGGTCAAGATAAACAAACCTTCTTCTCCCCGATGGTCAACAATGAACCGCACTGCGTCCCATATCTGTGGGGCAAGCTGCCATTCATCAATGAGCCTGGGATTATCACCATTAAGCAACAGCGCCGGATTTATATCGGCAACCTCCAGATTGGCAATTCGTGTCGCCGGATCATCCATGTATATGACACTTTTTGCGTGATGTTCCGCAGTAGTGGTTTTTCCACACCATTTTGGGCCTTCAATGAGAACGGCACCTATGCCTTCCAATTTCTCACCAAGAGTAGTGTCAGCTATCCTGGGGCGATATAACTGCTTTGCCATAAGGAATTGTGTTGATTATGAATGGCAAATATAGTGATTATTTTTATTAAACGCATGAAATATCCTTATTTTATTGCGTGAATTATCCCATAATTATTGTATCATTAGTCCTGTCTCTATTGTATGATTTATTCCATTTTCATTGTATGATTTATTCCACTATTATTGCATGATTTGTTCCACTTTCATTGCGTATTTTGTCCCCCCCGAATTAATTTCAGTTCATTCCATTATTTACAACTCCAATACTTTTTACAACTTTGGCAGCATCAGCTATGAACTCCTTACTCACGTCCAGAACACCAATACCACATAGCGGGTTGTACAAATGACTCTATACTAGTACCGCGTTCTCCTTTTTCTTTACAAAGAAAAACTTTTGCCTAATTCTTTTCTTTACAAAGAAAAGAATTAGTATCTTTGTGAAAATCGGAAAGTTATGACAAGACCTCATGAGATTTCGAATTATCGAAACAACCACTCACATTCAACAAAACGGCAATGAAAAAATTTGGCGCACTGATTGCAGTGTTTGTCTCGGCATGTTCGATATGTGCCGGAAATAAAGAGGAGACTAACTTTGACTTCACCCACAATAGGGCATCCATTACCGGAATGCTTACCTCAGCTTGCTCTTGGCAGCTGGAATTAGGATATCATTATATGTTTAATCACTACATCGGAATCGGCGGGGCAATCGGAGGCTGGGAGGTGTACTATGAAGAAGGCTTTCCATCCGGTAATAATTGGCAGATAGAAAGTGACGACAACAAGCCGTGGAACATCTATTTACACCCTTCCGTGATTCTGAAGACTCCGGCACTTAAAGTAGGTCAGGTAGATTTAGGATTATTCGCAGAACCGGGAATCATGATGAATATCCCGTACGCACAGGTGTGGATTCGCCAGGACACCCATTGGCCTGAGTATGATGACAAAAAAGTCAGTACAAGCGCAGGTCAATGGTGTGCCATGGATTTAAGAGCCGGAGTCTACGTAAACGTAGGTCCTTGTGGATTCAATGCCGGATATTTGATGTCAAATTTTGACGTATATAGTCAATATCGGCATCTCTCCTACAACGGAATTCCTTTCAGCAAGTTCTATCCGAAAAAATCATTTCTACAAGGTGCATATCTCACATTGTCCTATTATTTTTGACGCGCATGCTCACTCGTTAAAGGGGACACTATAAGGCTGCGGTCCGTCGGGAGTCATTGCCCAGATGTCTTTGAAATCAAAGTCGCTATAGGTGCTCTCTTTGCAAAGGTCGCCGGCACTTACTTTTGTCGAGGAAGGCCAGTCTTTGCCGGTGCCCTCCAGAAAGTAGTTGTGGCTATGGTGGAATAGGGAGGCACCCTGATGGTCGCCTATGATGGCATTGCCGTGCGACACCTTCCCCTTGTTGAATGTGCGGTAGGTGTTGGTGTATGCTTCGGTATAGCCGAGTATTCCACCATTGTCGTGCTTCTGTTTGGAAGGCAGATCGCCATAGTTGGCACAATCGGTTATCTTATGTCCATAGTCCATCGAGAAACCGTATTCCAGAATACCGACAACGCCCCCGACACGTGTATTGGAGTCGGATGAACTGATTTTGCCATAATTGATGCAACGGGTCACCAATCCGTAGTTATAGTGCAATCCGCTGCCACCCCCGTCGCCCATGTGAGCCACTATGCCGGCAACGGCTTTCTGCGCCGGGCCCGAGATTTCCCCTTCGTTCCAGCATTGCGACACATAGCCGTGGCGATGATCCATCATAGCTACAATTCCGGCGGAGTAACCATTGCTGCCGCCCATGCCCTCGACTATACCACGGTTGGCGCAGTATTTGATGTCAAACTCCTGGTTCTTGCTGCCCGTGTCGTCACAGCCCACGAATCCGGCTATACCTCCGGCATTTACGCTCTTTATATTGCCCGAATTATAACATGTGGAAATTGAGAAGCGGGGATTTTTTGCCATTTTCGTGTATCCTGCGATGCCACCGGCGTTGCTGTTACCATGTATATCGCCATAGTTTGCACATTTCAGAATAGTGATTTTATCCTCTTTTGCCGTCGCGCCATAGATACCGCCTGCACTCTGGTTGGCATCGACACGGCCATAGTTCACGCAGTTGTTCACATCATAGTCGAGCCATCCCGCAATGCCTCCGGCATCGGAGTCTGTCGCCGTGACTGTCGCCGCACTCGCCAGACCGGAAATCGCGCACACAGCCTCAAGCTTACCCGCAATGCCTCCGGCATTCTTGGCAGCGGTCACCACACCGCTGAAGCATGCAGGTATGTTAGGAAGCTTGAATCCCGGATCAAAGCGGTTGTCCCCGTCAAGCGCGGCGTGATGCGCCAGGCCAACTACCCCTCCGGCGTTGCTGTCGGAAGCCTCGACTCGCATGGTGGTCGACGAGAAATTAATTTTATAAGGATTAAATGTGAGGAGTTCCGCGGCATATCCGAATGCGCCGCCTACATTTGAGCCACCCTTCACGTTAACGGCAATCTCCACTTGTCCCTTAATATTCATTTCTCCGTAGGAAGCATCGTAGTAGCCGATCATGCCTCCGACGTAAGTGTCGCCTTTCACCTCTGCGTCAGCCGACGACTTGACCACATAGCGCACCGGACGGCTTTCGCAATCAAAGGTGATTTTGGCACCCGGCATCGCATAACCGAGATAGCCGAAGAAACCGCCGACCGACACGCCACCGTTCACTACCGAAGAGACAAGTGCGCCATTAACCGTTGCATCAGCCACGCAGGCATGACCGACAAGCCCTCCTACATCCTGACTGCCGCGCACCGGAGCCTTGACATTCACATTATTCAGTTCAATGGAATGAAGCGCCTGCAGGTTGCCTATCAGACCGCCGACATACTTTTCTGCCCCGTAAACGATTTTGACACCGCTTGTTTCCTGGTCCACACTATGCTCAAGCGTGATGTTGCTGAGATTAGCATAGTTTACATTCAGGTTGCCTACGAGACCTCCTACATTCCTAAATCCTGTCACCGTGAACACATGACCCGGCGTGGTGACGCCATCTACCGTAAGGTCGTTCTGAAACTGCTCGCCTACGAGCAAGCCCACATCTTCGGCGGTCGTCTCACTCCCGATGAGCGAGAAAGCACCTATCTTTATGTTTTTAAGACGGAGCGCGGCAAACGACTCCCCGACGAGACCGCCTATATCGCTTCCGGAAGCCGTGATGGAGCCGTCAATCGTGATGTTTTCAAGATTGCTGTAGCCGTAGGCACGACCGGCGACAAGACCGACGCGGCTGGCGGCATTAACCACCATCGCCCGGCTTATGGCAAGATTCTTCACCGTTGCCGAAAAGAGCATCTCGAAAAGACCCACATCACTGTCGGTTTCCTCATTCGATCCTCCCTGATAAGTGAGATTGCGCAACTCGTTGCCTCCGCCGTCGTACGTCCCCGAGAATTGTACGGGAGCGTAGACATGACCGTCAATCATCTGGCTGCGGCGCGGTACATCAAACGATTCTGTCTGCAGGAAATATTTCCCGTAGCCGTGGTCGGGGTCTTCCTCAAGGTACCATATCATCGTGAGGAAGTCGCCGTCGTCATTGATAAGGTAAGGGTCGCCTGATGTACCCGACCCTTCAAGATCGTCATAGCTCATGGCTTCGGTCTGAGCCTCCTCGCCGACATTGGAGATGAACCTTACCTTGCGTGACCCTAATCCCCCGACATTCTCACTCTCTATTTTCATGAAATACACTCCGTCAGGAATATCGGTCGATCCTATGCGTATATGACATGCCAACGAACCATCGTCGCGGGTGTCGTCGCTATTGCGAAGATGACCGGCAAATTTCAACGACTGAAGCGAAGAGGGATTCTCAAGGCAGAATGTGACATCACCCTGGGTGTCCTGTCCGTCCAAACCCAAAGTACGCAGATGAACTACCGTGACGCGACCGTCGCCTGTCCCCTGAAGCTCGCCCGGCACATTATATTCCGGATTCTCGTCCTGGCATCCTGTAATGCCGATGACCATAAAAATTCCCAATATCCACGGTAAAGTCTTTATATTTATCTTTTTCATCGCTGACTTATCTTTTTATTATATCTTTATTTTCTCATCTCCGACACATTAGGATACGGACACTTTTCTTGCGACGACAATATCCATCGTCCATTGTTGCCGAATGAAAAGCCAAGTGCCGTAAAGGTAGATTCTTTTGACATCATGTCATAAGACACCGAAAGTATGTCGTCATTCCATTTTGTGACCCCGTTGCCGAGAGAGGAGTCGGCGTAGACACATCTGTTCAATGCACCGTCGGGCTTGGACCCGTCGTGAGGTGCAAGAGATATATTGTGGCTCACCTCGCAATGATTGCCTATGTCACCGGCAAACTCACCGTTGGTGCCTATGGTGGTCAGGCAGTCATAAATCATACATCCGTCACAAATGCGTCCGGCTATGGATGAATGTCTGCCACCCGACCTGACCGTCTCAGCGTTGACACACTGTGATATAATCACGGCATTCTTCTCAAACTCCGTACAGCACTTCACAACGGCATTCACTCCTCCCACTATCGAGGCTACGGCTCCGGCGGCAAGGATGGCTGTAGCCGCGCCACCCGTGGCAATTTCTCCGGCTATGAGCGTTACGGTACCGACAGCCACACACACTCCGGCAATCGTCGTATGCACTATCTCTTTTATGTGGGCAATCTTCTCAAGCTGTTCTGCACGTGCCTCGCGTTTTTCGTTGATATTTTCGTTGAAAATCTCGTCATTGCCCTCACCTTTGTACCATGTCACGTGGTTTTCAAGCTGACCGCGGTACAAATTGCCGAAGTTAGAAAGCGCAAACTGCGGAGAGTTCGGATTACACTTGTTGCGGATTTCGGCGAGCATTGCCTCACTGTCGGCTGTAGCCGCCTCCGCGTCGGCGCGCATGTCGGCTTGCAGTTCAGCTTCTATCTCAGGGTTCAGCATCTCATGGATACCGAATCCCAACAGGGTATAATCGCAGCCTTGCAACGCTACTTCAATGCCTGTTTCCACAATTTTTATAGCAATTTCTACCGCATGTGCCATCTCCACGGCACCTTCGGCAACGGCAAGACACGGTCCCGCAAGTCCCATCACGCACTCCAGCGAGCCCACCACACATTCGGCGATATCCCAGCCTGTCCATTCGCGCGGCTCACCTATATCGCCGACTATGCCGCCTGCATAACCGGAACCTCCGTCTATCGGCGCGAAGTTAGAGCAATACGTTATGACGGTATTGTTGCCGGCAAGACCGGCTATTCCTCCCGCCCAGCCGGAGGAAGTGACCACGGCTCCCGCATTCTGATTGATTGCGAATGAACCCCATGTCGCTTTGCCGCAGATACCTGCCGCATGTGAAGAAGCATTCACTGTGCCGCTATTTGCCGAGTTATGGATTACGGCAACTGACGCGGTGCCGCAGATACCGCCCGCATAGTCCGATGCGTTGACGCTTCCGCTGTTAGACACCCCGAAAGCGCCTGCCTGAGATTCCCCTATGGCACCACCTACAAACCGTGTGCCGCTCACCGCACCTTTATTATAGCAATAGCGTAACACGCTCTGATTATAATAATAAGAATCCGTTTGGCTTCCTTTGATGCGTGTGCTGCCTATGATGCCGCCTACTCCCTCGAAGCCCGACACATCGCCTTCGTTGCTGCATCCTGTAATCCAGGAAAATCCCGAACCGCCTACGATACCACCTGTCCCCGTTCCGGAGCTCTGACTGTTTGAAGAAGTCGGGCCCTCGATGCGGGCATAGTTACGTGAGCCCACTACCTGCAGTGTGTCAGCGGTACCGACGATGCCACCTGCACCCGCCACAATACCCTTGACCGATGAGCTGTTATCACATCCCGTCACCAGCACCGACGAGTATATCCCGGCTCCTCCGAATATGCCGCCGACATTCATGCCGCCGCTCACGGAGCCGTTCTGTGCCGAACAATCGCCAAGCAACGCTTTGGAATGCATGTCGACAGCGCCGAGCAATCCTCCGAGCATAGCACTTGATTCATTGCCGCTTACCGTGCAATCGGTGATTATACAGTTGGTAATGGTGCCGGTCCCCCGGTCGTTGTCGCCCGCCGTAATAACGGCACCTGCGAGCGTACCTACAGCAAACTGACCTTCTACCGAACACTTCTCCATCTTTAGCCCGTCGATGACTGCGTTGTGGAGAAAGCCGAACAGCCCTACGCCTGCCGTATGTGGACGCTTGATTATCAGATTTTTTATCTTATATCCATTACCGAGGTAAACTCCACGGAAAGGAGTGTTGGTATTTGCGCCGATTGGCATCCAGCCATATTCGGCATCACAGCTGCGCGACATGGACTTCATGTCGATATCGCATTCCTGACTGAAATACGTGCCTTCGGGCATCAGGCGGTTGTAGTCATAATCGTTTACCGCCATCATCATCTGGAAGATATGCGACGAGCTGGTGATTACAAACGGATCGTCTTTCGAACCGAGACCTACGCAGCCGAGTCTTGGATTGTAGGTATCGATTACTGCAATGCCTGAATCTGTGACATGTATGCGACTGCCGAGACCATATTCTTCACGACCGGTTTCGTCGTTTGTATGTGACGGGGAGTCAACGGTTGCATAAAGCAATCGATATGTACCCGCCCGAAGCCCCTCGGAAAGTCTCACATAGGATAAAGCATCGCGATTATGATGCGCCTCACGTTCGAAAACCGTGCCATCCTCAGCTTTTATGGCAATGAGTATGCGCCCTTGCGGAAGTGCCTTACCTTCCTCTCCGAGCACAATCTCGTCGTAGGGGCCAAGAAAGAGCCCCTCAATTTGCTGAGGATCGTCATTGTTGCTGCAACCTTGGAAACAAGGTGCCACTGCCGCCAGCATCAGCCATAGAAGGCATTTGCAACTAAATCTTGATATCATAAATTAATGTAATAATTCCGCGCCCGGTTCTCAGTCACGTCTTCTTCGAAAGGCTTTGGAAAAAATGATTGGTTTAAGTTACAGATAAATTTTTTTACAAATTTATGGAATAACAGATGGAGTCGGCACGACTTTCATGCGACATTTACGCCTGATGATGCGACAATTTCAGTCAAAGTCTGTAAAACATCTTGAAATCAGCGGTTTCTTGATTCTTTAGACAGCTCTTTGAATTGTGTGGGCGACATACCGAAATGCATGTGGAACACCCGCTGCATGGTACGCGGTGTGCCGAATCCGAGGTCAGCCGCTATAGTTGCAATAGCCGTATCAGGAGCGGCTTCAAGTATCCTGCGCGCTTCTTCGGCACGGCAGGCGTTGATATAACCGACTACAGTCTGACCCCTTTCGGCTTTAATCATAGCCCCGAGCTCATCGGGAGTGAGTCCTACCATCGCCGCAAGCTCTTTGCGCCCCAGGGCTGGATTGGTAAAATGCCGGTCGGTCAACATTTTCCGGTCAAGAAGCTCCATGACGGAGCCCGGGGCGGAAGGCTGTTTATCGTCACGACAGGCAACCCTCTGCTTGTCAAAATCTCTCATACGCTCTATGAGGATGATGTTTTTACGGCGTTGACGCCTGACATTGATAAAGGATATTACAAGCATCACAGTCAGCAATGCGATTATGACAATCAGCGATATTGTCTTGAGGCGCTCTGAGTTGCGGTGCTCGCGGTCAAGTTCTGAACGGTAAAGTGTGGTCAGGTCGCTAAGCTGGCGGTCGGTCTGCTCGGAGTTCAGCGAGTCATTCAACATTATAAGTCGGCTCATTATCGCCACAGCCTCTTCGTTTCGGTCTGCACCGGCGAGCAAATTAGCCTTGTCACGCAGGGCGATGCGTAGAAACCATGGGAATGAACGATAGGCGGCGATAAGGGTGTCAATGTCGGCGACGGCTTCATGGATGTTGCCGGAGGCGGCATTAAGCCGGCTGCGCACCTCATAGAAATGTTCGTACGCGTTGGCGGGATATTTTTTGTCAATCATGCCGGAAGCCAAGGTGAGTTTATGTCGGGCTGTAACCGGGTCGCCCTCCGATAGCGACCGTGATGCTTCGAAGGCAAGAGCCGTTACCGGGAAATGCGCCGTGGAGTCACGCCATCCGGTCACCATCATTCGTGCAACGGACTCGGCATACATCGCGCCATAGCGGTTCATCCCGGCAGTGTCGTTCAGTGCGTGGGCGGCAATCCATATCCACTCCTCTATGCTTGCGGTGTTGGAAAACACCTGCAGGTCGGTTGTTGAGTCGGGAAGCAGACTCCGACCTTGACGGAACTCGTCGTAAGCCTTTTGCTGACGGGAAAGTTTGTAAAACATCTGTCCGCGGATTCTGTGAGCGATAGCCTGGGCGACGGAGTCGCGTTCCTGTGCCGCTTCGTGAATCATTTCTGAAGCGAGTGAATCAGCCATGGCAAACTTTCCTTCGGTGAAGAGCTGGTCAATCAACACATTTACAGCCGAGAAATAATATATGTCGTGACGTGCCTGCCGCATACTGTCGACAATGACAGCTATTTGCCCCGACACCTCTCTCCCGTTGGCAAGATTACGCAACCGCTGAACCCCCAGGGCACGGCGCAGTGAATCCCCCTCTCGCCCGTCTTGATTATCATCAGAGCAACCGGCACATACCGCCGCAGCCGCAATAATCAAGAAGATAGCGAAATGTGACAATCGGCGTATGAATAGGGATGTAGGGGTCAGCGAGACCATTGTAAGTGCATTGTTTTATATTTATGCCGCAAAAGTATTGATTTTTTCACCATCCGCCAAGAATGCCGGATATTTTTGACAGGCAGCGGCAAATGTCGTGATTTTTATTTACCTTTGTGTCATGAAAGAATTTTTTAAGATTATCAGGCGTTTTGTGCCGCCATATAAGGTCAATCTGGCGCTTAATATCTTCTTCAACATACTTGCCGCATTCCTTACCCTGTTTTCGTTTGCGGTGATAATTCCAATCCTGGAGATGCTCTTCGGCATAAAAGAAGCCAACTATGCTTTCATGCCCGTCGGAAGCGCATCGCTTAAGGATGTGGCTGTCAATAATTTCTACTACTACACTCAGTTGATGATTCAGGACTGGGGTCCCTCAGGAGCGCTTGCCGCCCTGTCGGGGCTGCTGGTGGTGATGACCGCGCTGAAGACCGGCACCACCTTCCTCAGCTCCTATTTTATCATCCCTATGCGTTCGGGCATCGTGCGTGACATACGCAACTACATGTACGACAAGATACTGCAGCTGCCTATATCGTTTTTCACCGAAGCTCACAAAGGCGACGTGATGGCGCGCATGACGGGTGACGTCGCGGAGATTGAAAACTCCATAATGTCATCGCTCGACATGTTTTTCAAAAATCCCATCATGATTATCGTGTGTCTCACGATGATGATTATAATATCATGGCAGCTTACACTGTTTGTGCTGATTCTGCTGCCGCTTGCAGGACTCGTGATGGGTCGCATCGGTAAACGGCTGAAACGCCAGTCACTTGAAGGACAGAACCAATGGGGAGTGCTGATGTCAAACATCGAGGAGACACTCAGCGGACTCCGTATAATCAAGGCTTTCAATGCAGAAGACAAAGTGCGCTACCGTTTCCATCGCGAAAACCAGACATTTTACCGCATAAGCAACCGCATAGCGCGACGTCAGTCGCTCGCTCACCCGATGAGCGAATTTCTCGGCACATTGACCATCGCCATCGTGCTATGGTTCGGCGGCTCGCTGATATTGACCGGTATATCATCAATCAACGCCGCGTCGTTTATCTACTACATGGTGATTTTCTACAGCATCATAAATCCGGCGAAAGAACTATCAAAAGCCGTATATGCCATCCAGAAAGGACTCGCTTCCATGGAGCGTGTCGACAGGATACTCGGTGCGAAAAACCCGATAAGCGACCCGTACAAGCCGGCAGAAGTGAAATCTTTGAGAGGAGAAATCGACTACAAGGATGTAAGCTTCTCTTACAATAATAATGTGCCGGTGCTTAAAGACGTGTCGCTGCATGTCCCGGCAGGCGCCACCGTGGCGATAGTCGGGCAAAGCGGCTCCGGAAAATCCACGCTTGCCGACCTGTTGCCGCGATTCTACGACATCTCCGAGGGAGAAATCACCATCGACGGCATCAACATCAAGGACTTGCGCGTAAAAGATCTGCGCTCGTTCATGGGCAATGTCAACCAGGAGGCGATACTCTTCAATGACTCGTTTTACAACAACATCACCTTCGGTGTCAACGAAGCCACTATGGAGCAGGTAATCGAAGCTGCGAAAATAGCCAACGCCCACGACTTCATCATGGCGTCGGAAGATGGCTATGACACTAATATCGGCGACCGGGGCTGCCGTCTATCCGGCGGTCAGCGCCAGCGTCTCTCGATAGCCCGTGCCATACTGAAAAATCCGCCGATACTCATACTCGACGAGGCCACCTCGGCGCTCGACAGCGAAAACGAAAAGGTTGTGCAGACTGCACTGGACCGCCTCATGAAAGGGCGCACGACAATAGTCATTGCCCACCGTCTATCCACCATCAAGAATGCCGACATGATATGCGTCATGCACGAAGGTCACATCGTGGAAGCGGGCACTCACGACGAGCTGCTGAAAAACAACGGTTATTACAAGCGTCTCGTAGACATGCAGAAATTTTAATATCACATCAACATAACCACACAATAACTTAAACTAATCATGTCAATTATTCAACCCGGAAAGAAGCTCGCCATCTGCAGCGATCACGCGGGGTATGAGCTTAAAAGTATCGTCGAGGGCTATCTGCTCTCGCAAGGAATCGAGTCAGAGGATTTTGGATGTTACAGCGAGGAAAGCTGCGATTACGCCGACTTTGCCCACCCATGTGCGCTCGCTATTGAGGAAGGCAGGGATTACCCCGGTATCGGCATCTGCGGCAGCGGCAACGGTATCAGCATGACCCTTAACAAACATCAGGGCATACGCGCCGCTATATGCTGGACCGTCGAGCTTGCACGTCTTGCCCGCGCCCACAACGATGCCAATGTGCTCGTGTTGCCCGCACGTTTCATCGAGCCGACACTCGCTCTCGCCATCGTCGACACCTTCCTCAACACCCCCTTTGACGGCGGACGCCACGAGCGCCGCATCGCCAAAATGCCCGTAAAATAATCCCCAAATCTCCCCCAATAAAAAAGAGGATTTGTTTCGGCATATCCTCTTTTGTTATATAGCAATGGCACGAACTTTTAAAATCTATTCCCATTGCTTGCCAGTTTATTGCATGTCTTTGATTGTGGTCCCATATTTTATTTGTAGATTTGCGCTTAGCATCCAAATATCGTAATCGGCAAACAAGGCTGATGAAATAAAATTGCACAACACATAAAAGATACATTAAGAATGGCAAAAGATAATCAAATGGGCATAGTTTATGTCCTTTCAAACCGAGCAATGCCGGGTCTCGTAAAAATAGGCATGACTACCCGTCATGAGCTTGATGCTCGCCTCAAAGAACTTTACACGACCGGCGTACCAGTGCCGTTTGATGTTGAGTATGCTTGTGAGGTAAAGGCTTGCAACTGTGCCAAACTGGAGAAAGCCCTTCACACGGCATTCGAGCCGAACCGCTTAAATGTCAACCGTGAGTTTTTCCAGATAAAAAAAGAACAGGCGATTGCCATTCTTGAAATCTTCAATGAGAAAGACGTAACTACTGAAGTCAGCGATGAAATGAACAACGACCTCAATGCTGACGATATAGCCTCCAAAAACAAGGCAACGAAACACCGTCCACCTCTTAATTTCAGCCAAATGGGCATACCTATGGGAAGCACCCTGACCTATAATGCTGACACATCTGTTTCTGTTACTGTGATTGGCGATAAAAAAGTTGAGTATCTCGGAGAAGAAACATCTCTGACTGCCGTGACAACCAAACTCTTGAACTCCAAATATGGAGTTCAACCGACGCCTCGCTGGAGCTTCAACGGCACAAACCTACAAGAAATCTACGACGCTACCTATCCCATTGAAGAATAATGTATAATATGGAATGTGACATACATAATTTAGGAGTGTATGAGCTGATGCAAATTCTGCATGAGCTTCATAAGTTAGGCTACCAGAAACTCCGTTGGATGTCATATATGTCGCCCAATGGCTTCTCCTTGCGCTGTCATATCACAACGCAAGACCACATTTGCGCCAATATGGATATTGTCTTTTGCGGAGACCCCAATGAGATATGGTGTACTTCTGCGGAAGCGATGACTACCGGTGAAGATATAAGCCAATCGGTAAAAGCATTTATTGAGGAGAATCCTCGGCTCCTTGAAATCGGGAAAGGCAATGACCCCGAATATGTGGAGTGGTTTAACAAGCTTTTGTCTTTGGTTGCTAAAGGTCAGACCCCAGTATTCTACGGGGAATATTGGTCATTGCCTACGGGTCGTATTCAAGTAGGACAATATACAATGCCCACACCTCCTACAACAATGCGTTTGATAAGCTGGAATATTGACGGAATCAGAGCTCATTTTGAGGCTTTGAAGAAACTTATTACGGAATACTCTCCGGAAATCATATGTCTCCAAAAGGTCAAGGATATTAAGGATTCACCGGAATTTGAGATTGAGGGCTACAAACGAGAGTGTTCCTCATCGTCTTATGCCGGAGTTGCCACTTATGTAAAAGACTGCATACCCTGCTCATTTGATAAGCTCAAAAGCATGGAGCTATCTGGGCATCTGCTGAGAACGGAAGTTTTTTATCCCGCGTTCACTCTTTACAATATCTACACTCCATATTCTAACCCTAATGTTGAAGGGGCGATTGAGCATCGTAAGAAATTTGATGAGAGCCTGAAACGGATAATTTGCACTACACCCGACCGTCAGATTATCTGTGGCGACATGAACATCGTTGCCACTGATAGCGATTGTTGGGATGGAAAACATCAACGAAATCAAGCCAACTTTCACGATTGGGAGCGCCATAATTTCGAGGAATTACTAAAGTTGGGACATCTGATTGATACTTATCGGGTCCTCAATCCATTCTCCAAAGAGTTTTCCTACTTCTTTAGAAATAATCCTACCGCCCGAGCCAATAATCAAGGGCATAGGATAGATTATTTCCTTGCGAGCCGCAGTTTTGAACCGCAGATTACCAAATCCGAGATTATAAAGGATTGTACTGTATCTACAAACAATCCAATCCTTCTTGAATTAAAATATTAGATTCGGATTTAGCCCCATGGTAATGTCTATCCGGAAAAGTCATATATCATTCCAATTTTTTTGGTTGGGATTTGATTGCGGTTGTGCGTTTTTGTTTGTAGATTTGCGTTTTTCGAGATAGGTATGGGAGTTAATATTCAGTTTTCGCAATCGTATCATTGGCTGAATTCGTGGATTTTAGCTAATGTAATTCAGCTTGCCACCCAGGATTTTTGTGAGCGGTTCATTGATTGCCGCATGGACCCGGGGCGGCGTCTATATGACCAGATGGTGATGGCGGCAAGATGCGGTGTGGCTAATATCGCCGAGGGTTCGGCGCGACATTCAACGTCGGTAGAAACAGAAATGCGGCTGCTTGATGTGGCAAGAGCAAGTTTTGACGAGCTGCAGGGTGATCTTTTTAATTTTCTTTTGCGCAAGAAGGCTGAAATATGGGCGATAGGCAACCCTAATCGCGAAGCAATCTGGCAAATGAGACTCGACACGCCGCAGTATTCCAACAGCTATCTGCATGACGCCGCTAAGCATATCCTTGTCCAGAAAAGCAAATTTGACCGCTGGCTGGAGAATGACAGCCCTGAAGTGGCGGCTAATGCATTGTTGTTGCTGTGTTTCAGGGAGAACAGGATGCTTCAATCTCAGATTCAAGGGCAGCTTGAAAGCTTCCGGCAGACCGGCGGCTTTACAGAGAATATGACGGCGGAGCGCCTTGAAGCCCGCAAGACACAGGCAGCCAAGAGCGGGGCTCCTTCATGTCCGAAATGCGGCAAGCCCATGCTGAAGAGGATGCAGAAGAAGGGGCAGCAACAGGGCAGGGAATTCTGGGGCTGCAGCGATTACCCGAACTGCAACGGCATCCTCCCGATTAGCTGGGATTAATCGCGATTACTTCCGATTAATCCTGAATAACCCCGATTATTTGGTTATTTGGACTATTTCTTATAAATTTGCGGTGGTCTTCGTTGACCTCCGCATTTTTGCGGTTATTGTTTAACTAATCTACTTACAATTGGATATCGACCCGTTGCCAGCCACGCCCGATTGCATGGGCATAATTCTGGCTATTGAACATCTTGTCACCGTAAACGCCCCCGATGCGGGCAGTATCGTCGCATTAATATTTGCCGCCATTGCCCTCATTATATCGGGCTTTGTATCGGGAAGTGAAATCGCATACTTCTCTCTGACACCGCAGCAACTTGAAGAAATCGAGGATTCACCCAAAAGCGCGACAATAAACGGATTTCTCGCCGTCCCCGAACGTCTGCTTGCCACCATCCTCATCGCCAACAATCTCGTCAACGTCACGATAGTCATATTGTGTTCGTTTGCGTTCAGCCGCATCTTCGAATTTCACAGCGAACTGTTGAGTTTTATCTTCCAGAGTGTGCTGCTGACATTCCTTATACTCCTTTTCGGTGAAATATTGCCGAAACTCTACGCCAACACTTACACGGTAAAGTGGGCGAAAATGGCTACCGGTGGAATCGGGCTGGCGCTTAAACTGTTTTCGCCGCTATCGTCTATGCTCGTGAAAAGCTCCACGCTTGTAAACCGAGTCGTGACCAAAAAGACCGAAAATATCTCGGTCGACGACCTCTCGCAGGCTCTTGAGATAACCGATGTAAAGGCATCGGATGAAAAAGAGATGCTTGAGGGCATCCTTGAGTTCGGCGACACAACTGCATCGGAAATCATGACCCCGCGCATCGACATGACCGACATCAACATCAAGTCGACTTTTGCGGAAGTGATGGAAATCGTACTTTCAAGCGGCTTCTCACGCCTGCCGGTCTACGAGGATACCGACGACAATATCAAGGGAGTGCTTTACAGCCGTGACCTCCTGCCTTACATCGGCAAAACCGATGACGACTTCGAATGGCAAAAGCTGGTGCGCGAACCCTACTTCGTACCGGAATCACGCATGATCGATGACCTGCTCGAAGACTTCCGCCGCCGACGCATCCACATGGCTATCGTGGTCGATGAATATGGCGGCACACAGGGTCTCGTAACCCTTGAGGATGTGCTTGAGGAAATCGTGGGCGACATCAACGACGAATACGATGAAGAGGAAGTCACCTACAAGCGTCTGCCCGACGACACATACGTGTTTGACGGCAAGACACTGCTCACCGACTTTTTCCGTGTCACCGGTCTCAACGAGGAAGACTACAGCGATGTGACAGAAGATTGCGACACCCTCGCCGGAATGTTGCTTGCCATCAAGGGCGATTTCCCGAAATCCAAAGAGTCAATCGTCTACGGCAGATGCCGCTTCCTGATACTCACCATCGAGCGTCACCGCATAGCCAGCGTGCGCGTCAAGGTGATGAGCGAGGAAGAAGTAGAGAAATAAACGCGCACCGACCCATGACCGCCATGCGTCTGTCAATCATATCATCGGCAATAATTCTCACTCTTTGCATGACCGGATGCAGGAAGAACACTGACACCCCCGTGCCTCGCCCTGTAGCATATCCGCGCGTTGAGGTTTACCCCGCAATCTACGATACTGTCACAGTTCATGACATTATGCTGCCGGTCAATAAAGGAGCGGTAATTGCCATCGACACAAAAAATGATTCTAACGCCTGGATAAACGTAACTTATCCGCGATACCACGCCACACTCCGCTATACCGCATCGCGTCACAGTCGTGGAGGCGTGACGGAGGCAACCGACAACCGCCTCACGAGAATGTCGCTCAACGCCGGAGGCAACACCACAGAAATACTCGAACTGCAAAACCCTGCCGGGATTGCCTCGACAATCTTTGTGACACCCGGAGCCACGGTCACCCCCGTACAGATATTGTCGACCGACAGCACCCGCTTCGTCATTTCCGGTGTGCTGGAGATAAATTCCCAGTCGGCTGCCCGTGAAGAAATCGCTCCGGTGGTCGCTGCGGTAAAAGAGGACTTATTATTCACGGCAAAACATATTTCCACCCGATGATTGAGACGCTCAACCTTGCAGGCATAGAGATATATCTCACCCGTTTCACGCCGGGAGAGACCGGGCGCGGACAGATGGAGGCGCAGAAAAGTGCCGTAAGCCGCCTTCTGACCGCGATTGCGGGGGAAAAGCATCAACTATGTCATCACGATGACGGCTCGCCTTATATCGAAGGATTCGGGCGTGAAATATCCATCTCACATTGCAAAGGCTATGCCGCGATAGGCATAGGCGGCTCTGTACGGATAGGCATCGACATTGAAACACCACGCGCCACCCTGCGGAGGGTGACGCGCAAATTTCTTTCGGAGGAGGAGCGGCAACGCTTCACCGATGATGACGCGCTCCTCACGGCGTGGACAATGAAAGAGGCACTATACAAGGCGGTCGGTATAGCCGGAATAGACTTTGCCAACGGAGTCAGGCTGCCTCAAGCCGGAAGTCAACTGACGGAAATTGCGGGCACTGTCTACCGCGTCGAGTCGACAGCCATCGACAATGCGCGCCTCACCGCCGCCGTCCCTGCCGATATTATTCCTTGATGCCGTAGGCAAGGTCGCCCGCATCGCCCAGACCGGGCACGATATAGCTGTGGGCGTTTATTTCCGGGTCAATCGCCCCTACCCATACCGTAGTCTTGTCGGCGGGGAATGTAGCCTTTATATAGTCGATCGCCACTTGCGACGCTATCACTGACGCCACATGAATCTTTTCAGGCGTACCCTTTGTAAGGAGAGCCTTGTAGCTAAGTTCCATTGACGCGCCGGTGGCAAGCATCGGGTCGACCAATATCAGAGTCTTTCCATCAAGGCATGGCGACGCTATATACTCGATAAACACATCAAAGTTTTCCTTTTCCTTATATTTCCGGTAAGCCGACACAAACGCATTTTCGCTCTTGTCAAGCACATTGAGAAATCCCAGATGAAACGGCACACCGGCACGGAATATCGTGCCGAGCACCACCTTGTCGGCGATGACGTCGCATGTGGCAGGTGAAAGCGGTGTCTGTATCTCGACCTTCTTGTAATCCAGCGTACGGCTGATTTCGTATGCCATAAGTTCGCCTATGCGCTCCAGATTGCGGCGGAAACGCAGCATGTCGTGCTGTATGTCGACATTGCGCAGTTCCATCATATATTGGCTGATGACGGAAGGATGCTCGTCAAAATTTATTACCTTCATAATATAGTGGTCTTATAGTAATTCATAAAATTCCGTACCCGGGGCGACATGACGTGTACCGAAACCGAGTTTTGCCGCCGCCTCCACATTAGCCTTAGAGTCATCGAAAAACACGGTCTCTTCCGGAAGTATGCCGAATTTATCCGTCACACGTCGGAAGATAGCCGGGTCAGGCTTGCAACATTTAGCCTCGAAAGAGGTCACGATGCCGTCAAAGTAATCGTCAAGTTCCCTTCCCTCCTGACGGAAATACTTCGCAATATCCTGCCGCCACATGATTGAATTGGAGTTGGAGAGCAGATAAAGCCTGTAATCCTTGCGCAGGCGACGCAGTTCCTCAAGACGTTTCACCGGAATACCGGTAAGAAAGCGGTTAAACGCCCTGTCAATCTCCTCATCGGTGACTTCACGGGGTATAAGGGCGCGCACACGGTCGCGAAATTCCTGTTCGGTAATCATGCCTTCTTCAAGCTCGGCAAACGGTCCTTTCTGTCCGTAATCACCGAGATAATCACCGATACACTCCATTCCAAGCTCACGAAAAGCCTGCTCACAATTCTCGCGGCGGATATCCATAATCACTCCGCCAAGATCAAACAATAAATTCTTTACCATACCACAAACTTACTAAAAATAATCGGTACTACCCACATATCACCGCATATAAACAATGATGGCAGCAACAGGATACCCGTCACTGCCATCACGACATACCGTAATCAGGGATGGAGTTTATTTCACGATCTTTTCTACAGTCTTGTGTCCGTCATTGAATACAGAGACTTTGATGCAGATACCGGTAGCTGATTCAGAAACGCGCACACCCTGGAGGTTGAAATATTCAACCGAAACGACATCGGCGCCACTTTCTACAGAATCAATGCCGACAGTTCCGACCTGAACACCTTCAGATGCCTCACCGAGACCACCACGCACGTTAGCGGCACGTACAGTGTAGATACCGTCACCATCCACCGGATAGCTACCCTCTATAGTATTGCCTACATAGCTGCCGCTACGATATACGACATAGAAACGGGCATCGGCATCAGTATTCCACTTAAGATTATCACCGTCGATTGTCACTGCAGGAGCATCGGGAGTCTTGACTACCTCAGCAGCAGAATAGCTGTCAGTCATACCAAGCACGTTACCTACAGTAAAGAAAGCAGCTTCTTCTGCAGTGAGCACCGGCTCGTAAGGAGCGCCGACATGAGTCGGAGAATTACCGCGTACACTGAGGTCAAGCAGATTACCCTCGGCATCAACCGAACCGAATTCATAGAAATGAGTGGGAAGATTGCCCATTGAGTTATAACCGACATCCACAGGCTTCACTTTCATTACAGTGTTAATCCAGTAGGTGCGGGGTTCATTCTGCCACGGACGGCTGAGATACCAACCCTTTTCAAGAGCACCGGGAGTAGCCTCGTCAACAGTACATCCGCTGAATACATAACCCCACTTGCAGGTCTTTGCGGTAGAAGGAGCGGCAATAGTACCGTCGGCAGTCATAAGGAAGTTACACTTGTCATAGAACTGGTCGCCTCCGCCACATACATAATCTACAGCACCGTAGAAATCACAATTCAGATAGTAGCTCTGGTTTCCGTCAGTCACCTGGGTATCCTGCTGGCTCTGCAGCGAAAGGTTGACACCCACTTCGCGTGTACCGCTTGTAAGAGCGACACCTACACCTGTACGCGGCTTGCCCCAGTCATAGTCATTACGGAGGGTAAGATCCTGAAGATAAGTGTTAACCGAATAGCGGGTAGAGATTACCGGATTAGAGATGCCCGAACGATTGCCGTGGAGCACGACACCGTCGCGGCTTTCACCTATTATAGCCACATTGTAGCAGCGGAATGTCTGCTCTTCGCCACCGAAATCATAATCGCCGTTCTTGACAAATATAACTACAGCAGGGGAATCGGCTGAAGTATTGGAAGCATTGACCGCAGCAAGAGCAGCCTTGAATTCTTCCACATCACTTACTACATAATCAATTGCCGACTTAGCCACCTCTACCTTTTCACCGGTAGCTGCCTTGACGGTATAAGGCTGCGCCATGCGGTTGCCGTAGTTGTCGACAGCCTCGGTAATTACCAATTCGTAATCTTTTGAATAATCAAGATTCCATGCCGGGAAGTAGATGACATCGCTGCCGCCCATTGCCACAATCTCGTCATCACCTACTTTCGCTTTCGCAGAAGCTATGACACGGTCAAACTTAGCTTTAGCAACAAAATGATTTGCATTTGCGGGAACAATCGCCTCAGCAGAAACCAATACCGGAGCCGAAGTAATCGCCTCTCTGCCGACAGTCAAATCAAACTTCGACATCAACTGACCGTTGCTCGTAACTGTAAATTCAATAGGAGTACCAACCTTATGACCCTCGATATTGATTACAAGGTCACGGTCACCTGCCTCAGAAGTGTTGTAGAAGCGGTTATCGGAAGGAAGCCATACGGTTGCATCGCCTGCGCTTACTGCCGATATGATATTGGTATTTTTGGTATAGTTATCACGGAGACCCTTGAAGATAAGCTGCTTAACCACAGCATCGGGACCAACGCCGAGCGTATATGTCTTCTCTGCGGTAATAGGGAACTTAAATTCGCCGTTCCAGCCGCCATCAATTTCAGAAAGTGAGAACTGTCCGTTGCTCCACTCTTTTGTCTCCTCATTGTAGGCACCTTCATTATAAAGAAGCGACACTGTCTCGTCAGAATCAAGACGATTATAGAGATGGATACCGTCTACGGTCAATACATAGGTGCGTGTCTTGTCCTCTACCGAAGCGGTAAACGTGTATTCAACCTTTGTACCGTCAAGCTCGCTTGCGGTTGCCTCGATATCCTGTCCATGGACAAACTTGGCACGGATAACCGGAATATGGGTAAACACATTGTTAAGAGTAGCCTTATAGGGATCGGCAGTAATGGCGGCAAACAGCTCATCGCTTGCCGGGGTGCCGTCGATTGTAAGCTCGTTAAGAATGATTTCGCCGATATGGAAGATTCGCATGGTATAAGTGGTCTTGTAAGCCACGACGTCACCTTCATCTGGGGTGATTTCCATAGTCACGATAATCTCTTCGTTTGCTGCCGGTGCGGCAATAGTATATTTACCTGCTGCCTCGGTAACGGCAACAGCCTCGTCACCTTTCTTTGCAGTCACAGCTACAGAAGAATTGGGATGTTCCATAGCAAATGTCACCTCACTACCCTTGAAAGAAATAGGAAGATTGCAATTCAGGTCGTAACCTTCACCCTCGGTGACATCAAATCCGTCGACAGTCACATTTTTCACGCAAGCATAGTGCTCGGCGATACGTGTCAGCTTGAGATTATTATAATTGGCGATAAATCCGGTATGGTCAGCGTTGAAAAGAATCTTAAGCACGTTGTCACCTTCGGCAACTTCACCTTCAAGATGCACGGTTACGGGCTCATAATCTTTATGGTCACCCACTGCCCACTTTGTATTTACTGACTCGTTACCATCCTTGTCAGTTACAGTAATGGTGGCAACACCGTCGCCATAACGCGATACGCCCCATGAAAGATCGTAGACACCGCTTTCATCACATACGATATCATAGCTACCCCATGTGCCGTCCTTTACATAGCCGACATTGCTGTCATTATTTTCGGTACGCATACCGATGTAGTTACCTTTTCCAAGAGCGATATCACCCGGAATATGGTCACGGTTGTCCACAACACCGGCATAAAACGCCATCTTGCCCCAGTTACCTGCATATCCGCTGTCTTTCAGGTCGGATGGCTTCAGCTCAAGGTTATAATCGCCTACAGGAAGCGCATCAGCGATAATCACCTTGTGGTTTGCAGAACGCCCCCAGCCTCCGGTATTGGGGATATCGAGTTTCTCACTCAATACGGTAGTACCCTCTGCATCAGTAAGAGTAACATTAATTACGCATGTACCTTTATGTCCGGTAGACATCACAAATGTGTAAGGTTGCGCAACAGTGTTTTCAAACGAGAAGTTGATGACCGTCTCTGCGCCTGTGCTGCCGTAGCACTGGTCAGGACCCGCCGAACCTTCTACATTTGCGTTCTGTACATCTGCCCAACTAAGGTCGATATATTCGCCTTCAGCTGTAGGAATTGTGAATTTCGTGGCGGCAAAAGAAGTCATGCCTGCCAAAAGCATAAAAGCGCTGAGTGTGGCTTTCATCTTAAAATTGCAATTCATGGATAAAAAAAATAAAGTTAGATAATATTGAAAAGCGATTTTGGTATGTGTTACAAAATTACAACTGCAAATGTAACATTTAGAGTTATTGGTATCATGTGAATATTTATCGATTATATTGGATTTTTTAAGCTTTACCCATTAATTTTATCATATTTTAAGCTAACGGTGAACGATTGATGGGGAGCCGGCATAGCAACCTATCGGATACCATTTGCTAATGGCATCGCGGGCTCCCTTCCAGCCAATGTCGCTAACTTTGGCACCGGAGCCATAAATCCCCGAAAGGGGGATTCATCCTGTTATCCGCGGGTAATGCTGAAGGCATACCCGTGGCGCAAGTGCATCTCCTGTTGACTCAACCCCGGAGTGGATTGAATAGCCATCTGATTAGCACATACTTATGCAACCCGTTTCAGGGTTGCGTTATTGTGGGGGGCATCGCCCTCCACGGCCGCACCTCCGGTGCTGCCCGCGTTTACCGTCATCTTGCCCTTTCAGGGCAAAATACTTAAGTTAGTGACATTGCCCTTCCAGCAGCCCATATAGCTACGCGATGGTGGATTTATCGAGAAAATCAGCTGATTAGCAGTGATGTAACCACGCTTCGGCGGATGCACCATGGTGCATCCCTACTCATTAAACCCTCAACCCTCAACCTTAAACCCTTTAACCTTATAACCTCTTAACCTTTAAAACTGCGGGGACGCAGTTTTGAATAACGAATCACGGTAGCCTGAGGCGCGGCGCAGCATGAAGCGGATGAAAGCGCGGCGGAAGGTGGTGCGGTTCAGGTTGATGATGAGATAGTTGGTCGAATGGTCGATGAACAGCTCGATATGGTCGCAGAGGTCGGTGCTGCGGTAGAGCACCTTCCCGAGGCGCGCCACCTCGTCGGAGATATGGAGGAGCATCTTGCGGTCGTTGCGCATGATGCCACTGTAGTGGTGCAGCAGCTCTGTGTAGGACATAGGTGTGCCGTCGGGATGGTCGGGCACCACGTCGGTGAGTTCATCCTCCCACACATCGGTCTCGAAGGCGGGGCGATTGTTATCGACCTCTTCCTGCGTCCACATCGACTTATGGGAGGCTTCCAGGTCCTTCCAGAAACGGAAACGCGCAGCCCAGTCATCCTCGCCCGGAGTGACCTCAGGGAGCTTGATTGCCGG
>QAMW01000036.1 GCA_003150235.1 Bacteroidales bacterium
TCGCGGCTGTCAAGGTCGGGGTCTGCCATGATGGCTCGCTTGCCGGGGAAGTCGACGCTGTCCCAGTCCTCGCCCTTGCCTTGCGAGTAGATGAGGTGGGCGAGCTCGGGACGGAGCGACTCTATCAGGTCGGCGGCGGCACGGGCACGGTCCTCCGACAGCGTCAGGTTGCGCGCCGCGCCACCCTCAAGCGAGCTGTAGCCCACGATGTCTATGGAGCTGATGCGTAGCATGGGGTCGTCGGCATACCGGTCGATGAACGCCATCAGGGAGTCTATGCGGGCGGCGTTGTCGCCGAGCATCGGGTCGATTCGTGAGCTGGAGAGCGGGTAGACGAGGCGCAGTGCGTAGTCGGCGTGTATCACCTTCTGTCGCTCGCGTATTGTGTCGGTGAGGTTGCGGATGAGCGTGTCACGCATCGGCACCTCGCGCGTTATATACACGGTGTCGACCCTGAGGCGCTCGACTATTCGCTCGACCGTCTCCACACGCGGCTTTCGCGGCTCTTTGGCTCCGAAGCGGTATATGAGGCTGAGGGCGAGCTTTGTCGGACCTACGTAGGTCTTCGTGCCGGAGCCTATGCGCTCGCCGCAGTCGCCGCAGGTGTATCGGTCGTAGGAGGAGTGGATGACGCCCACGCCCACGGAGCCCTCCATCGCCCAGCGGCGGTTGAAGTTCCACCGGTATCCGTAGGCGATTCCGCCGCCTATGCCCCATCCCTCGTAACGGTAGTCGAGCGTGGAGGGGTACATGTCGTAGGGTAGCTGTATGCGGTTGAGGTTGTACTCCCCGCCGATGAGGTGCACCCCGAGGAAATGCCCGTTCATGCGCTCACCGGGCCACCACCGCAGCTCGGGCTGCAGGAGCCAGTGCTTGAACTTTACCCCCTTTGAGAAGGTCCACGGGTTGTACGCGCCCATGACATCAATGGAAAAGTGTCGGTCTATCCCCGCCTCCGCCCCGAGGGTGATGGTCGTCCCCAGGTCGTAGAGCAGGTTGGTCTTGATGCTTGCCGCCTCATCGGCACGCACGGTGACAGCCGAAGTCAGTATCATGGCGGTAAGGAGCGTTAAGATTCTTTTCATTGCAGAAGAATTGGATAATCAGTTTTCCATGCCGGATTTCTTGCCGGATGTTCGGGAACAAAATTATACCACATTTGTAACTTGTTGAAAATGGGGGGGTACAAGTAGGGGACAAAATCGGGGACACCCCGGAATTTTTGGGGACTAAGTGGTGTACCCCTTTGTGAAATCAGGTAAAGGAATTAAATTTGTAGCATGAAAACGAAATCAACCTTATCAAACGTGCTACATTTACTCCTTCCGGCGGCATTGTCATTAATGGTTATGCTTACGGCAGGATGCACGGGAAAAACGTCAACCGACGAAGCATTTTTCTTCACCACGATAGACCCGGTAGCCGACTCGCTGCTGCGTGAATTTGAGATAGTAAGCCGAGGCATAGATGACCGTGAGGGCAGTGTCGACAGTATCTTCATCAGGCTCGACTCCATAGCCGGGGCAACGGGCAATCGCCAGCTGAAAGCCCGTAGCCTTTATGTGAAGTCATGGTTATATAGCAGTGAAGGCAAAGAAAATGAGGCTGTCGCGATGCTTGACTCCGCACTCGCCCTGACCGATTCTGTTGCATATCCTTACGACCGGGCATGTATGTATATCGACCAGGCATACGGCGTGGACGGTCCTTGGTCTGATACATACAGACGACTGCAAAATGATCTTGTCGTATTTAAGGAGGCAAATGACAGTTTCAGGGTGTCACAGGTGTATAATTTTATAGGAACTATAAATTATGTGTTTGGTGACGATGATGGGGCCGTGAAAAATTATACTCTTGCCGTCGACTGGCTTCCAGCGCGGTATGAGTATCAGAAGTTCATAGGATATTTCAATACTACGCTGACCCTGTACCGTCAGGGCAAGGCAGAGCAATGGTATCCGCGAGTCGACAGCCTGAAGCGGAGTGAGTTTCTTGACGATGGCGAGCGCATGAAGACTATGACGATGGTGATGTCGTACAAAAAGTCGGGCGATGTCGCTGACCTCCTCGAGGCTTATCGAAGTGCCTGCCGACCGGTAGACCCTGAGTGGTGCAAGCCATACGTGTCGTCTCTGCTTGCCGATTACTATCGGAAAACAGGTAACTACGACTCAATGCTGCATTATGCTAATATAATGCGCAATGGGATAACTGATGAGGTGAAACGGTTTGCCTACTATTGCGACATCCTGGATGTGAACAAACGGGTATATGAAAAGGAGGGTAAGACCGATTCGGCGCGGATGGCGAAGGCAGAATATGTGCACTTGAAAGATAAGCAGGCGGCAATGGACGATGCCGCCAAGGTTACCAACGAGCAGATGAAAGCGGAGCTTGCCGAAATCGACCGAACGATAGCAGAAGAGCGCGAAAGCTCGACAATCAGGAAATGGATTGTGATAGTTGTGTCGGTGGTGATCGTGGGTGGACTCGTATGTCTCGTTGTGATATGGCTTATCCGCCGTCACCGACGCGAGTACTCCGACCTTGAATCTGTCTTACAGCAGAAAGAGCGACGTATCGCCGCCGCCGAGATGAGAGCCTCGGAAATGGATCAGGCGCTTGCCGACATAGCCCGCGATGTGAGAGGAATCAGACCCGAAGATGCCGAAATTGTGGCGCGTATAATGTCGACAATCAACGTAAGCCGCACCGGTGATTCGGAATGGGAGAAATTCAGCCTGCTTTTCGGCGAGATGCACCCTGACTTTACCGACTCGCTGCGCCGCGACTATCCGAAACTCACCCCCGGCGACGTAGAACTTGCCTGTATGGTGTTTCTGGGGCTGGAGACGAAGCATATAGCGCGTATGCTCTCGATTAACCCCGACTCGGTGAAGAAAAACCGTCAGCGTTTGCGCGCGAAACTCGGACTCACTCCCGACCAGCCGCTCGACCTCTTCCTCCGCGACTACGAGCGCGCCCGCGCCAAGCGGTCAAGGTGATGGCGTCAGCTGTCAGACCGGTCGGACAAGTCTGACGAGTCCGACGAGTCCGACATGTCCGACATGGATGATGCGCGTAGCTGTAGGGGCTGCTGGAAGGCAGCCCGCGCTGCGGGGTGGTGTTGCCCGTGAGGGCATCATCTGTATTTAGCCGGGGCGTTGAGCGTAGCGAAACCCCCGGAATGATGGCTCCGCCTTTGAATGTTTCCCGACAGGGAATCATCAATTTTACTCCGGGATGATTCCTCCGGAAACATCTGCTTTGGCTCGCTTTCCGTCGGTATCGCTTCGCTCAACCGACGGCTACAAATGGATTATCCCCTGACGGGGAAAGAGTTTTCAGATTTCAGTTTTCAGAGGGTTGCTATCAAAAAAAGTTGGAGAAAAGATGCGATAATTGTAAAAAACTAAGTAACTTTACGGCACTGTGATAAATTTTATATAGCGATAAACAAAAATACCGATAAAAACATGAAACTGAATTTCAACATCGATTATCGTACCAACTGGGGCGAATCGCTCTATATCAGCGGTCACACCCCCCGACTTGGCGACGGTGACGAGTCACGTGCCGTGAAGATGGAGCAGTCAGGTCCCTCGACATGGATTCTTGAGGTGGACATGCCCGACGATGCTGGCGCGTTTGACTACTCTTACATAGTGCGTCATGAAAATGGCGGCGAACGTCATGAATGGGGTGCTCCCCACCGTTTTGTCCCTGGTACCGGAGTTGGCGGTTATGAAATTTATGACCGTTGGCAGGATCAGCCAATGGATAAACCTTACTATTCATCGGTGTTTGTCGACTGTATAAACCGTCGCGATGACCGTCAGCCCGCAGAGACGCTTTATGGCGGCTCTATTTCCATTTCAGTCGCAGCCCCTATGGTGGGCAGCGACGAAGTGCTTGCCATCTGCGGTGACGATGAATCGCTCGGCGCATGGAATCCCGAGGAGGCTGTCGTGATGAGCGATGCCGGTTTCCCGGTGTGGAATGTCGTGCTTCCGCTCAATGATGTACACCTGCCATTCCACTATAAGTTTGTCATCCTCGACAAGGTGACCCGCAAGGTGCTTGCCTGGGAGGGTGGTGACAACCATATCATGAACATCATTCCGGAGCACAAGACCTCCGCCGTGCTTATCAACGGACTGCGTTTCGTCAACTCTCGCCCCTCATGGCATTGCGCCGGTGTGGCAATCCCCGTGTTCTCGGTAAGGACCGAGGATGACTTCGGTGTGGGCGATTTCTTCGACCTGAAAAAAATGGTTGACTGGGCTGTAGTGACGGGACAGAAATTCCTCCAGATCCTGCCCATCAACGACACAACGATGACCCATACGTGGACCGACTCGTATCCCTACAACGCCAACTCCACGTTTGCCCTCCATCCGATGTATCTGCGCCTGAGCGAGCTTGGCAGACTGAAGGATGAGGCGCGTCAGAAATATTTCGACGACCTCGGCGCGGAACTTAATGCCCTCAAGCAGGTCGACTATGAGCGCGTAAACAATGCGAAGAATGAGTTTACCCGCGAGATTTTCCGTCAGGAGGGTGAGAAGACGCTCGCATCGCCCGAATTCAAGGAATTTGTCGAGGCGAATGCCTATTGGCTGACACCCTACGCCGCTTTCTGTGTGCTCCGTGACCTTAACGGCACTCCCGAATTTGGAAAGTGGGGCGAATATGCCGTTTACGATGCCGACAAGGTTGCCGCTTTCGTAAAGGAACATCAGGACGACATCAATTATGTGTACTATATCCAGTATCATCTTGACAAGCAGATGCGCGAGGTTCACCGTTATGCCTGTGAGCATGGCGTGGCGTTCAAGGGCGACATACCTATCGGCATATCGCGCGACTCCGCCGATGCGTGGATTGACCCGCGCCTGTTTAACATGGACTGCCAGGCGGGTGCGCCGCCGGATGATTTCTCCGTACTCGGTCAGAACTGGGGCTTCCCGACCTACAACTGGGAGGAGATGAGCAAAGACGGCTTCGCATGGTGGAAATCGCGTTTCCGCAAGATGTCGGAGTATTTCGACGCTTACCGTATCGACCATGTGCTCGGATTCTTCCGTATATGGCAGATTCCTATGGATGCCCTTCACGGTCTGCTCGGTATCTTTAACCCCGCGCTCCCTTATTCTCCCGACGAGCTGCGCAACAACTATGATTTCTGGCTCGATGTCGACCTTCAGACAACCCCGTTTATCATGGATTATTTCCTCTACGACTTTTTCGGGGAATATACCGAGGAGGCAAAACACCGCTTCCTTATCAACATGGGCTACGGCAGGTACAAGCTGCGTGACGAGTTTGACACCCAGCGCAAGATTGCCGAATATTTCGCCCAGGAGGAGAAATCGGAGAAAAACGACAAGCTGAGCAACGCCCTCATGGGACTTGTCGACGAGGTGCTTTTCATCGAAGACCCTTACGAGAAAGGAAAATATCATCCACGCATCTCGGCTCAGTTCACCTACATCTACCGCTCGCTGACCGATTACGAGCGTTGGTGTTTCAACCGCCTATATAACGACTTCTACTACCATCGTCATAACGATTTCTGGTATGGCAAGGCTATGTGGAAGCTCCCGCCGCTTATCGGCTCCACTTCGATGCTCACATGCGCCGAAGACCTCGGTATGATTCCCGACTGTGTGCCTGCCGTGATGTCGCAACTCCAGATGCTGTCGCTTGAAATCCAGCGTATGCCGAAGGACCCAGCAGCTGAGTTTGGCAACACATGGACTTACCCCTATCTGTCGGTTTGCACCACATCCACTCACGATATGGGCGGCATCCGCCAGTGGTGGGAGGAGAACCGCGACGTTACCCAGCATTATTACAATAATATGCTCCATGAGCAGGGTCCGGCACCGCAATATGCCGAGCCGTGGATATGCGACAAGATTATCACTCTCAATCTACAGTCGCCCTCGATGCTTGCCATATTCCCGCTTCAGGACTGGCTTTCGATCAACGGCAATCTGCGTCGCGAGGACCCGCGCGAGGAACTTATCAACATCCCCGCCAATCCGCGTCACTACTGGCGTTACCGTATGCACCTCACCGTCGAGCAGCTCCTCGATGCCTCGGAATTTAACGACTATCTCCGCGATAAGATTAAATCCACCGGACGTTAATCTTCCCGCAACCACAACCATAACGCGGATGTATCACCCCCGATACATCCGCGCTTTTTATAAGCTGACTTTCCTAAAAAAAGTGTAACTTTGCGCTTTGAATAAACATGATGCGCTGGCGTTGTGTATTATCTGTAAAGTGTATTTGCATTATGGATAAAATTTATTTGCAGTTATTCACGACATTTCTGAAAATAGGTGCGTTCACCTTCGGAGGCGGATGGGCGATGATTTCAATCATCGAAAGGGAAATAGTCGACAAGCATCATTGGATTTCGAGAGAGGAATTTCTCGACTTGCTTGCAATATCGCAATCGATGCCCGGCATACTTGCCGTCAATATCTCGGTGTCAATCGGCGACAAGCTCCGGGGATTCAAGGGGAGCGCGGTCGCGGCTCTCGGCACGATACTGCCTTCATTTCTCATAATCCTCGCCATCGCCATATTCCTGACTCCCGACATTATTAAAAACAATCCGGTGGTTTCCAGGATATTCATGGGCATACGCCCTTGTGTGGTCGCCCTTATAATCGCGCCTGTCATCACTTCGGCAAAAGCGGCGAAGATAACGTGGAAAACCGTGTGGATTCCCATTCTTGTGGCGGGGCTGATTTATATCGGCTGGAACCCGATTGTGTTTATAGTGCTCGGAGGATTGTGTGGATACATCTGGCTCACCCGTCAGCAAAAACTGCTTGATGCTCGGAAAACCGGGAATGACAGAAAGGAGGGGGATGATAAATGATGGTATATCTGAAACTTATATGGGCGTATCTGAAAATCGGTCTGTTCGGCTTCGGCGGCGGCTATGCGATGCTCGCCCTGATAGAGCGCGAGGTGGTCACGCCCGGATGGATATCGGAACAGATGTTTACCGACATTGTGGCTATCTCGCAGATGACCCCCGGGCCGATAGGCATCAACAGCGCCACCTATATCGGCTATGTTGTCACCGGTAGCGTGCTTGGCTCTATCGTCACTACTCTCACAGTGATGCTGCCATCATTCCTGTTGGTGCTGTATGCCAGCCATTTTATACGCCGCCACAAGGATTCGGTGGCAATAAAGGGCATATTTGCCGGACTGCGACCGGTGGTAATCGGCTTGATTGCCTCTGCGGCATTGCTGCTCATGAACCGCCAGAATTTCCCCGACAACTCGATAAGCATAATTATATGTGTAGTGTCGTTTTGTCTCGTCTATTTCACCAAGATTCATCCGATATTCATAATATGTCTTGCCGGAGTGGCGGGACTCATACTTTATTGACATGGACTACAGTCAGGCTTTAGAATTTCTCTATACCCAGCTCCCGATGTTTCAGCGTGTCGGCGCCCCGGCATATAAGCCCGGGCTTGACACATCTATAGCACTTGCCGCTACATTCGGCAACCCGCAGGAGTCATACAAGACCATTCACGTAGGAGGTACTAACGGAAAAGGCTCGACTGCCCACACCCTTGCAGCGATACTTCAGAGTGCCGATTATAAGGTAGGATTATATACATCGCCTCATCTTGTGGATTTCCGTGAGCGCATACGTGTCGACGGCGCGATGATGCCGAAGGAGGATGTGGTAAGTTTCGTGGAGCGATACAAGCAGCTTGACCTTGACATTTCCCCGTCATTCTTCGAACTTACGATGGTGATGGCGTTCGAATATTTCGCAAAGGCTCGGGTTGATGTGGCTGTAATCGAGGTCGGGCTTGGAGGAAGGCTCGACAGCACCAACATCATTACGCCATGTCTGTCAGTGATTACCAATATCTCCTTTGACCATACCCAGTTTCTCGGCGACACACTTCCCGCGATAGCATCGGAAAAAGCGGGCATCATCAAGTCCGGTGTGCCGGTAGTGATTGGCGAGTCGGAGGGTGATGTCCGCGAGGTGTTTGCCCTCAAGGCGGCAAAGGAGAATGCGCCGATTCGCTATGCCGACGACGAGCATCCTTTCGGCGAAGCGCTGATTGTCGACGAGGGTATCCTTTATCGCTCGACACCCTACGGCGACCTTATCGGAGAACTTTCCGGCGAGTGTCAGCCTAAAAACGCCGCTACTATTCTTGTCGCTGTCGATGAACTGCGTAAAATGGGATGGCATATCACCAAAGCCGACGTAAAGAAAGGCTTTGCCAATGTATGTTCCATTACCGGGCTGATGGGGCGTTGGATGAAGCTTGGCGAAAAGCCCTTTACCGTGTGCGACACGGGTCATAACACAGGTGGCTGGCAATACCTGTCGCGCCAGCTTGCCTCAGCTCCGGGCAAGAAACATGTCGTGATAGGCTTTGTAAGTGACAAGGATGTCACGTCGATACTGAAAATGCTACCCCGCGATGCGCGATACTATTTCACTCGTGCGTCGATTGCACGTGCCATGGATGAGCGCCTGCTCCTTGAAAAGGCATCAGCGGCAGGACTCACCGGCGAGGCATACCCGGATGTCGCATCGGCATACGCCGCCGCCCGTGAATCGGCAACCCCCGACGATACCGTATTCATCGGCGGCAGCACTTTCGTGGTCGCCGACCTCCTCGCCTCATTAGTCTGATAACAACGATTTTTGCTATGAATAAAGAGGATGTAAAGAAGATACTGGTAGTGAGGTTCAGGCAGATAGGCGATTCGATACTCGCCACTGCGCTGTGCAGTACACTTAAGCATAATTTTCCTGACGCGGAAATCCATTTTGTCCTTAACAAAGGCATTGCACCTCTATTTGAGGGGCATCCCGATATTGACAAGATAATCACTTTTGACAAAAACGAGTTAAAGCCGCTCCCAAAATATATGGCAAAGGTGTGGCGTGTGGTTCATGAAAATCATTACGACGTGATAATCGATATGAGGTCAACCGTCAACACCTTGATGTTCTCGGCATTTTCCTTGTCCACACCATTCCGCATAGGCGTGAAAAAAGGCTACACGCACTTTGTGCTCACCGATGAAGTCGACAATGGCAGCCGCTCGCTCGACCTTGACATGGTGAGGCGTAATCTTATGCTCTGCGCCCCGCTCGGGAGGTTGAAAGAAATCTCCCCGGTCGAAGACTTTACCATAAGTATAACCGACAAAGAGAGGGGCGATTTCCGCAAATATATGGAGAGTGAAGGCATCGATTTCTCCCGTCCGGTGATACTCGTCGGGGTTACTACTAAAATCTTGTCAAAGCGGTGGAACACTTCATTTATGGTAGAGACGTTGCGCCGCATACTTGACCGGCATCCTGATTTTCAGCTCATTTTCAACTATGCCCCCGGTGTAGAGGAGGCTGACGCACGAAAAATGTTTGAGGAACTCGGCACTCCGTCATGCGTGAAAATCGACATTCAGGCGCGTTCATTGCGCGAGCTTGCCGCTCTCTGCGCCAACTGCAATTTTTACTATGGCAATGAAGGGGGTACGCGTCATCTCGCGCAGGCGTTGGGCGTTCCGTCGTTTGCGATATTTTCCCCAATAGCTTCGCCAAGAGTGTGGTTGCCTCAGAATGTGACTCCTGCACATGGAATATCGGTTGACGATGTAATCCCGCTGCATGAACAAGCCGCCTTGACTAATGAAGAGCGTTTCGATCGGATAACCCCCGATGAGGTCATGACCCGTCTTGACCCGCTGCTTGACCGTCTATAGTAGTTCGCGGTAGATGTCGAGATATGCGTTTATATGATTTTCATAGGAAAAGGAGAAGGCATATTGCTTGATTTTCTCGACACGTTCCCGGTCGTCATAAAATCCCGGAAGATGTTTCTTGATGCTGTCAACCATCTCTTCTGTGGTTAGTTTCTCCCAAAGGAAACCATATCCTCCACATATTTCCGGCAAAGATGTGCGCGCTGCGGCAAATACAGCTTTCCCGAATTGCATTGCCTCAATGGGCGGAATGCCGAATCCTTCCCCTTGACTTGGAAATAGCAGCGCCTCACAATTTCTATAGAGCCACACTTTTTCATCCTGTGTGATAGTGCCGGGTAGAAATACGTTGGTAAGGTTTTTTGAGTCAATCAATGAGCGCAGTTCTTCGGCATACACCCCGTGATTGCATGATGTATCCCCGCAGATATACAGGTCATATTCCGGAAATTCTTTCATTACATCGAGCAGAAGATGGAAATTTTTCTTCCGGCGTATCTGTCCGATGGTGAAAAAGAAAGGGCGTCCGGTGGCAAAAGCAGGTTTTGAGCCTTCGATATGGTCGATTCGCTCCACCCCGTTATAAATTACCCTTATCTCTTTCCCTTTTAAATCGACATTCTGCTTTACGATGTCGGCTGTGTATTGCGAAATTGCTGTGACTACCGAGGCTCGGTCCACATGTTTTTGCATCCGGTGCAGATATCTTGCCGCCTTTGCCGGCTTTTTCTCTACAAGAAAGTTGAGGTCGTGTATTGTGAAGATAACTTTACCGTTGCCTTTTGCCGGGAATATTTTGCGTTGCTGGTTTACGGCATGCCACACATCGGTCTTTGGCAATAGCGACGGGATAAACCTGTATAGTGGTTTCTTTTTGAGTATTTTTATATCAGACCCGAAATCAACGTCACATTTTTCCGGTACAAGATAGGTCAGTTGGAAATCGTCATGATTGCTCTCCGCAAACCGTTTTGCATAGTTTGCGGCAATCTGTCCGAATCCCACATTTATATTCCCGTAATTGGTAAGGTCGATAACCACATTTTTTCCTTTGTCAGTCGATTCCATTTGTGTCCTGTTCTGCCGTTTTACAAATATAACCTTCTTGGTTGAGTATTTTAAAAATATGTTTTATTCTGCCATCCCATGACGCGTGTCGGAGTGCTGCCTCATAATTTTTGTCGACAAAAGACTGCCACTCACCGATATTGTCGAGTATGTCGTCAATCTGTTTCACCGGCTCCTTCATATCGGCTTCAATCACCGGATTATATCCTAATAGGTCGCTCAGTTCGCGGGGACAGTGACCGACGATTATGCATTTTGACAGCAGGCTTTCCCAATATCTCATCGATAAGGTCTCGACCGATGCGTTTATCGGGTCAGTGACGCTTGCAGGAAATGATACTGTGATTTTTGAATTCCTGACGGCGGCGAGATATGCGTCAAATGTCTCGAAGATGAATGTCTTTCCGTCTGGCTTTTTGTTGAGGTATATGAATTTGTGCCTTTTTGCAAGTTCACCATCAATGAGCTTTTGGTGATAGGCGGGATATTTCCTCCCTATTTCATAGACATCGATGCTGCGGTCATGCAATTCTTTTCCCTGTTGATAGTCTTTCACGTCTACTCCTTCCGGAATGTGATAAAATCGTATGTCAGGCATCAGTTCGGAGAAATGTCTTACGGCTGCCGATGCAGTCATGAAGCATATTTTCACGTTCAGCAGCCGCAAATCGCGTTCAAGCTCTTTCCAGGTGTATTCCCAGCAGTCCCAGAGCATCGGTATGATTTCGCCTTTGAAACAAAATGGAAGACTTGATTTAAGCAGATGTTGTCCGCGTGAACATATCAAGTACGCTTCGTCACATTTGTTTTTGCTTATTCCGAGTCCGGAGAGCGCAAATGCCTTCAGCAGATTCTTTTTTAATTTGTTTTTTGTGATGTCGCTTGCCGGGATATATGCTCCGCCTCCGGCAATCCATGATTCGCAGAAACTCTGCATGTACACTTGCTTGTCGGTGAGGTTTCTTTTTATATTGACGAGTTTGAGAATGCTCATAATCGTTTGCAAAATTACTCAAAAGTTGGGGTATAGATGTTGCAATGCGATAAAAAGTTTTTTGAATGTTAAATTTCCCATTTGTACATTGGTGCGGGATAGCGCGGATGTATCTTTACGCAAAAACTAAAATCCGATACATCATGAAAAAGACACGCACACCACGATTTGACAAGTCTTGGCAGGAAACCATCGAGCTTTATCCCGATGCCGCCGACCGTGAGGCACTTACCACGGCAATACGCAACTACCAGATTGACGGCATTGAACCGCAACTTCCGCCCGCACTGATGGTGGCGTTCCTGTTTCTGCGTCCTACGATTGACCGTCGCCGCCGTAATGCCGAGAAGGCACGGGCACGCCGCAACACTTCTACCCCGGATACTCCTGAATCGGAAAAGCCTGCTCCCCGCGCAACGGTAATCTCTCCCTATATGCTTGTCGAGCTTTATGGCAGGCGTATCGAAAGTGACCCCGCGCTACAGAGCCGCATTGCCGCCGACGTAAGCGAAAAATGTCGCTGTCGCGTGACTGCCGCTGATGTGGCGCGCAATGTCGGCTTCTTCAACGACTATCTTCTATACACGACCGATGTGGTAGACTCTGAAGAGTCTTACATGAGCAGTTTCCGCGCCTTCCTCCGGAAACTCATGTCGCTCCCTCCCGCCACATGCCCCTCTTCCCGTCGCGCCAGGTGAAGGATCAATGTCATAACTTATGGCGCAAGAGCCACAAATCCCCGTGAGGGGATTCATCTTGTTTACCGCGGGTAATGCCGACGGCATACCCGTGGCTCAAGCGTCTCTCTCCTTGGCTCAACCCCGAGAGTGGGTTGCATAGCCACTTGATTAGTACATATTTATGCAACCCGTTTCGGGGTTGTATAGTGTAGTAGGGCTTGTGTGCCACGGGTGCCCACTCCGGGGCTACCCGCGGTTATCACTATTTTGCCCGTTCCGGGCAAAATCCTTAAGTTAGTGACATCGTGTGAAAGTGACAGGTCTCTTGACCTTTAACCTGCTTGCTAAGCAGGCTTTTAACCTCATAACCATCAACTTTCGCTTGCGAAAGTTGAAATAGAAAGATATTTTCATTAAATTTGTGACATCACTAATAAACCTGATTTATCAATGGAAAAAACATGGCGTTGGTTTGGACCCAATGACAAGATTACACTTGACATGCTCCGGCAGATAGGTGTCGAGGGCATTGTGACTTCATTGCACCATATCGCTAACGGCGAAGTGTGGAGCTATGAAGAGGTGATGAAGATGAAAAATCTTATAGAGGATCATGGATTGCGGTGGTCGGTGGTGGAGAGCCTTCCGGTCAGCGAGTCAATCAAGTATGGAGGCGCCGACAGAGACCGGCTTATTGAAAACTATAAGGAGAGTCTGGCAAATCTCGGCAAAGCGGGAGTGAAGACGGTATGCTACAACTTCATGCCGGTACTTGACTGGGCGCGTACCGACCTGGAGTATCCCAATGGCGACGGCACTTCAAATCTCTACTTCAACAAGGCGGAATTTGCCTATTTCGACTGCTGTATCCTCAAGCGTGAGGGCGCGGAGAAGGATTACGATGCCGCTACACTGAAGCGTCTCGAAGAGTTGAAAAAGACCATGACTCCGGAAGGGGAGCGTAGGCTTGTCGACAATATCATTGTAAAGACCCAGGGATTTGTTAACGGCAATATCTCGGAAGATGATACAACTCCGGTCGACACGTTCCGTGACCTGCTGAAACTCTACGATGGCATTGACCGCGACAAGCTGCGCGCCAATATGAAATATTTCCTTGAGGCAATCATGCCGGTGTGCCGCGAATATGATATAAACATGTGTGTTCATCCCGATGATCCGCCATTGCAGATTCTCGGGTTGCCGCGTATCGTGACCTGTGATGAGGATATCGAATGGTTTCTCAATGCCGTGCCCGACAGTCACAACGGCTTGACTTTCTGTGCCGGTTCATTGAGCGCGGGTGCTCATAACAATGTGCCGGAACTTGCCCGCAAGTATGCCGACCGCACTCATTTCGTCCATGCTCGTATTTGCAATGTACTACCCGACGGCGATTTCAAGGAATCGACCCATCTCGACCCGCGTCTGATTGATGTAATCAAGACATTCGAGACACGCCGCCCCGGGGTGCCGATGCGTGTCGACCATGCCCCGCTGATGCTTGGTGACGAGAAGATGGGTTACAACGCCGGTTACTCTTTCCACGGCAGAATGCTCGCTCTCGGCATGGTGTCAGGCATAATGGCGGCAATTAACGCGTAGCTGTAGGGGCGAGTGGAAGCTCGCCCGCTACACATGATAAAAGTTTAAGGTTTAGGGTTTAAGGTTTAGGGTTTAAGGTTTAGCTTATACCGCATAACTTATACCGCGTAGCTGTAGGGGCGAGTGGAAGCTCGCCCGCCACCTAAACCCTAAACTCTCAACCCTCAACTATAAACCATAACCCCAATAACCTAATAACCTTCAAACGCAAGTTTGAATAATAACCCTCAAGCCGCAGGCTTGAATAAAAACTATGAACGAATTATTTTCAGTAAAAGATAAAGTGGTGGTAATCACCGGCGGTACCGGGGTGCTCGGTGCCTGTATAGGAGAATATCTCGCCCTTGAAGGTGCGAAAGTAGTGCTGATGGGTCGCCGTCGTGAAGAAGGCGACAAGATAGTCGACCGCATAAAGTCGAAGGGCGGCGAGGCGATGTTTCTCGTCACCGACGTGATGAATATCGATGTCGTGCGTGAGAATTGTAACGAAATTCTTGCCGCTTACGGCAAGGTCGACGCCCTTCTCAATGCTGCCGGCGGCAACATGCCCGGAGCCACGATTGCTCCTTCCGGTACATTTTTTGATGTAAAGATTGATGAATTTGAGCGGGTGCTTAATCTTAACCTCACCGGTACTGTAATTCCCACTCAGGTATTTCTGAAACCGATGGTGGAGGCAGGCAAGGGCGCTATCGTCAACTTCTCGTCGATGGCGGCTTTCCGCCCCATGACACGAGTGCTTGGATATGCTGCTGCAAAAGCCGGTATCAGCAATTTCACGGCATTCATGGCAAACGAGGTCGCAACCAAGTTTACACCGTCGATACGCGTTAACGCCATAGCCCCTGGCTTCTTTTTGACCAATCAGAACCGTGCATTGCTCACCAATCCCGACGGTTCGCTAACCGAGCGCGGTAACGACGTGATACGCCAGACTCCGTTCAAGCGTTTCGGAAAGCCCGAGGAACTGTGTGGCACCATACAGTATCTTATAAGCGATGCCGCGTCATTCGTTACCGGTACTGTGGCTGTGGTTGACGGCGGCTTCAACGCTTTCGCGATGTAAACAATGAGAAGAAAAATGTGTTATACCTATAACATAAACTATAAGTATTAACCTATAATAAAAAACAAAATGAAACCATTACACATTATTCTCTCGGTAATCGGCGGCGCTGTTGCAGGTGCTGCAGTAGGACTTTTACTTGCACCGGAGAAGGGCGAGGATACCCGCAGCCAGATTATGCACTTTCTTAAAGAGAAGGGAATACGTCTGAAAAAGAATCAGATGGAAGAACTTGTCGATGAAATAGCCGATGAACTCAAAAAGTAATAAAGTTATGAATAACAGTTTAGGTATTATTTCCGCATTTCTTGGCGGTGCTATCGTAGGTGCCGGTGCGGCACTCCTTTTCGCCCCTGAAAAGGGAGCGGATTTGCGTAAGCGTATATGCGACTTGCTCCGTAAGCGCGGCATCATCTGCACGGAAAGCGATGTTGACGCTCTTGTAGAACAGTTGACCCAGGGGCTTGACGACTGAATGACCGGTAGTCAGGGCTGACGGCATATCATTGTCCGGTCGCGGTGAATCGACACCGATTAATCGTGACCGGACATTGTTACTGACATTAATCATGTTTTAACTATTTTGCAAATCATGGGTGAACAAAACGATGAACTGCGCCGTACTCTCGCCAACGCGAAAGAGTGGGGCAAGCTGTATGTTGAAAATCTGAAACTCCTGTCGATTGAGAAAACCACGGTTCTTCTCTCTCATGGAGCGATGGCGGTGTTGCTGCTCCTTTTAGGTGTATGCGCCTTTTTCTTTATCTCCATAGCACTGGTGTTGCTGCTTGCGCAGGTGCTTCCGGTAATGTGGTGCTTTTTAATCATGGGCGGTGTTTACCTGCTGTTGGCGGGTGTTGCATTGCTTCTGCGTAAATCATTGTTTATCGACCCGATTGCACGGTTCCTGTCAAGACTTTTCCTTGATCCGCTTCCCCATCAGAATAGGTCTGCAAATAAAAATGCTGAATAGTTATGGAAAGTAAAGTACCATCACAACTTCCTGCCGACGGCTTGAAAAAATGGTCGGGTTATACCCTTGACGACCTCCGCTATCAGCGGGCGGTAAATCACGTGAAAATGGAGGTGGAGCGCGAAAGGCTCGCCACTGCGACACATCAGATTATCAACCGACAGCAGTCAGGCTTGGGAGGCGGTATCATGAAGAAGATGTTTACCGGATTCACAGTGATTGACTACGCCCTTCTTGCCTATCAGGCTACCCGCCAGATACGTCGTATCTACCGTATGTTCCACAAGTGAAGTTTAAAAGTTTAAGGTTTAGGGTTTAAGGTTTAGTTTATACCCTATAGCTTATACTGCACGACTTTTACCGCGTAGCTTTCCTGCGTAGCTGTAGGGGCGAGTGGAAGCTCGCCCGCCCGCACTAAAAGGCTTTTGCCCTGAAAGGGCAAGATGGCGGCAACCGCGGGCAGCGCCGGAGGTGCGCCCGTGGAGAGCGATACCCCCACAATAACGCAACCCGCTTCGGGGTAGAGACGATGAGTAAGACGCATGACCCACGGGTATGCCTTCGGCATTACCCGCGGTTAACAGGATGAATCCCCTTGCCGGGGAATATGTCCCCCCTAAACCCTCAACTCTAAACCCTAAACTCTCAACCCTCACCCCAAATAACCTCCTAACCCTTTAACCCCATAACCTTTTAATTTTCGCTCCGCGAAAATTAAAATCAAAACATGAAACCAATCAATATTATTGCCCTCATTGCGGCGTTATTGCTATGTGTCTCCGATGTCTGCGCCCAGACGTTGACATGGAGCGTTGACTTCAATTCAGTATTTGACAACAGGGAAGGTGACCGCAAGATAACTGACCCTAAGACATATTTCTTCACCGTGCTTGCCCCCGAGATAGGCGTACAGCTCACCAAGAAAGACCGTATTGCCGGAGGCGTGGTGTGGACGCAGCATCTCACAAATGACTGGGATGACGGGAAGGTCAACCCTACGCTTTATTACCGTCATGAGAGCAAACGGTGGAGTTTCTCGATGGGTATGTTTCCACGCACTCAGTTGCGCCGTCAGTTACCCGGATTTCTGTGGTGTGACTCGCTTACTTATTTTCAACGCAACATACGTGGCGCGCTCGTGCAGTACAATATGCGTCACGGATGGATTGAGGCTTATCTCGACTGGCGCGGTATGCAGAGCACCACGCGGAGAGAGGCATTCAATATTGTCGTGCATGGAGAGGGTGCGCCGAAAGGGGGGATATTCCTTGTCGGCGGCAATGCCATGATGAATCATTTCGCTCTTCAGAAAAACGCTCCTGCCGACCAGCATATTGTCGACAATTTTCTTGTCAACCCGTATGTGGGGCTGGATTTCAGCCGTAAGACAGCACTTGATTCGCTTGTCATCAAGGCTGGCGCCCTGCTGACGGTGGAGCGTAACAGGGCTAACGAAGAGGGATGGAAGACCCCGGGCGGAGGATGGTTCGAGATTGTGGGTGAATGGCGCTGGCTGGGACTAAAAAACTCCTTTTACATGGGCGGAAAACTGTTCCCTTCTTACAGCGAGTTTGGCGCGGAACTGTATCAGGGTGAGCCGTTTTATCAGACATCATTCTACAACCGCACCGATGTGTATGCGAAGATTCTTCAGAACCGGTATGTCGACCTGCAGGCTTCGCTTGACTTCAATTTTACCGAGGATAGCTTCATATTTTACCAGCGCCTGTTGCTGAGGGTCTATTTTGACTCGTTCAACATCAGGCACGGCAAAAAATCAAAGAAGCATATCAGGCTATAACTTTTCGGCAAGATACTTTCCGGTATAGCTTCCGGGAGTTGCTGCAACCTTTTCCGGAGTGCCTTCAACCACGATGTTGCCGCCTCCGGCTCCTCCTTCAGGACCGATGTCGATTACGTGGTCGGCACACTTTATCACATCCATGTTGTGCTCGATTATGATCACGGTGTGACCGAGGGCAATAAGCCTGTTGAACGAGTCCATGAGAGTGTTGATGTCGTGAAAGTGGAGTCCTGTCGTAGGTTCGTCAAATATGAACATGGTAGGTTCCGGCTTTTCAAGCGACAGGAAATAGGCGAGCTTCACGCGCTGATTCTCGCCGCCTGAAAGGGTTGACGACGACTGTCCGAGCTTGATATATCCGAGACCGACGTCCTGCAACGGTTTCAACCGGCGCACGATTTTCTTCGGCAGCGACTCGTTGCTCTCGCCGAAAAATTCTATTGCTTGGTTGACCGTCATGTTGAGTACGTCGTTGATGTTTTTGTCGCGATATTTTATTTCAAGCACCTCTTTCTTGTAGCGTTCGCCGTGGCATGCCTCGCATGGTATCACGATATCAGCCATGAACTGCATCTCGATGGTGATGGTGCCTTCACCCTTACACTCCTCACATCTTCCGCCTTCGGCATTGAATGAGAAATAGCCTGCAGGGAAGCCCATCTGCTTTGCCGACTGTTGCTCTGCGAAGAGTTTGCGTATCTCGTCAAACGCCTTCAGGTAGGTGGCGGCATTGCTTCGTGATGACTTGCCGATGGGATTCTGGTCGACAAATTCAATCGCCGATATGCGGTGAAGGTCGCCCCGCAACGCCTTGTGGAGCCCCGGCGCGTCACACGGGTCGCCGAGATGCCTTACCATGGCGCGGTAAAGGATGTCGCGCACGAGTGTGGATTTTCCCGAGCCGCTGACACCGGTCACCACGGTCATCACACCAAGCGGAAATTTCACGTCGATATTTTTCAGGTTGTGCTGCCGCGCACCTACCACCTCGATATAGTCGCGCCATTGACGCCGCCGCTTGGGCACAGGTATCGACATCTCGCCGTTGAGGTATTTTACCGTGTAGGAGCCGGTGGCTTTCTGAAGATTTGCGACATCGCCCTGATAGATTATCTCTCCGCCGTGACGACCCGCTTCAGGACCCACATCGATGATATAGTCGGAGGCGCGCATGATTTCCTCGTCATGCTCGACCACGACCACGGTGTTGCCGAGTTGCTGCAGTTTGCGGAGCACCCCGATAAGGCGGTCAGTGTCGCGCGAATGTAGTCCGATACTCGGCTCGTCGAGTATGTAGAGCGACCCGACAAGGCTGCTGCCGAGCGACGTGGCAAGGTTGATGCGCTGGCTCTCGCCACCCGACAGGGTGGATGAGAGACGGTCAAGGGTGAGATAGCCGAGACCTACGTCGCAGAGGAAACCGATGCGGTTGTTTATCTCGACAAGCAGACGCTCCGCTATCTTGGCGTCGTTTTCGCCAAGCTGCAGGTTACGGAACCACTCGCGGAGGTCGCTCACCGGCATCCTTACGAGGTCGGAGATGGTCATGCCGCCGATTTTCACGTATGAGGCATCCTTGTTGAGGCGCGAGCCGTGACATACCGGGCACGTTGTCTTGCCACGGTAGCGGGCGAGCATCACGCGGTACTGTATCTTATATTGGTTTTCCTCGACCATCTTGAAAAATCCGTCTATGCCACGGAAACGCCCGTTGCCGTGCCATAGCAGGTCAAGCTCTTTTTCGGTAAGGTCGCAGTAGGGGCGATGGATAGGGAAGCCTATGTGGGGGGCGATGTGGATAAGCTCGCGTTTCCATTCGCTCATCTTTTCGCCGCGCCAGCACACCACTGCATCCTCATAGACCGACAGCGATTTGTCGGGCACCACAAGGTCGGGGTCGAGCCCGATGACTTTTCCGAATCCCTCGCACTTGGGACATGCGCCGTAAGGGTTGTTGAAATTGAACATGAGTTCCGACGGCTCGCGGAAAGTGATGCCGTCGGCGTCAAAACGCTTCGAAAAGTCGTGACGGTGGAGTCCCGACTCGCTCCATACGAGCAGGCTCATCTCATCGTGACCCTCAAAAAACGCGGTTTCCACCGAGTCGGCGAGACGGCTTGCCTCGTCGCCGGCTGCTTCCACGGCAAGGCGGTCGACAAGAAGGTCGTAGCCGTCGGCTGTAGCCGGCGTATCGGCAGCAAGAAGGTCTTCGATCATGATAAATTCACCATCCTTGACCATGCGCGAATATCCCTCCTTGAGGTATATCTCGAGCTGCTGGCTGAATGTGCGCTTTTCGGGCAGCGACACCGGGGCGATGACGGCTATGCGTGTGCCTTCAGGATAAGACTGTGCGGTAGCAATCACATCTTCCGGGGTATGCTTCTTTACCTGCATTCCCGACACCGGGGAATAGGTCTTGCCGATTCGCCCGAAAAGCAGACGCATATAATCGTATATCTCGGTGGATGTGCCGACGGTAGAGCGCGGGTTGCGGGTGTTGACCTTCTGCTCGATGGCTATTGCGGGGGGAAGCCCTTTTATGAAGTCGGCCTCCGGCTTAGCCATTTTGCCGAGAAACTGGCGCGCATAAGCCGACAGACTCTCGACATAGCGGCGCTGCCCTTCGGCATAAAGAGTGTCAAAGGCAAGCGACGACTTGCCGGAGCCTGACAGACCTGTGATTACCACAAGTTTGTTGCGCGGAATTTCTACGGTTATGTTTTTTAGATTGTTGACGCGTGCGCCCTTAACAAGTATATTACGTTCTGCCATTTTGGTCGTTTGAATTAACTTGCAAAGTTACTAATAATATGGCAAAACGACATCATCAGTTAAGTCGCGATGTCATGAAAAATATTTAAGGTGGTTTAAATTTCGTTTTTTCGCGGTCGTGTGCTATCTTTGTAAATTGGATAATGTGTCAGTTATGGATTTGAATGAAGATTTACAATGTGCTGCTGACGCAGTGAAAGGCGGTAAAGTGATACTTTATCCCACCGATACCGTGTGGGGCATAGGATGTGACGCCACTGACAGTGACGCGGTGAGGCGTGTGTATGCCATAAAGCGGCGGTCGGACAGCAAGGCGATGCTTTTGCTCGTCGACTCTCTGTCGACGGTAAGACGTTACTTCCCCGACGTGACTCCCGAAGCGGAGGCGTTGCTTCTTGATGAAAGCCGTCCCACGACGGTCATACTCTCCGGTCCGGTCGGCATAGCTCCCGGGCTGATTGCCTCCGACGGTACCGTAGGTGTAAGGGTGACGCGTGAAAAATATTCATGTGACCTTTGCCGCAGAGCCGGTGTTCCCTTAGTATCGACTTCAGCGAATATCAGCGGGGAGGCTGCTGCAAGATGTTTTGCGGAGATTTCCACTGCAATAAGTGATGCTGTGGATTATATATGCGAGGCGAGGCGTGACGATAACGCTCAGGGTACACCTTCACGCATTGTCAAGTTCAATCCCGATAAATCAATAACCGTAATTCGTCCTTGACACTTCACGCACGACATAGGATGCTTTATGTTACAGCCGATTACGTCGCTACCAACGTGGCGATACTGCTGTTTAACTTTGTGCGTTATCATGCCGATGTGTCAGCTAGGCAGTTTGGCTCTATAAGTGCATTTTTATCCAATACGCCGGTAGTAGCGGAGCAAATTGTGTTCCCGTTTGTCATGCTTGGCATTTACTGGCTGTCGGGGTATTACAATGAAGTGTTCCTTAAGTCGCGTCTGCAGGAACTGAGTGTCACGCTTGGCAATGCCTTGACAGGAGCCGTGTTATTTTTCTTTGTGGCGATGATTAATGACCTGCAGCCTGACCGCGCCCATACATATCTGCTGATATTGCTTGTGTTCGGCAGTCTGTTTTTGTGCCTGTACACCGAGCGGTGTCTCATCACATTGTCGGCAAAGCGCAGGATAGAAAGGGGAGAGTGGGCGCTCAATACGCTGATAGTAGGCACAGGGGAAGAGGCGGAGGCTCTTCTGGGTCGCTTGCGACGCCTGCAGCCGGTGATGGGGCTTAACGTGCTCGGTTTTGTCTCGACAGGAAGGGGAGATGATGTGACTATGTCATTGCCGGTATATGATATAGATGAGATAGAAGAGATTAGCGACAGGCTTTCAATAAATAAATATGTGGTGATGCTACAACAGGGAGGCGATAATGTGACCAAAGATGTCATAAACCGTCTGCTGCCTACCGACAGGGGTGTACTGGTGTCGCCTGACCTGTATCATCTTCTGACAACGAGGGTGCGTACCGCTAATATTGCCGGGGAGCCCCTTGTAGATGTTGCACACGCCCCAATCAGCGACTTCTCCATCAATATGAAGCGTGTGATAGACGTTGTGGCGTCAGCAATCGGCATGTTATTGTCGCTCCCGGTAATAGGCGTGCTCGCCATACTCATAAAAGCCGATTCAAAGGGACCGGTCATATACAGTCAGATACGTATAGGCCGTCATAAAAAACCGTTCAGGATATACAAGCTGCGCACGATGTACACTGACGCAGAGTCAAACGGACCGGCATTGTCGGTGCCTGATGATACACGCATCACCAAGATAGGGCATTTTCTGCGAAAATACCGTCTTGACGAACTTCCGCAGTTCTGGAATGTCTTTATCGGTCAGATGTCGCTTGTAGGTCCCCGTCCTGAAAGAGAATATTACATAAATCAATTGCTTGAGCGCGCTCCGTATTATGCCCTCGTGCAGCAGGTGCGTCCCGGTCTTACATCATGGGGGATGGTCAAGTATGGCTACGCCTCAGATATTGACGGAATGGTCGAGCGACTGCGTTATGAACTGCTTTATCTTGAGAATCTTTCATTGAGGGTCGATATAAAGATTATAATATATACATTTAAAATCGTGTTTACAGGAAAAGGAATTTAAATGGCTGCAATCCAAAATATAGGACATACGACAAGTTCATGGTTTCTCGCGTTGCTCCAATGGCGCGAGAAACATATAAAGGAGAAGAATTTCATCCTTATACTTGCCTTCATAACCGGAATCATCTGCGGATTTGCCGCTCTGATTTTCAAATGGCTGATTCACTTCATATCAAGCTCGCTGCTTCTCAATATCGACATAACCGGAGGTAACTACCTCTATCTGCTTTACCCGCTCGTGGGCATCGTGATAGTGAGCTGCTATGTAAGATATGTGGTGAAAGACAACATATCCCACGGTGTGACGCGCGTATTATACGCTATCTCGCAGAACAAGAGCCGCCTGAAGGGGCATAATTGCTATACCGCTGTCGTTGCGGCATCGATAACCATCGGTTTCGGCGGATCTGTTGGTTCCGAGGGTCCAATCGTGTCGACCGGAGCAGCTATCGGGTCAAATCTCGGACAGACTTTCCGTCTTTCTCCGCGACTTCTTATGATACTTGTCGGATGCGGGGCTGCCGCCGGTGTGGCGGGAATTTTCAAGGCTCCGATATCGGGTGCGCTGTTTACTCTTGAAGTGCTGATGATTGACCTTACGACGGTGTCAGTGATGCCGCTTCTCATCTCTTCAATCACAGCTGCGACAGTGGCATACGTGTTTACCGGCTATGACGTGGAATTTTTCTTTGCCCAGAGCGAGAATTTCCTTACGGTAAGAATCCCGTATGTGATACTGCTCGGGGTGCTATGCGGATTTGCCTCACTCTATTTTATCCGGGTCATCAACATGATGGAAAACTTTTATGCGAAAGTGAAAAACCCCTGGACGAGGGCGGCAATCGGCGGCACAATCCTGGCTGTGCTTATCTTCTTCTTCCCGCCGCTTTACGGTGAGGGCTACAATGTGATTACGAGTATGCTCAACGGTGATGCAGGGTCGGTGGTGGATGGCTCAATATTCTATAATGACCGAAACACTGCGTGGTTTATCGTGCTGTATGTAGGCGGTCTTTGTCTGTCAAAGGCATTTGCGACATCATCGACCAACGGTGCCGGCGGTGTTGGCGGTACATTCGCTCCGTCGCTTTACATGGGGTGTATGACAGGCTTCTTTTTCTCCTATCTGCTTAATACTACGGTGGGACTTGACCTCTCTGTAAAGAATTTCGCGCTTATGGGCATGGCGGGTGTGATGTCGGGAGTGATGCATGCCCCGCTGATGGCAATCTTCCTTACCGCTGAACTGACAGGAGGCTACGACCTGTTTTTGCCGTTGCTGATAGTGTCGACAATCTCTTACGGCACGATAAAGGTATTTGAGCCTTATAGCATCTATGCGATACGTCTGGCGAAGCGCGGCGAACTGCTTACTCATCACAAAGATAAATCGGTGCTCCGATTGCTGAAGATAAACAGTGTGATAGAAAATGATTTCAAGCCGGTGACACCTGACATGAACCTGAAACAGATGGTGGATGTCATATCGCAGTCCAACCGTAACCTGTTTCCGGTGCTTGACGCTGACGACACGCTCATAGGAGTTGTGCTCCTTGACGACATACGCAATATTATGTTCCGCCCCGACCTCTATAAGAAGATGTACGTAAGCAAATTCATGAGCATGCCTCCCGCCAAGATAGAAATCGGCGATACGATGGAAAATGTCATGAAGACATTTGACAAGACCGGAGCGTGGAATCTTCCCGTAGTGGAAAACGGGCGTTATGTCGGCTTTGTATCAAAGTCGAAGATTTTCAATTCCTACCGCAGGGTGTTGCGTCACTATTCGGAAGACTAAGAGATAGTCTGTTATCGTTTTTACTTGTTTTTATAGGTGTAGTCAACACCCGGATTTTCGCGGGAGTAGGTAGGCATACACATTCCGGTGACCGACCCTATGTAAGTCGGGTCAGAGATGTAGTAGGTGGTGCCGTCATGTACGTAGGCGTCACCTTTTATGGGTTGTGACAGTCTCACCGACGCACTTTCATGTCCGGGGAAGTTTATGAGCTGGTTTTCAAGTCCGAGCACGTTCCATAGCAGATATGTATAGAAAATAGCGCGGTCCTCGCAGTCGCATTTAGGGTAATAGAGTATTTCTTCAAAGAAATATGGCTTTTCAAAACCGTGAAACGCCTCGTCGGTGGCATACTCGAATGCGCCCTGCACGAACTGTAGAAGCGAGTTCACGGCATCAAGTTCTTCCTTTCCCTGAAGTTGCGTCTTGAACTGGCTCACGATGTCGTCGCGCACGTCGGCAAGCACGGTCGAGCGGGCGAAATCGGCAGTAGGCATCTGCGGATAGTGGTAGAGAATTGGGAATATGTTGGCGTTTACCTCACCGGAGAGGGTAATATCTTTGAATTTCAGGTCATATTTGTGAGGCTTGTAGGGAAGGGTGAGTCCTGACAAGCGCAAATCCATCGGCGCACCGGTGTCGACATTCTTAGGCAGCTCGCAGGTTGATATACGCATGTTCATGATTGCCTGCGGGTCGATTGACTTGTCGGTGAATACATAGAATTTTTTCCCGTCGACCATCATGTAGGTACGCGCATAGACAGTCTGTTTGAACGGTATGAGCAGAACGGCATCGCCGCCTGAGAGTCCGAGACGCACGTCATAACCCATGCCTACGAGCAGGAAATGTTTCAGTGCCATGCGTGATGATACAGGCATCGAGGCGTATCGGCTGTCGACATACGCTGTCACCAATTCATAGCGCAGATAGTCGTTGAGAGTCATCTTGTCGGCTGCTGACGAGAGCTCGTCGATGAGGCGTCGCGCATGGTCATTGGATGTAAATTCGCGCCATTGGGAAGCGAAGTCCCGGGGCGAAGATATGCGGTTGGTGACATGTACGTCAATCGCTGGTACACTCACCGGCAGATTGTAGAATGAAAAATCGTAGTTACCTGCCGATGCCGGTTTTGACGACGGCTGCGGAGCCGGTACAGGTGCGGGAGTGGGCGCGGCAGGCTGCGGTGTGGGTGTCGGTTTAGGTGTCGCAGCCACCGGGGCTGCTGGTTTTGGCGCGGGGGCGGGTGTCGGTGTGTCGCCTACCGTAGGTGCACGGTCAGGCTTAGGAACGGGATCGCTCTCTTCGCCTTTGAACTGCTCAAAATCAGTCCATACTCCGTCAAGGAACTGGTCGTAGCGTTCAAGTACGCCGCTGCGATAAGAGTTGTAACCTTCAAGCAGACCTTTCCTGAAATCGGCGAAAGAGCCGCCGTTAGATTGTGCCATCGCTATGCCGGCACTTGTCAGAGCCGTGATTACGGTTGTGAATATACGAGTTTTCATTGACGGAAAATTATAGGATTTTGTATAAATGGAAATCATAAGTATGAGTCAAAATACCTATTATTGGCTGCCGGATGCGGGCGTGCTTCCACTCAATGATACTAACTTTGGTGCCGGAGTCATAAATCCCCGAAAGGGGGATTCATTCTGTTATCCGCGGGTGCCCACTTCGGGGCTACCCGCGGATAACTTTATCTTGCCCATTCCGGGCAAAATCCTTAAGTTAGTGACATTGAGCTTCCACTCGCCCCTATTTCTGCCTGATTGCCAGGCTAAAATCCCTATGCCAATGTAGTGGCTTGTGGAAGCAAGTCCGCGTCACGACAGATAATGGTTAAGACTCACCATCATGATACGGTAGGTTTATTCCTGGGTGAAGCCCTCTTTGACGAAAGATGCAATCTTGTCGGCGTGACGCTGTGCAGCCTCGCTCTCCTTCATTGCATTTTCAAGAGCGCGCAGGCGAGCCTTGGAAGCTGCATTCTCGCTCACGATGAAGAATGTCTGCAGCTCGAAAGTGCCGTCACCGTTGTCGCGGATGATAGAGTAGCTTTCTTCCATCTCACCCTTGATTTCTTTTTCCACGAGACGCTCGTAAGCACCATAGAAGTGGTCAAACTCATCGGCAGCCTCTGTGCCGTCGCCAGCCATGTCACTTACCACACGACCTTTGAGCGAGCTTCCCGCCTGCTGTGCGTAGGTTGTGCAGGCATTGTTGGTAGCCATCTGCTTACCGATGTTTTTTGATTTAAACTTAGAGGCAACGCCTACCACTTCCCTGCCATCTTCGCCGAGGGTGTTAAGTTTATCGTAATGTTTCAGAAGAGCGACTTCGAGGGTGCGTGAGCTTGCAAAGAGCTTCCAGCCCTCTTTTTTGTACTCTTTCATCTTCTCTTTCTTTTCCTTGTTGAGTGCTTTTTCCAACTGTTTGTTGGTGTCGGCAGTTGCCATCGGAGCCATGAGGCAGACGGCGAGGAGCAGCATAATTAACTTTTTCATCTGAGTAAAATTAAAGGTTAGTAAATGATTTTATTTCTTTATTTCAAGATTCATGATTTTGACTCCCATACGGGAATCAAATTTGCGGCATTTCACCAGCCACTTATTGAAGGAATCGTAAGAAAGCATACGCGGCAGATTGTCACCGGCGTAATTATCCACGACCTTGGAGAATGGTTGCGGCGAAAACACGACGTAGAGACGGTTATGCTCCACATCTTCCTCCGCAGTCATGACAAGTTCGTCGACCTCGCCATGCTCCGGTTCGCCGGAAGGGGCATGGAAAAACAGATATTCCTTGTCATGCTTCACCTTCACCTGTCCCGTGACACTATTGGTGTAGGGTAGGAGGCTATAGACATTATTACTGTCATCGACAAGAAACGCCGCCACATAGCCATCGACCGGACTTTTCAGGTAGAGATACATATCGTCGCCGGAACGGAAACGGGTGTCGGCATTTACAGTGCGTGTACCGTTGCGCAACACGCTTGCAACGAAATCCACAGCATCGTTGGATATTTCCTTTGCCTTTCCGGTGACTTTACAGGTCACAATATAATAGCCGTCGGAGTCGAGTTCGTAACTGTAATCCGGCTCCTTTACATCGGCAATCCACTCTCCCTTAAGCGCCGACTCGTTAAGCATGGAGAAATAGGTCGACTCGCCACGGTCAGACACCACATCGTGCTGATAGGTATCCTGCGTCACGACCGTGCCGAACTTTTCGGCGAGTGCCTTGGCACGGGCACCGTTCAGTGCCGCACGCTCACAGTCGGCGCGCGACTCGGTCTTGCTCCCGTAGTAGGTGAACTCACCGGTCACGGTCACGATATCGGCTGCCTGCGCATATAGCACAAGCAGCAACGACGCCAGTGATGTCAAAACTCGTTTCAGTGTCATAATCAGTTACGCAATTTACGTTTAGACCATTCTTCAGCCATTTTTCCTGAGGTAGACACCTGAGGGGTCTGCGGCTTCTTGTTGACAATAGTCGACTGACGGCGTACATTGTCAATCACATACTCACTTAACTCCTTGAGAGTGACGTTGCCTTTTGTCTCCTGAAGTTTTTTCAACACATAATATGTGAACAGACCGTGGTGCTTTTCCTTATAGGGCATTGCCGTCTCGTTGCCCGATGCGGCACTGAGAGTAAACATGTTGCCTTTGGGGGCAGTCTCCTTGGGCTTGATGGCGACACCACGTGCCGCAGTGAGTGTGCCTCCGGCACGGTTGCCCCCGGAGAAGCAGGCATCCATGAACACCATTACAGAGCGGGCGCCCATGTCGGCAAGGTCACTGTAAAGACGAGCAAGCGAGATACAGCTTTCCGAAACTGTAGCATCACCGTCTACAGGGAGCAGGAACGCGTCTTTTGTACCTTCGTCAGGCATACCGTGACCGGCATAGTAGAACACAACATCGGCATTACCGTCAACCGATTTCACGACGTTGCGTATGTCAGCGATGGCACGGAGCATCTTTCCGAGAGTCGCATCCTTGTAGACACGTATGTTTTCCTTCGGGATACCAAGCGTCAGGTTACAGTATTTGCTGAATGTCTCGCCGTCGTTAAGAGCGGCTTCAACACGCGGCACATTGGCGTAGGACTCGTTGGCTATGATAACGGCGAAAGTCGAGTTTGCGGGCTTGTTATTGTACGGAATGTTTTCATCCACATCCGATGTACCAGCCGGAGCGGAGGTTACCGCTACGCCACCGGAGCCAGCCGGAGCCGGGGTGATGGATATGCCCGCAAGGTCAACCGGGGGGATATAATAGTCAATACCATCGGTCTTGTTGTAGGTATATTCTTTTCCGTGGGGAGTCACAAAGGTGATACCTGCAATCTTCACTTCATTGTTTTCGATGTAATATCTGGGGTTCTTGAAGTGTACACCCTTCCAACTTGACTTGAATGACTCAGCCTCGCTGTTCTCGGCAGGGACATTCAGGATGATAGGACCGTAATCGGACAGAATCATGTAAGTCTCGTTGTCGGCATCGTAAGGTTCAAGAGTGAAGTCGGTGAGGCGGAGTTTCTTGCCATAGGCAGCGAGATATTCATCCTGTGCCTTGCGTGACAGGCGTTCATACTCCTGACGCAGTGTAAGCTCATTGACGCGCTTGACGTAATCGTCGTTTTTCTCAAACTCACCTTTTTTCGCCCACTCGTTGAGATGCTTCTCCACGTAACTTTTGGCAAAGTCGGAATATAGCGGGGCATTGTTTTTAATCATGTCACCGCCGTTTTTGCCGGAACCGGCGAAGTTAGGGGCATCGCCTGCATTTGCCGTGATGAGTCCCGGCATACTCTTTTCAGCCACCGGGGTGTCACCCAGAGCGCGGATACGGGTGTTGACGGTCTCGAATTTCTCCTTGTTGCCAAGACATCCATAGCTTACGGCAAGAGCCTTAAGATATTTGAGTGAAGTAGGGTCGTTTGCCACGACTTCCTCCAGTTTCATCGCCGCCGCATCGAAATATGTGTCGGACTGGCGACTGTTTTTCTTAGCCGTCTTTTCATCTTCCTCATATATAGCCTTGTTGTAGAAGTCGACACCGAGATTATAGTAGCATAGGGCGATATGGCGAGCCACGCCGAGATTATCGGGTCGCAATTCCTCAAGCTTGCGATATACATCAAGCGCTTTCTGATAAGCCTGCTGGTCCTCATAAAGTTTGCCCTGTATATTCAGAAGCTGCTCGTCGAGAGGCTTCTGGAAAAGAGCCTTGTCGAGGAACGGCTGCAAAAGCTCAGAATGACCGCCGTCGATACACCCCTGGATGGCTATAAGCATAAGGTTGTAATTGTCGGGATAGAGGGCAAGCGCCTCTCCCATCGACTTGATCGCCTTGTCGTATTTACCGGTATTTATACAAGCCTGTCCAAGGAAGAGATAAATCTGTTCACGCGATTTGCTGTCGCCGGTCGACAGATAACGGTCGAAATAGTCTATAGCCTTGTTGAAATCTTTTGCATTGTAAGCGCCCGATGCTGCAATATATATGATTGCCGGGTAGGCGCTGTTACGCGGAAACTCCTCGCCTTTAAACGCCTCCATCATGTGAGTGTCGACAAAAGCCTGTGCAAACTGAGTCAGCATAGCCTGGTCACCCAACCCCGAGTAATAGAAGGCTCCCGCCTCAAGGTCTTTGTTGATATCGCGGAGCATGCTCTTGCACTGTTCCCATTGAGGAGAATCCTTAGGCGCGAGCTGCATGGCGTCAAGACATGTGCTGTAGCAGTCAAATGCGGTGGCATATATCTCTTTTTCAGGCTGGTTTTCATATTTCTGCCATTTTAGATGCTTATACAGGTCGGCAGCTTTCTGTACAGTGTTGTCAATAGCCGCCTGCTTCATGCTGTCGCTGTTGACGAGCGAGATACCCTGCATCATGTCATCGTCGGGGACAAGTGTGCCGAGATTCATCATGCCGGGGTCGCCGGAAAGAGAAGGAGTCATAGGCGCATCGTCGTTGACAGCCAGGAGGGTTGTAGCCGCTCCTGCTGTCAATAACGCTGCAATGTTAATTTTAATCCAATTTATGTTCATATAGTATAAAGATTGATCTCAGTCAGTGCGTTAAAACGCATCGATAAATGTAAACTCGGTCGTGATACGACGGAACTCACCCCCTTTATCCTCAGACACGGTGATATAGTAGTTGTAGTCAGACTTCATGTTTTTCAGATTATCAACATTCTTTTCAAGGTAATCCTTGACACCGACGGCGCGGATGAATGCAAGCTGTTCATTCTGCTTGATGCCATCCTTGGTGTTGACGCTAATACCGGAAAGCTGTCCGTTCTGATATACAGGTTCGTTGTCAAAGTCACCGTATGCACCGTCGTAAGCGATTCCCCGCACGATCGGCGAGCCGTCGGCAGTACCTGAAATCTTCACGTTAAGTTTCTTGCCGTCTTTCACATACTGCGAAAGGTCGTTTTCAAACGCCTGCTTCACAATGGATAGCATTGACTTGGCTGCTCCCGACTCTTCCACGTGGTATTTTCCCGGTGCGAAATCCTCATGCACGGAGAAATCAGGCTCAACCTGATAAGAGAACTTAACCACATAGTTGAGAATCTTCTCGCCATTGGCATCGAAGTCAGACACGACGCGTGAATCGACCGTAATATTTGTATGGTCGGAAATCACGTTCTGCATCTTCGCCTCGTCGACCACCTTCTGCTTGAGTTCCTGGAGACGCATCTCCTCCATCTGCTGTTGCTGGATAATCTCGATTGACACTACATTGTCATCACCATCCATAAATGAAAGAGGCTTGCGGTCAAGATTGTCGTAGATATAGGTCTCGCCGTCGTTGCGGTTGAAAATCTTGGCATAGATAATCTCGAAGTTATCGTTTTCCATGACACCATATCTCACATCCTGAAATTCGAGGGCATCGGCAGAGGTGAATGTAGTCACTTTTTCTTCCGGCACGGGGATATAGATGGTAGGCATGTTGGTGAATCCCACGGCAAGAATACTGTTGCTTCGGTCATACTTTCCAAGGCTTACCTCTGCCATGGAAAGGGGGTCGCCTGCGAGATTGGTAGAAATCTCTTCCTCAAACAACTTGCGTTGTTTAGCGCGAGACTCGTCAGTGACACGGGCGCGGTACTCTTCCATTGTTTCACCCGGCATCATCTTCATCCACTCTTCCATGCGGAGATTTACCTCGTCGGAGATAAGTTTCGCATAGTAAGGTTCAAGCTTTGACATACGCTTTGCGTTTATCGCCTTTGCCGAGTTAAACGACAGAAGGGTGTTCTTACGGCTGTCGGGGATAAACAGAATCTCTGACATCTCACCGTCGGGAACATCGACAAAGTCGCGGTCGGTGTCGTCAAGCAGATTTATGATAGTGATGATATTGGGAGATGTGGCAACGGCGATATATTTGCCGTCGAAATTATAGGCACATGAAAGCGCGTTGCCGAGTTCATCGATAGTCTTCTTGATGAGGAAATTGCGGGTGTCGTAAATATTTAGCACACCATCGTCGGTAACCACTGCAAACTCGGTGTTATCGTCGTTGAACGCCATGTCGTTGACTCCTACGCCGAAATTCCAGTCTTTGCGGAGTTTTTTCTCCTCGAAGTTGTAGACCGCCACTTTAGTGCCGTCGGTTACTGCAAGATAGTAGCCATTGTTGCTCATCAACATTCCGGTTACCGTAAACGGAACCTGAATTGAACCGGTTTCCTGGAATTTTTTACCTTCAAAAATATGTATGCCGGTTTCGGAGGCTATAATGGTGTTTCGAGCATCGGGGGTGTACAATACGGCTGTGGGTGTGCCGATTTTCTTGTTGTTGAATTTGTACAGCTCGCTGTCCACATTGTTCAGGTCGTAGACAGAGACATGCGGTTTTGCTTTCTCGGTAGTCAGCACCATGAGGTTGATACCGGCAGGATTAATCACCACGTCGTTAATCACATTCTTCTTCGATAGAGTGAAGATAGGGCTTTTACGGCATGTGAACAGGCTGTTGTCGTCAAAACCATATATGGCAAGCGAATATTTTGCCAGTCCCTTCGGGGTGTTTACCTGTGGAAACTTGTACTCGCTTCGTGTCGTGGGCTTCGCCTCCGATGCGTTGTCATCAGCCGACACGACCGGTGATGCGCCGAGCATCATCGACAGCGAGAGCAGTGCGGTTAGTGTTTTCTTTCCTGATAGCATAGTTAAATATGATAAGTATTGGTTAATAATTTTTCCGTTTAAAGAGCCCTTAGATATACGGGCAGATGATTGTCGGATGACACGATGGCATCTTCACGCATAAGGGACTCAACATTGTCAATCAACTCGTCGATGTCAAAGTAACAGTGAGTCATTATCAGAATATGTTTCCCGCCGGTCTTCAAGCCTTTAGTCTGGCTTCGCACAATAGACTGGTCGGTAAGCACGACATAATTGCCTGTAGGCTGTCCCAGTTCTGAAATCTCGACTTTCTTTTCTTCGGGAATGATGCGCAACACATTGAAATACACCGGAAAAGACATAGTATTTTCCAACATGAACTTAAGCCCAGAACCGTTTATGGGTGCATGAAGGAGATTGACCGGGAAATCGCCCTTTTCGAGGGCATCGCGGTCTTTAAGCGCATTGTAGACACTTGCGCTGAGTTTCTTTATATCAACCTGGAGATTGTCGGCTTCGGGGTCGTAGGTTTCCATCGAGCGTCGTACCATGCCTTTTTCCACATATACACGGTCATCGCCGTTGGTCGATGATTTCCCGAAGCGAATCTTGTCGTGTATAGCGGCACGATTGTCGGTAGCCTGCTCCCTGGCATCAATCATTATGCGCGTGGTCGTGAAATTGCCTTTTCCCGTGGAGCGGAATATCTGGGAGTTCATCGAGTTCAGGATTTCCACCCCGCTGTTGTCACCGATATTGAACTGGTCGGTGGCATTTAATTTCATGCCTTTTTCAATAGTTACCGGTTTTCCTCCGCGCTGCAAAGTGACATCCCCGAAATAGTCATACAGGGAGTATTGGGCTGTAACGTCAAGTGTCACCGCCATCAGCAGCAATATTAGAGTAGCAATCTTTTTCATCTGATATAGATATTATTAGCTTTAGATTTATCAGGTTTAGCAAATAGTCCTGCAATCCAACGGAAAATTGTAGTGAAACCAATCCAGATATCGCAGGCGAAGAGTCCGAAGGTGAGCATCAGCAATGTGTAGGAGAAATTGATTATCACGTCGTGTTCGATGAAGAAGTAATAACCAATCCTGATTGAGAGATAGAGCAGTCCTACCTGGATGATACGGAGAAGCAGTCCTTTTATTCCAAGGTTTAAAGAAAGACTCAGCAGAATCACGACGAAGCAGCTGATGAAAGCTATAGCCCAGTTGGCGTATTTGTGCAACTGGTAGAAATAGCTTCCCGACAGTATGGTCGCGGTTGCATGGGCATGAATCAATATTCCGGGCATCGAGGCTGTCACAGGGGTTGCATGAATGTCGCCCGGGTCGCCTATCGCACCAATCATCACTATCTTGTCGCTTAATTCCTCTGCATGTTGAATAAGATTGTCGGGTGTAAATGTCTTGAATATACGCGAATAGTAGCGTATGGTCTCATATTCGTTGCCGCGCGCCCTGAATATACCGGTATTGTGTGTGTCGGTGGAGTTCATCTCGCTTAGCGCAAGCGCGAATGACGGGATGTCTTCTCCGTCTTCACCGGTATAGTCGGGGCGAAATTCACGGATAGTCCTGTTAGTGTGTTGTGTAGGGAAATTTATCGCGCCTATCTGTACATCTCCAAGGCTGTCGGTAAAATAAGTCTGTTCGTCGATGGTAAAGCGATCGGTGCCGGGGGCTTTCTTGACTGCTACGGCAAGAACGATATTGGGGCAATTTCTGACTGCCTCAATCAATCGCTCATCGCCTTCGCGCGGGTCGCTGAAAAGCACGTCAAGTCCTACCGCACGGGGACCGCAAAGTGCTATCGTCTCGAGAATTTCCGCAATTCCATCACGGTCGCTCTCAGCGATGTCGACCACCACGATATTGCTGTCGAGAGTGGCGACATGGCGGCTGTCGGCAACCTTGTTGTAGAAATCGTTAATGGTGAAATCGTTTCCGTCAGAGGATGACAAGAGTGAGGCAGCCGAAAACGAGAACGGTTGCATCAGTATAAAAGACAGGGCAAACGCGAGGAGGGTTATTCCAAGCGCCTTCAGTAGCCGGGTCTTTATTTTAGGATGGTTGTCATTAAATTTAGGTATAAGTAGCACTGCACGGAGACCGAAGTCTATTATGTTATATTTTGCAAATATAACAATAATTTCCTAATACAATGCTTTTTAATGCCTAAATGTTGGATTTGTAAAAAAATATTTTGTCGCCTCCGATTGGAATTAGTAATTGCGGATATAGTCGACAATCCACGCTCCAACGTCGTTTGTGCCGTATTTTTTACCGTTTGTTCCCTTTATGTCAGGTGTTGATACACCGGCATCAAGCGACGCGTCAACAGCCTTGCGGATAATCGCGCCCTCTTCCTTGCAATCGAAATATTCAAAGAGCATGGCGACTGAGAGAATCTGAGCGAGAGGATTGGCTATATTCAGCCCCTTTGCCTGAGGCCACGAGCCGTGGATGGGTTCAAACACGGGTGTGCTCTCGCCTGTCGATGCGGAGGGGAGGAGTCCCATCGAGCCGGATATCACCGAGCCTTCATCGGTCAGGATATCGCCGAATGTGTTTTCGGTCACCATGACATCGAAGAAGCGCGGTTCCTGAATCATGCGCATGGCGGCATTGTCGACATACATGTAATCGGTGGTTACTTCAGGATACTCTTTTTCGAGTTCCTGCGCCACTTTGCGCCAGAGGCGTGACGAGGCAAGCACGTTAGCCTTGTCTACGACCGTGAGATGACGGCGACGGCGGAGAGCGTAGTCATAGGCGACACGTAGTATGCGCTCAACCTCCTTGCGAGTGTATGAATTGGTATCGTAGGCGCGGTCGTCAGACTCGTATTTCTCGCCGAAATACATGCCTCCGGTCAACTCGCGGATGCAGATGAAATCTACCCCTTTCACTATGTCGGCTTTCAACGGCGACTTGTCAAGGAGGCAGGGGAATGTCTCGACGGGGCGTATGTTGGCAAACAGTCCGAGCTGCTTGCGCATGGCGAGCAGACCTTGTTCGGGGCGCACTTTTGCATTAGGGTCATTGTCATATTTCGGATCGCCGACTGCCGAGAAAAGCACTGCATCGCTTTCCTTGCATAGTTTAAGTGTCTCCGGGGGGAAGGGGTCGCCCACGTGGTCGATAGCGTCTGCACCGACTATGCCATAGTTAAAAGTCACGGTGTGACCGAATTTTTCACAAACGGCGCTCATCACGTCGACTCCCTGTACTGAAATTTCGGGACCGATTCCGTCGCCCGGTAAAACTGCTATGTTAAAGTGCATGATTGTCAGTATTAATATGTTGTACGATTAGATTCCCACTGCTCGATATCCTGCTTTTTGGACAGGAGATACTCGATGTCGTCGAGTCCGTTGAGAAGGCAATGTTTTTTGTATGGGTTGATGTCAAAGCTCTCGCTTTCACCGGTTGCAAGGTTGGTGATTGTCTGAGCCGGAAGGTCGACCTTGATTTCTGTGGCGGGGTTATCGTGAATTGATGCGAACAGCCCGGCGAGAAACTTTTCGCTCACCACAACGGGAAGCACGAAGTTGTTAAGCTCGTTGTTTTTGTGGATGTCGGCGAAGAAGCTTGACACCACGACCCGGAAACCGTAGTCATGGATTGCCCAAGCCGCGTGTTCGCGACTTGACCCGCAGCCGAAATTCTTACCGGCGACCAGAATACAACCCGAATAAGCGGGATTGTTGAGTGCAAACTCTTTGACGGGATTTCCGTCGGCATCAAAACGCCAGTCGCGGAAAAGGTTGTCGCCGAATCCGTCACGCGATGTCGCTTTCAGGAATCGCGCGGGGATAATCTGGTCGGTGTCTATGTTTTCCATCGGGAGCGGCACTGCACACGAGGTGATTACTGTAATCTTTTTGTCCATAGCGGATTAATTTTTGCGTGGATCGGTGATTTTTCCTGTTACGGCAGCGGCGGCGGCTACGAGCGGACCGGCAAGTATTGTACGTGCTCCGGGACCTTGCCGTCCTTCAAAATTTCTGTTGGAGGTGGATATGCAGAGTTTCCCTGCCGGGATTTTGTCTTCGTTCATTGCGAGACAAGCCGAACATCCGGGCTGGCGCAGTTCAAAACCGGCATCGGTAAGGATTCGGTCGAGCCCTTCCTCCTTGATTTGTCGGAGAACCGCCCATGAGCCGGGGACAAGCCACGCGGTCACGTCGGGCGATTTGTGCTTCCCCTCGACATAGCGGGCAAACGCCCTGAAATCTTCTACCCTGCCGTTGGTGCAGCTTCCGAGGAAAACATAATCCACCGGAGTACCTTTCAGCTTTTCGCCGGGGCGGAATCCCATGTAGTCGAGCGATTTCATGTAGGAAACGCGTCCTGTCTCATCAGAACCGCCGTAGGCGGGAATTGCCTCGTTTATGCCTATGCCCATGCCGGGGTTGGTGCCGAAGGTGATACGCGGCTCGATATCGGCGGCATCAAATGTCACCTCTTTGTCAAACCTGGCATCGGGGTCGCTTGCCAGCCACTTCCAGTAAACTACCGCGTCATCCCACGCTTTTCCTTTGGGAGCATATTCGCGCCCTTTGATATAATCAAATGTCACTTCATCGGGTGCAATCATACCACCGCGGGCACCCATCTCGATAGAAAGGTTGCAAACGGTCATGCGCTCTTCCATCGACATGTTGCGGATAGCCTCGCCGGCATATTCGACAAAGTAGCCTGTAGCCCCGCCGGTGGTCATACGGGCGATAATGTAGAGCGCGACATCCTTTGCTGTCACGCCGGGGCGGAGTTTGCCTTCGACATTTATGCGCATGGTCTTCGGCTTCGGCTGCAGGATGCACTGCGATGCGAGCACCATTTCCACCTCTGATGTGCCGATGCCGAACGCCACGGCGCCGAACGCTCCGTGGGTTGAGGTGTGACTGTCGCCGCACACGATGGTGTAGCCGGGAAGAGTCAGTCCGTTTTCGGGTCCTATCACATGGATGATTCCGTTTTTGGGATGTCCCAATCCGAAGAGCTCAAGCCCGAAGTCGGCGGCATTGCGCGTCAGGGTCTCCACCTGATTGCGCGACACGGGGTCAGCAATCGGTTTGTCTTGATTGAGTGTGGGGATGTTGTGGTCGGGGGAACAGAATGTGCGTTCCGGTCGAAACACTTTCAGCCCACGTTTGCGCAAGCCGTCAAATGCCTGGGGACTTGTCACCTCATGGCAGTAATGACGGTCGATATAGAGTTGGGTGGGACCTCCCTCAACGGCACTTACCGTGTGGGAGTCCCATATTTTATCAAAAAGAGTGCGAGCCATAGCCGTGATCGGTTTATCGGTTTACAATTAATGGACAAACTTGTTGATGGCGTCAATGAACGCCTCGGCACTTGCGGCGACAATGTCAGTGTTGGCAGAAAAACCATAGTAGGTCGTGCCCTCATACTCGACAGTCATGTGTACCTTGCCTATGTCGTTGCTGCCTTTGCTGATTGCCTGTATGAGGAATTCCTTTACAAGCATCTTGCGATGGATAATCTGCTTGATTGCAGTTATTGCCGCATCGACAGGACCGTTACCCGAGGCGCATGCCTCGAATTTCTCGCCTGCGATGTCGAGACCGACGGAGGCAACCGACTTCACGCCGACACCCGAAGTGACCTGCAGGAAGTCGAGTTTCAGACGGCGTGTAGCCTTATGATGCTCACCGGCAAGAAGCAGCACATCGTCATCGTTGATTTCCTTTTTCTTGTCGGCAAGACGGAGAAATCCTTCATACGCCTTGTCAAGCGCCTCCTTGTCGAGGTCGATGCCGAGTACATGAAGACGATGCTTGAGCGCGGCACGACCGGAGCGGGCGGTAAGCACGATAGAGTTTTCATCCACACCTACATCTTTGGGGTCGATGATTTCATAGCTCTCGCGGTTTTTCAGCACACCGTCCTGATGTATCCCGGAACTGTGGGCAAACGCATTACGACCCACGATAGCCTTGTTGGGCTGCACCGGCATGTTCATAAGACTTGAAACCAAGCGGCTTATGCCGTATAGCTTGGTTGTGTTGAGGTTGGTTTCGATGCCGAGCTCTTTGTGGGAGCGGCATATCATCGCCACTTCTTCAAGAGAGGTGTTGCCGGCTCGTTCCCCGATACCGTTGATTGTCACCTCCGCCTGACGTGCGCCGTGCATGACGCCCGACATAGTGTTTGCCGTAGCCATGCCGAGATCGTTGTGACAGTGGGTGGCGATGGTCACTTTGTCGATGCCGTCGACATGCTCCATCAGGTATTGTATCTTTTCCCCGAACTGAGAGGGGAGGCAGTAGCCTGTGGTATCGGGAATGTTCACAACCGTGGCACCCGCCTTGATAACCGCCTCTACCACGCGGGCGAGATATTCGTTGTCTGTGCGTCCTGCGTCTTCTGCGTAAAACTGTACATCCTCGACAAAACGCTTGGCGTATTTCACGCATGCGATGGCGCGTTCAAGGATATCCTCACGGTTGGAGTTGAATTTATATTTTATATGATAGTCCGAAGTGCCGATACCGGTATGTATCCTTTTATGTTTTGCATATTGCAGCGCGTCGGCGGCAACGCGTATGTCATTTTCGACAGCGCGTGTCAAGGCGCAGATGGTAGGCCAAGTGACAGCCTTGGATATTTCCACAACGGAATTGAAGTCGCCGGGACTTGAAACGGGAAATCCCGCCTCAATTACATCGACGCCTAATTCTTCGAGGGCTTTCGCCACCTCGATTTTCTCAACAGTATTTAATTGACATCCGGGCACCTGCTCTCCGTCGCGCAGAGTGGTGTCGAATATAAATAAACGGTCGCTCATTAATGATGAATTATAAACTATGTTATGTAATAATTGCAAAATTAGCACCAATCGGCGAAATAATCAAGAAATTTGACGATTATTTACGCGATTGGTGCTTAAATCGCAATTATAAAACGCTATTTGCTTACTATTTGTTTGCTTACGCGCTTATTTTACCCAACGCAGTATCTCTTTGAATGAGACTTTCCTACCGTACATAAGTATGCCTGTGCGGTAGATACGTGCTGCAAGCCATGTGAAGAGGATTGCAGTAGCGTAAAGCAACACGATACTTGCCACGATTTCCCAAACGGGCACATCGTAGGGGAGGCGTATCATCATCACTATCGGCGACGTGAAAGGAATGAGCGAGCATATCACCCCGAGAGTACCGTCGGGATTTTCCATGCAAGCCTGTCCGATAAGCAGCGCGATTATGATAATCATCATCACGGGCATAGTGAATTGATTGGCATCGCTCTGCTGGTCGACAGCCGAGCCGAATGCGGCAAACAGGGAAGCATACAAGAGATAGCCGCCGATAAAATAGAGCACGAAGATGCCTAAGAGGCGGAACCAGTTTACGCCAAGGATAGCCTGGACAATCTCCGGCATGTCGCCTTCCGGCATCGCGGGCATTGCCGCTCCTCCGGTCATAGCCGCGGCGGTCATGTCGGGTGACGCGGCAAATATACCGGCGATACTGAGTATGAAGCCTCCGATACTAAGCAAAACGGTCCAGATGGCTATCTGCGTCAGTCCTACAAGCGCGATGCTGACTATCTTGCCGAGCATCAGTTCCATCGGGCGGCAGCTGCTCACAATCACCTCCACGATACGGTTGGTCTTGTCTTCCACGACCGAACTCATTATCATCGCCCCGTACATGAGTACAAACATATAGGTCAGGAACGCAAGGAAAAAGCCTGTGAACGTGGCAAGCTCGCTCGATGACAGCGATTCGCCTGATTCATCCCATGTGTGGCTTTTTACATCGACAGAAATGTTGCTTTCCGATATAATCTCTTTCAGCTCCGGAATGTCGTAGGAGTTTATCTTGGCTTCCGACAGGCTTTTTCCGAGCACATCGGAAATCTCGCGCGAGAGCGACATCTTCACCGGCTTTTCGGAGTAGATATTGACCACACGCGACTCGTCTACATCAGCCGGTATCACCAATATTGCGTATATGTCGCCGTCGGCTTCCTCATAACGCTCTTTCATGTTGGTGGCTGAAATATCGGGAAGTGTCTGATAGTCAAAATCCTCGGTGTCGGTAAACTTGTCGGCGTATTTGCCGCTCTGGTCAATCACGGTGACGACCTGTGCATCGCTTGTGTTAAACTCCATGAGAAGTATAGGCACGGCAATCAATGCAATCATGATCAGCGGCGACAGAAGGGTGGTGAGGATAAATGACTTCTTTGCCACTATGGAGTAGTACTCACGCTGGAGTACAAGAAAGAATCTACGCTTGTCCATCGCTTTCGGTAACTGTTTCAATAAAAATTTCATTCATTGTGGGAAGCATCTCTTCAAAGCCAAGGAGGGTATAGCGCTGATTGAGGACTCCGATTACATCTTTCATCTTTACCCCTTGGGCAAGACGTATCACCGCCTCGCTGCCTCCAAGACCGTGGGGCTTAATACTGTCGATAGTGTACAGCGTGTTGTCGGGGGCGAGCACCGGCTCGGCAATGTGGATAGTGAAAAGATTTTTCTTAAACTGCTGCCTTATGTCAAGTACATTGCCCTGAAGCACCGCCTTAGACTTGTTGATGAGAGTGAATTCCTTGCACACTTCCTCGACCGAGGCCATGTTGTGAGTAGAGAAGAGTATCGTGGAGCCATTCTCGTTGAGACGCAGTATCTCTCTTTTTAGCTGTTCGGTATTGACCGGATCAAATCCGGAGAATGGCTCGTCAAATATCAGCAGGCGCGGATTGTGCACGACGGTCGATATGAACTGCACTTTCTGCGCCATACCCTTAGAAAGAGCCTCTATTTTCTTGTCGGCCCACTCGGCAAGCCCCATGCGCTCAAGCCACTGACGGCCCTCGCGTGTGGCATCGGCTTTCGACATGCCTTTTAACCTGCCGAGATACACGATGTGGCTCAATACCTTCATTTTTTTATACAATCCGCGCTCTTCAGGCAGATAGCCGATGTGCATCACATCTTCGGCGGCAAGAGGCTTGCCGTCAAGAAATATTTCGCCGCTGTCGGGGCGCGTAATCTGGTTCAGCAGGCGTATCAGGGAAGTTTTTCCCGCTCCATTGGGACCAAGGAGACCATAGACAGTGCCTTCTTTCACTTTCAGGCTCACGTGGTCAAGAGCGCGATGCCCGGAGTAGTCCTTAACTACGTCATTTACTTCTATAAATTCCATTCAAGTCACTTTTTAAGCATAACCGATACCCAGTTGTCACGGATATTCCGGTCAACATAGCTGAGTCCGCATCGCTCTGCCGCTTCCCTGATTACGGGTATGTCGTCATCGTAGAAGCCACTTAGAATCATTGTGCCGCCGTCGCGCAATGCCTCGGCGTATGAGGCGATGTCGCCTGTGATTATGTTGCGGTTTATATTGGCTATAAATATGTCGGCAGGCTCTATACCGGAAAGAGCCGACGCATCACCGAGAATCACGTTGATTTCGGGATGATTGTTGATTTTCACATTGTCGACTGCATTAAGATAGGCAAATTCGTCGATTTCGATAGCTTCGACACGCGATGCACCACGCATGGCGGCAAGAATCGCGAGTATGCCCGTACCGGTTCCCATGTCTATGACCGATTTCCCTTCGAGCGATATTTCAAGAAGCCGCTTGATGATGAGGGACGTGGTCTGATGATGACCTGTACCGAAAGCCATCTTGGGGTCGATGACTATATCGTAGGGCAATGAGGGGATATCTTTATGGAAAGAACTATGGATGACACATTTGTCATCAACCACAATCGGTTGAAAATAGTTTTTCTCCCATTCCGAGTTCCAGTCGCGTCCTTCCACGGTATCCCATTTTACGTCAACGGTTGCAGGGAAGGGGAACTCTGCAATCACCTGACGAAACACTTCCTGGTCAAACAGCTCTTTTTTTACATAAGCTGTGAGTCCTGCGCCATCGGGGACAAAACTCTCATAATCATGTTCACAGAGCAGGGCGGCAAGGATGTCGGTGGCGTTTTCGTCACAAGGGGTGACATCCAGTCTTACTTCTACATAATCGTTCATTGCCGTTATCTTGGAAGTGTTGAATAATCGCGTGAGTAACGCAACATCTGGGGGATATAGCTTTCGCTGTAGTCAACCACGACATCAGTCACGTTGCCTTTATCGTCCTTTACAAGAGAGTAGACAGGGTTTACAAATCCCTTGTACGGGGCTATGCTTAGATGAGCGTAACGGTCAAGTACTTCCTTGTGGATTGCCGGGTCGACCTTTACGGCGTATTTTTCAACCAGGTCACGCCCTGCCTCATAGTCGCCTTCGCTCTTTATGCGCTGTATCTCGCCGAGAAGTTGACCGAAAAGATTGCGCAACGCGGGATAGTCATTGATTTTTATGTAGGTCTTACCATCTTTTTTCACATATTCCACCACATTATCGGCTTTTCCGTGTTCATACGCCCATTCGGCTATAAGTTTGCGGTTACGCATGTGGGCTTCCTCGACATCCTTACCCGGCTCTATACGCATCAACTGAGTCATGAGCCCGTTAAGCATATACTTGTAATATTCCGCCTTGTAAGCCTCCGGATTGTCAAGCAGACCGAGCTCTATAAGTTTCGGGTCGGCGAGATAATAGAGCGCGAAAAGGTCGGCGCGAGCCTCTTCAAGAGTAGAGCCGTGAGCCTTCAACGCGTCCTGGTCGACACCCGGAAGGAGCCTGCCGGAGCCGTGACCGAGACACTCGTGGAGGTCGGTGTGGAGGTTATCGGTGATAAACAGGTAGTCGTCAAGCAGCTTACGTGTAGGTGCATCAATCACAAACTCCTCGTTGAATCCGTTGCCGTGAGAAGCTTCGTCATACGCCATCGTGATATTTTCGAGCGTCACCGATTTAGAGCCGTGAGCGGCACGTATCCAGTTGGCATTAGGCAGATTTATGCCTATCGGGGTCGAGGGATAGGAGTCGCCGGCAAGGATAGCCGCCGTAATAACTTTTGCCGACACTCCTTTCACCTTATCTTTGCGGAAGGCGGGATTGACGGGACTGTGGTCCTCAAACCACTGGGCGTTACCGCTCAGTGTCTCGGTACGAGCCGAAGCCTCGTTGTTCTTGAAATTTACGATTGACTCCCATGATCCTGTCATGCCGAGAGGGTCGTCATACGACTCTATGAAACCGTTGATGAAATCTACCTGTGAGGCGGTTTCTTCCGCCCATAGAATCGAGTAATCGTCAAATGTCTTCAAGTCGCCGGTAGTATAAAATTCGATAAGCTTGTCGATGTAAGCTTTCTGAGCCGGATTCTCGGCATATCCGGCAGCGAGTGTAAGCTCTTTCACGATACGCTCGATAGCCTGCGTGTAAAGTCCGCCCACCTTATAAGGTTGCTCCACGACTTTTCCGTCAACTTTCACTTTACGGGTGTTAAGTCCGTAGGAAATGGGTGTCAGGTCGGTGGTGTCTTTTAAGGCGGCGTAATAGGCTTCGACTTCCGGCTGTGTCACACCTTCGTATATGTTAGTAGCCGAGGTCAGGATAAGGTCGTGTCCCTCTGCCTGGTTTACTTTTTTCGGCTTGACTGACGGGTCGAAGATGAGTGTCAGAAGCGTATCCTGATTTACCGGGCGCGCCTCCGCAGGAAGCAACGCTATCTGCGACGTGAGAAATTCACGGCTGAACTCCGGCACAAACTTGTCCATCGAATAATGGTGGTGGATGCCGTTGGCAAACCATATCTGCTTCAGATATTTTTCAAATGCCTTGTAGTCGGCACTATTCTTGTCGCCCTTATAATTAATGTATATGTTTTCCATAAGGTCGCGTAGCGCGAGGTTATCCTTGCCGTTCTGGTCCCACAGGATGTCGCGCCCGGCAAGGGCGGCCTCTGTGAGATGATATATGAGCAGTTTCTGACGCAGTGAAAGGTCCTCAAACGCGGGTACTTTATAACGCAGCACCTCAATGTCGGCGAAACGGTCGACTACATATTGGAAATTGTCATTGTCTTTAGCCATTGCCTGTGAACTTGTCGCCAGGGTAAGCAGTGCTACTCCGGCGGTTTTTATCGTTTTAAGCATTGTATTGTTCGGTATATGTGTGAAATAATGGTTTATTCTACGTAAAGTATCAGCCCTTTAAGATACTCGCCTTCGGGATGGTATATGTTGACCGGATGGTCGGCGGGTTGGGTGAGCTGATGAAGTATGCGCACCTTGCGGCGACTCTGCGCCGCCGCCGAGAACACGGCAAGACGGAACTGTTCGCGGCTCACTGCCTGGGAGCATGAGAATGTAAACAGGATACCGCCCGGGGCGATTTTCTCAAATGCCTTGGCGTTTAGCTTGCGGTAACCGATAAGCGCGTTTTTTAGGGCGCTGCGGTGTTTTGCAAAAGCCGGGGGGTCAAGAATGATAAGGTCGTAGGGCGTATCCATCGCCGAGAGAAACTTGAACGCATCTTCAGCGTATGAAGTGTGACGCGTGTCATCGGGGAAATTCAGGCGCACATTGTCGTCGGTCAACGCTATCGCCTTTGCCGAGCTGTCGACCGAGTGTACAAGCTCGGCACCTCCGCGCAGGGCATACACAGAGAATCCGCCGGTGTAACAGAACATATTCAGCACCTTGCGGTTGTGGGCGTATTTTTCAAGCAGCGCGCGGTTATCACGCTGGTCTACGAAAAATCCTGTTTTCTGTCCCTTCAACCAGTCGACATGAAATTTCAATCCGTTTTCTTCTGCGACATTGGTTGAATATGAGCCTACGATATATTGGTTCTGGGGGTCGAGATGAGCCTTATATGGGAGAGTGGTCTCCGACTTGTAATATACATTTTTTATGCCCGCATCGGGAAGGTTGACCAGCTCCGAGGCGATAATATCGCGGGCAAAGTGCATTCCCGGAGAGTGAGCCTGCAGCACTGCCGTGTCGCCATAAACGTCAACGACCAGTCCTGGGAGAAAATCCCCCTCACCATGCACGAGACGGTAAGCGTTGTTATGCCGGTTGATGAGTTTAAGTGCACGCCGCAGCCGATACGCCGCTTTAAGACGCTCGCTGTAAAGCGCGGCGTCAACCGGCGAATCGCCCCATGCAAGTATCCTCACCGTGATGCTTCCAATCTGGTAGTGTCCTGTGCCGATGACATTGCCGGTCGAGGAAACCACTTTCACCGTGTCGCCCTCCTCGATATTGTCAGGCTGACGTGCGACTGCACCTGAAAACACCCAGGGGTGAAGCCGTTCAAGCGATTGCTCCTTGCCTTTACGTAATACTATTTCAGGGTAATTCATATCGTTTCTAAAGATGTTTTATCGGAATATAAAGCGGTATATGTCGTTGCCGTTGGCATAGAGCAGAAGCAGGATGAGGAATGCCATTCCGGCTATCTGCGCGTATTCCATGAATTTTTCACTCGGCTTGCGACGGGTGATGATTTCGTAGAGCAGGAACATGATGTGACCGCCGTCGAGAGCCGGGATTGGCAAAATGTTCATGAAAGCGAGTGCCACCGACAGGAATGCGGTGATTTCCCAGAAGGCAAGCCAACTCCATTTTTCAGGGAACATGCTTCCTATCGCCCCGAATCCGCCAAGGCTTTTAGCTCCCTCTGCGGTGGCGACATATTTCATCGAATTGACATAGGCTGAAAGCTTGCCTGTGCCTATTTCCCATCCCTTAGGTATGGACTGGAAAATGTTGTAGTGACGTGTCACTACAGGATATATGTCGGTAATCGGTTTCAGCTGTATGCCGATTTTACCTGCTTCCGTCGGTTTTATCGGTACGGTGATGGTGTCGCCGTCACGCACGAGTCGCATCCCCGTAGTCTGACCGGCACGTTTTGTAAGTTCAGCGGTAAACTCCGTATAAGATGGCGTAATGGCATCGCCTACAGAGATGATATGGTCGCCCGGCTGGAGTCCTGCCTCTTTCGCCGGTTCACCGTTGACCACGCTCTGCACGTAAACGGGCAAGCGGTAATTGAGAAATCCCTTGTCTTCGTTAAGACGGAAAATGAAGTTTTCGGGAATCGCTATATCGACAGAGTCCTTATGGTCGCGGAGTACCGTGATGGTCTTTGCCTCGACCATTTTCATCAGATGGTCGCCGGTCGATACATCGATTTTCTTTCCGTCGGCGAGAAGTGGGATGTCACCGTTGCGGAATCCTATTTCCTGCGCGGCAGGCACATATTCAAATCCTTCGTATGCCTGGTCGAGCGGAATATATTTTTCTCCCCAGTACCATGCTATGCCGGCGTAGATTAGTATCGCCAGAATGAAATTCATCAATACTCCTGCAACCATGACGAGTAGCCGCTGATAGGCAGGTTTGGAGCGAAATTCCCACGGCTTAGCGGGCTGAGCCATCTGCTCCTTGTCCATTGACTCGTCAATCATGCCAGCAATCTTGACATAGCCGCCAAGCGGCAGCCAGCCAATGCCATACTCGGTGTCGCGCCATGTCGCACGTTCCGGAGTGGCGGCATCGGAAGTTGTCTCTTTCTTCTTAGGCTTCCACTTGATAAGTGAAAACCACGGGTCGAAAAAGAGATAGAATTTCTCGACCTTTATGCCAAACATGCGGGCAAATATATAGTGTCCGAACTCATGGATGATTACCAGAAGTCCGAGCGCAAGGATGAGCTGTAACGCTTTTATCAGAAATGTTTCCATTATTTATCGGTTGTGATTGTAGATGTGTTTGTGGTGTTTATTGTCAGCCGTTTATGAGTGAGGCGGCATATTTCCGTGTCTCGGCATTGGTAGCGACATAATCGTCGTAGGTAGGCGACGCGATAAACGGCATTGCCTCTATCGAGCGTTCGATTATACGGCGTATGTCGAGGAAAGGTATCTGTCCCTTTAGGAATGCGGCTACGGCAATCTCGTTTGCCGCGTTTACTACACACGCCACGTTACCGCCTTTTTCCAGTGAATAATATGCGAGTTTAAGCAACGGGAAGCGTTCAAAGTCGGGCTCGAAGAACTCCAGGCGGGAGTAGTCGGCAATCGACAGGCCCTTGCGGTCAGTGGGCAGACGGTGGGCAAATCCGAGGGCATAACGTATGGGAAGGTGCATGTCGGGGAGACCGAGCTGCGCTTTTATTGAGCCGTCGACAAATTCCACCATAGAGTGAACTATTGACTGAGGATGAACCACGGCACTGATTTTGTCGGCAGGCACGTCGAAAAGCCAGCGCGCCTCGATGATTTCAAATGCCTTGTTGAGCATGGTAGCCGAGTCAATCGTGATTTTCGCCCCCATCGACCAGTTAGGGTGGGCAAGGGCATCTTTGACTGTGACATGCTCCATCTCCTTGATTGACATGTTACGGAACGGTCCTCCCGACGCCGTGATAAGAAGACGTCGTATAGAGTCATGGCTCTCCCCGACGAGCGACTGGTAGATAGCCGAATGCTCGGAATCGATGGGCATCAGCGCTGATTTGGACTTTGCAAGACGGCTTGTCACCAGCTCACCCGCCACTACAAGAGTTTCCTTGTTGGCAAGGGCGATGTCTTTATTGTGCTCAATCGCTTTAAGTGTAGGCTCAAGTCCGCTGTATCCCACTGTTGCTATTACAGCCGTGTCAATTCCGGGTAGCGATATCGCCGCCTCGGCGACCGCCTTTGAGCCGGTCTCGACGGTAATTCCCAGCGGCGTAAGCGAATCGCGCAGACGGCTGTAGCCGCGTTCATCAGCAATCACTACTTTTTCCGGTCGGTGGGTCATTGCCTGCTTTTCAAGCAGGTCGACATTTGAACCTCCCACGAGCACTGCCGCGCGGAATAATTGAGGATACTCTGAAATTATATCAAGTGTCTGTACGCCAATCGAGCCGGTGCTTCCGATGACGGCGAGTTGTTTCTGTCTCATTATATATATTAATGTGTCTGCAAATTTACGGCAATTTCACCTATTATAAAAGAAAAAATCATATTAAGTGGCATGTATGTTAACTTCAGCCACTGACCGGCATTTGCCGGCGCCTTGTCAGAAGGAGATGTATTCACGCGGGTTAAGGGCGGCGCCTTTGTTCCACAACTCAAAAGTGAGGCCAGTGTCGTTGCCTTCACCTTTCGGCGCTGTAACACCGATTACCGACCCTTTGTCGACCTTGTCACCGGGCTGGACAAAGGGTGTCGCCATGCCCGTGTATTTTGATACAAATCCGTTGGGATGCTGGATGATAATCGTGTTTTTCCCTTTCATGGTCGCGTATGAGTCGATGACAGTACCGGAATAGATGGCACTTACGGTCGATGATGGCGATGTGGTAAGGACGATTGAGAACTTTGACCGGGATTCGGGCTGAAGCTCAGTGGCGTTGCTCACCGGAGGATAGAACGATATGCCGTCGGCTGCAATAGGCGACAGTACATTCAGGTTGAACCGCTCATTCTCTTCAAACTGGCGTACAAACTGACGTTCGTTTTCCGAAGCAGGCAGGAGAGAGTCGGGCGACATCGGCTCCCCCTGGACAGGTGTCACGGTTACAGTGATTGTATCCGAGGGATTGGTGAGCAGAGCTTCCAGATTTGTGATATAGGCATTGTTTATGTTTACTTGCGTGGCAAGAGAGTCGATTCTCATGGAGTTGACAATATTCTCCTGTCGTTGTCCCTCTTTGAGGTAGCCTGGGAGTAGTGTGCGTATCGGCGACAGTACTATGATTGTGGCAACGAGGCAGCTCAGTGCCGACACCAGAAGTAATGTCGCGATAACAATCTCGGTGCGTGTGAATTTGATTGTCCACACTTCGTTAAACCTGTTTTCATTTATAAACGATAGCCTGAATCGGCTCTTGGTCTTGAATGAATGTTTAGATTTCTTAATGTTATCGTGTAGCTCGGTCATGGGCGGTCATTCAATGAATAAGAAAAAAGAAATACAAATATAAGCATATTTTTGTAGAATTAATACAATGTTAAATTTCTAAACGGATTGAAACGGTGCTAAATAGCATGAAAATTAGTATATAAAGCAGTGTGAACTTTAACATTCGCGTGTTAAATTATGTCCAAAAAAGTTGCATGATATTCAACAAAACTATACCTTTGTGAAAAAATTTAATGAACAAAGGGAAATATCTTTGTGTTAATATACCAAAACTTATGAGGCCGGTAGATGACGATAAAAAGCCGGTTGAGTGGTTTAGAAAATAATGAAGGGTTTAAAATAATTTGTATAAATTAAAATTAAAGAAGAATGAAAAAGAACATCCTTTTTGGTTTTGCTGCAGCGGGAGCCATGCTTCTTTCAGCAAACGAAGCTAACGCCCAGGAGGCTATAGTGATTGAGGAAGCTACATTCACAGAAGTAGAGTGTGCCGATCACTACTATTCGGGAAAGAAGGATAACTGGTTTATCCAGATTGGCGCCGGTATGGAATTGCCTATCGTAGAACATTCACCTCACTCTGCTAAACGTCACATCACTGCTGCTTATGGCGCAGGATTCGGTAAATGGTTCACTCCCTATCTGGGATGGCGTATCAGCGCACAGGGCGGTGCTTATCACTTTGATGCCGCAGGTGCATACCGCAAGGCTAAGTTTGTTAACGCTAACCTCGACTTGATGTGGGATATGTTTAACAGCTTCAGCGTAAATGACAACCGCGTATTCAGCATCGTACCTTTCGTCGGTGTCGGCGGTTCTTATTCTTGGGATTTCACTGCTCCTTACGATGCTTACACTCCCGAGAATCACGGACGTCACAAAACTAAAGTATGGCAGGTTCCTGTATCAGTAGGTATGCAGTTCCGTTTCCGTCTTTGCGAGTATGTTGACTTCTTCGCTGAAGGCCGCTACTCATTCTACGGTGACACTTTCGATGGCATCGCTTACGGTACTAACTCAATCGACATGAACCTTACCGCTATGGGTGGTTTCACTTTCAACCTCGGTGGCAAGAAGTTCAAATCATTCAACCCCTGTTCTTATCTTGGCTACATCAGCCAGCTCAACGGTCAGATCAACGACCTCCGCAGCGAGCTCGCCAACACCGGCGCACGTCTTGCAGCTGCTGAGGCTCAGCTCCCCTGCCCCGAGGTAGTAGCTGTTGAATGTCCTGAAGTAGGCGCTCCGTTGATGTCAACTGTACGCTTCACTATCAACTCTGCCAAGATATCTTCTATGGAAGCTGTCAATGTCTACAACATCGCGCAGTGGATGAAGGCTAATCCCGACACCAAGGTTGTCATCAAGGGTTACGCTGACAAGGATACCGGTACTGCAGAGTACAACCTCAAGCTCTCTGAGCGTCGTGCACAGAACGTATTCAACATGCTTACCAAGGAATACGGCATCGCAGCTGACCGTCTGACAGTTAAGGCTGAAGGTAGTGCTTCACAGATTTACGACACTAACAACTGGAACCGTATCGTAATCTTCTCACAGGACTAATTTAAGGTAAAGCCTAAATAAACCCTTTTGCCTCCGCCCCTTTCGGGCGGAGGCTTTTTTATATCCCGATATTACATGTTTTCATCTTTTTAATATAAGTTTGGCATAAGTTTTGCTGTAAGGATTGTTATTAACTGAAACAGATTCCATACCTATATTATGATACAGCATCCTACGGGCAATCTGCCCGCCAAGATAGAAAATTATGTCGCGCAGAAACGCCTGCGCGATGCTTTCGGCTTGTTACGCCATTACAGCGCTTCACTGGGCGACTGGCGCATAACCGACCGCATAGACCATCTCGAGCAATCTTACTCGATGATGCTGCGCTACGCCGTGGATGGCGTTGACGACCCCTCGCGCGATGAGATATATCATTCGATAGTAAGGGGCATATTCGAGATACTTGACAGGGTAAACCGTGAACTAAGCCGTCAGAAGTCGCCTGCCATATATTTCAGCACACTCCGATACGAGGACTTGCAGCATGACACGTTGAAAGGTCTTGCCGACAGCTATCTGTCGGCATTGTCGAAACTCTCACTATACAATATTGCCGCCGGCAATTCAACGGCAGCCGCCGATGTGAAAGAAAAGGAGGAACTTGAACGAAGGATTTTCAATCGTATATGGGTGACACACCCTCTTTCGCCGGATGAGGTGGCGATAGTGTCGGCGATGTTGTCGGGTGAGGAGGTTCCTGCTTATTTCAAGGATATGGTAGTGTCGGCGCTCCTTCTCGGGCTGCTGCAATATTACGATGAGTCGCGTCTGAACATATTGCTTGACACCTATCAGTCAGCAAAGACGAGGGTCATAGCTATACGTGCTCTGTGTGCCGCACTGATGGCAATGTATGTCAACCGCTCGAGAATATCCGGCTCGCGGCTTGAGAAGCGAATAGCCGCGTTGCGTGACACGACATCATGGCATAGCGATGTGAAAGAGGTGTTTCTGGAATTTATACGCACCCGCGACACGGAACGAATCAACCGCAAAATGCAGGAGGAGCTACTTCCGAGTATGCTCAAGCTGCGTCCCGATATAGCCAAACGTATGAAGGGCAGCGCTGTTGACATGTCGGATATGGAGGAGAATCCCGAATGGCAGGAACTTCTTGACAAGTCCGGTATCACTGACAAGCTCAAGGAGCTTACCAAGATGCAGGAAGATGGAGGTGACGTGTTCATGATGACATTCTCCAATCTTAAGTATTTCCCGTTTTTCTCCGAGGTGGCAAACTGGTTCATGCCTTTCCATATAGACCATTCGTCAGTGAAAGATGCGCTTGGAGGCGAGTTGTCGACAATAGGCGACATGGTGGCGTCGTCGCCTTTTTTCTGTGACGGTGACAAATATTCGTTTGTACTTGCGCTTGCCTCTGTGCCTGCCGCTCAGAAGCGGATGATGCTTTCGCAGTTTGACGCACAGCGCATCAACGAGCTTGAATTGCAGAGAGCCACTCTTTCGGGTGGAGAGGTCTCGGCAGGGCAGATTGCCAATAAATATGTGCAGAATATATATCGTTTTTTCAAACTGTATCGCCGTAAAGGCGATTTCAATGACCCGTTCTCGCGCCCGATCAACCTGCTTCAGCTACCGTTTGTTGCTCCCGACTTGACCGATGTGGAGACGCTGCCGGTGGTCAGCGAGTTTTATTTCAAGCGAGGATATTATGAAGATGCCGCCCATGTGTTCGGGATGCTTGCCGATGTTGTGCCGCCTGACGCGCAGATTTATCAGAAGCTTGGTTACTGTCGTGCAAAGCTGGGCGACACTGCAGGGGCACTCGACTATTACAAGCAGGCTGAGCTTCTTAACGGCGAGAGTCTGTGGACTTTGCGGCGCATAGCCAACTGTTATAAGGAACTTGACAACCCGGAAATGGCGCTTGAATATTACCGCCGGGTTGAGGCGAAAAAGCCCGATGATCTCGGGGTGGCATTGAGCATAGGTCATTGCTATCTTGAGCTTGACCGCTACGATGATGCGCTCCGCTATTATTTCAAGGTGGAATTTCTTGATGACAAGTCGACACGCGCGTGGAGACCGATCGCGTGGACATCGTTTGTAGCGGGCGACTTTGACCAGAGCCGCAGCTACTACGAAAAGGTGCTGACCGACCATCCCTCGGCATCCGACTATCTCAATATGGGGCATCTTTATCTTGCTGCCGGCAATATAAAGGAGGCATTGAACTACTACGGACTCTCGGTCGATAATGAAAGCGACGGCACTGAAGGTTTCATCAGAAGTTTCAAGTCCGATGTTCCCCGCCTTGTTTCCGCAGGGGTGTCGGAGTCGCTTTTGCCGCTTATAATCGATGCATTGTTATATTCACGGGACTGATAAACCCCGATTGTCGGGATTTTTCATTAACTTTGTGGGCTTGCGAAACTTAAATGGTAAAAGTTATGAGAAAAATAGTCCTGTCATTATTAATTTTAGGTATAAACATGATTCAGGCACAAGTAAAGACTGATAATGCTTCAAATCCGTTTTTCGCGGAATTTGAGACTGTACATAATACTATCCCGTTTGACCGGATAGAAAATAAATATTATGAGGAGGCAATCGACCGCGGCATGGCGTTGCAGAACTCCGAGATAGAGGCGATAGTCAATTCACAGGAAGCGCCCACGTTTGAAAACACTATCGTGGCGCTTGAGCGTTCGGGTGCCGACCTTAACCGTGTGCTGGGAGCTTTCTATCCGATACTTTCGGCTCTCAGCGATGACGAGCTTATGGAAATCTCACTGCGCGTGTCGGCAAAACTGTCGCAGCACTCTACCGGCATCAGCCTTAACGAGAGGCTGTGGAAGCGTATCAAGGCGGTGCATGACAACAAGGATAATCTTTCGTTAAATCCCGAAGATGCCATGCTCCTTGCGACCACCTACGACAATTTCGCGCGTCAGGGCGCCGAATTGCAGGGAGAGGCGCGTGACACTTACCGCAAATTGTCGGCGCGTCTGTCTGACCTCACTACCAAGTTCGGTCAAAATGTTTTGAAGGAGCTTAATACCTATGAGATATGGCTTACCGCCGATGATCTCGCAGGTCTCCCTTCAAGCGCGGTGGATGCTGCCGCCCTTGCCGCCAAGGAAAAGGGTAGGGAGGGTGAATATCTGTTTACTCTCGCCCAACCTGTCTACATGGCGTTTATGAAAAACAGTGACCGCCGTGACCTGCGTGAGAAATTTTACCGACTTTACAACAGCCGCAACACCAAGGGCGAATACTCCAATATGGAGATAATGACCGAGATAGCTGATACGCGCCGTCAGATTGCCAATCTTTTCGGTAAGGCTACATACGCCGAATATAAGCTTGAAAAGACCATGGCAGAGACTCCCGAAAATGTCAACAAGCTCCTTAAGCAGCTTGCCGAGGCGTATCGTCCCGCCCAGTTGCGCGAGTTTGCTGAAATAGAGGCTTTTGCTTCTGAGCGCGAGGGTAAGCCTGTAAAGTTACAGCCATGGGATTACAGCTATTACGCCAACAAACTGAAGGAGGCAAAATATAGCTACGACGAGGAGGAGCTGCGCCCATATTTCGAGCTTAACAATGTGATTGACGGCGTGTTTGGTCTCGCCACAAAGCTTTATGGTCTTACTTTTGTTCAGAATCCCGACATCAAGGTTTACCATCCCGATGTGAAGGCATTTGATGTAAAAGATGCCGACGGAAAGTTTATCGGCGTTATCTATACCGACTTTTTCCCGCGTGAGAGCAAGCGTCCCGGAGCGTGGATGACCAATTTCCGCGAGGAGTGGATTACGGCTTATGGCGACTCGGTGCGTCCGCATGTGTCAATAGTGATGAATTTTACGAAGCCTACCGATTCCAATCCGTCGCTTCTTACTCCCTACGAGGTCGAGACGTTCCTGCATGAGTTCGGTCACGCGCTTCACGGGCTGCTCGCCGAGACAAAATATGCTTCGCTTTCCGGCACCAACGTGTATCGCGATTTTGTGGAGCTCCCCTCGCAGTTCAACGAGAATTACCTTACGCAGAAAGAATTCCTTGACGGTTTCGCGAAGCATTACAAGACCGGAGAGCCTATACCTGTCGAGCTGGTCGAGAAGATTGTCGACACATCACAGTTTGGTGCCGGCTATGCCTGTCTGCGTCAGCTGTCATTCGGTCTGACCGACATGGCTTGGCATTCTACAACAGCGCCGGTTGCCGACCCGGTGAAGTTTGAGAATGATGCCGCCGCTCCTGTAGCCATGTTTGACGAGGTGGAAGGGTGCATGTTCAGTCCGCAGTTCAGCCACATCTTCTCCGGAGGATATGCTGCGGGTTATTACAGCTACAAGTGGGCTGAGGTGCTTGATGCCGATGCATTCTCGGTGTTCCTTAAAAACGGGCTGTTTGATAAGGCTACCGCCGATTCGTTCCGCAAAAATGTATTGACACGCGGCGGTACGGAGCATCCAATGACGCTCTACAAGCGTTTCCGCGGACAGGAACCCACCATAGACGCCCTCCTTGAACGCGACGGCGTAAAGGCACCCGCCGATGCCCCCTCCCTCCCGCAACCCCTCCCCGCCACCAAAGACTGACGTTTATCAGATTCCGCTGCGCGGGTGTAGGACATTATATATGGCACAATGTCATTAATTTAAAAATTTTGCCCGGAATGGGCAAGATAGTGTTAACCGCGGGTAGCCCCCGGAGGGGGCACCCGTGGAATGCAAGTCCCAACATAACAACGCAACCCTGAAACGGGTTGCATGAATATATGCTAATCAGACTTCCTATGCAACCCGCTCCGGGGTTGAACCAAGGAGAGAGGTACTTGAGCCACGGGTATGCCTTCGGCATTACCCGCGGTTACTAAGATAAATCCCCATGCGGGGATTTATGACTCCCTACGCCTTAACTTAGTGACATTGTATATATGGCACGTCCCTACATCATGGTGGTTTTTGCGGGCGTATACTGATTTTTTTTGCAAAGGGTTTGGTATATGTTTTTAAACATAGTAATTTTGCAGTGAAAATCAAAAGAGTATGCAGAACATAAGAAATATTGCCATTATCGCTCACGTCGATCACGGCAAAACGACATTGGTCGACAAGATGTTGCTCGCGGGTAACCTTTTCAGAGAGAATCAGAATGCGGGTGAGTTAATTCTTGACAATAATGACCTTGAGCGTGAACGAGGCATAACTATTCTGTCGAAAAACGTCTCAATTAACTATAAGGGATATAAAATCAACATCATCGACACTCCGGGACACGCCGATTTCGGCGGCGAGGTAGAGCGTGTGCTCAATATGGCTGACGGCTGCCTGCTGCTTGTCGATGCATTCGAGGGCCCGATGCCTCAGACACGTTTTGTATTGCAGAAAGCCATACAGATGGGGCTTAAACCTGTCGTGGTAATCAATAAGGTAGATAAGCCCAACTGCCGCCCCGACGAGGTGCAGGAGATGGTGTTTGACCTCATGTTTAATCTTGACGCGACCGAGAATCAGCTTGATTTCCCGACCATCTATGGCTCGGCAAAGCAGGGCTGGATGTCGACCGACTGGCGCAAGCCTACCGACAATATCCTTCCGGTGCTCGATGCCATAATCGAGTACATACCGGAACCGGAGACTTTGGATGGCGACCCGCAGATGCTTATCACGTCGCTTGACTATTCAAGCTACGTAGGCCGTATCGCCGTGGGTCGTGTGCATCGCGGCACATTGCGCGAAGGCATGGACATCGCTTTGTGTAAAAAAGACGGCTCCGTGGTAAAGCAGCGTATCAAGGAGCTGCACACATTTGAAGGCATGGGTCGCAAACGTGTGCAAGAGGTGTCATCGGGCGACATTTGTGCGCTTGTCGGCATCGAGGGATTTGAAATCGGCGATACAGTATCGGATATCAATAACCCGGAGCCGCTTCCGCGTATAGCCATCGATGAGCCTACAATGTCAATGACATTTACCATAAACGACTCGCCCTTTTTCGGAAAGGACGGCAAGTATGTGACATCGCGTCATATCGCCGACCGTCTTGAAAAGGAGCTTGACCGCAATCTCGCGCTGAGAGTCAGCAAGGCACCTCACGAGGATGTATGGACTGTCTACGGTCGCGGTGTGCTTCACTTGTCGGTGCTCATAGAGACTATGCGCCGCGAAGGTTATGAGCTTCAGGTGGGTCAGCCACAGGTAATCATCAAGGAGATTGACGGGCAGAAATGCGAACCGGTCGAACTGCTTACCATCAATGTCCCCGAGGAATATTCAAGCAAAATCATAGATATGGTGACCCGTCGCAAGGGTGAGATGGTGTCGATGACCACCCAGAACGACCGTCTGCATATCGAGTTCAACATACCGTCGCGAGGCATCATCGGCTTGCGAAACAATGTGCTTACCGCATCGGCGGGTGAGGCAATCATGGCTCACCGTTTCCTTGAGTATCAGCCCTGGAAAGGCGATATCGAGCGTCGTACCAACGGTTCTCTGATAGCAATGGAGGCGGGAACCGCATACGCCTACGCTATTGACAAGCTCCAGGATCGCGGTCGATTCTTTATCTTCCCGCAGGAAGAAGTCTATGCCGGACAGGTTGTAGGCGAGAATGCCAAGGACAATGATATCGTGGTCAATGTCACCAAGTCGAAGAAATTGACCAACATGCGTGCATCGGGTGCCGACGACAAGGCGCGTATCATCCCGCCTGTTGTATTCAGCCTTGAGGAGGCGCTTGAATATATAAAGGAGGATGAGTATGTGGAGGTAACCCCCAATCATCTGCGCCTGCGCAAGATAATTCTCGATGAAATAGAGAGGAAGAGGGCAAATAAAGCCTGATTCCGGCGAACAATACATATAGTAAAAGTGTCTTATAGTCAAGTAGTAACTATAAGACACTTTTATTATGTACCGTTTCATTCAAAAGACCGTACTTGCGGTTGTCGCCGCGTTCACAGCCGGATGCCTGTCGTCGTCAGCTTATGTGCCTGTGTCGGTGGAGAGTTCCGACCTTCCCGTAGAGGCAAAGTCTTTCATAAAGAAGCATTTTGACGGCAAGACCATTGTCAAGTATGAAAAGAAGTTCTGGTCAAATTCCTACGAGCTTGAGCTTTCCGACGGGACTGACATTGATTTTGACTCAAAAGGCAAGTGTACGGAGGTGAGCGCGCCTGACCACGGTGTGCTGTCAACTGTCCTCGTGCGAGAACTGCTTCCTGCCGGTGCCTGCAAGACACTCTCTGACCAGGGTATGCTGGAGTCAGTAGAGGAGATACAGATTAATCCTACGAAGGGTTACAAGGTAGAGGTGCGTCACGAACGCATCGATGATTACCGGTTCAACAACGCGGGACAGATGACACGCGTGACACATGACGATTAGATATATTTTTTCGGGTTTGTATAATAAAATGGCGTGGTACCGGCTTAGGGTATCACGCCATTGTCTTTTTGGGGGCAGGTCTTTATTCGTTGATTTCGCCTTCAGAGGTGAATATCTCTTCCTCGCGGGTTGCCGAGATATTGGGGAGTTCAAGTCCGTAATGCTTCTTGGCATCGAGGGCTTTCAGCCATATACCGAATACGAGGGCGAGCACACCGAGAGCGGCGAAGAGAAGCATCGGATTGGTGTAGTCATACATCATCGGGTCGGTGACTCCGGGATTGGATGAGGTCAATACGATACCTATCAGAATCGGGAAGAGTGACAGACCGATGTTCTGCACCCAGAATATGAGGGAATAGGCGCTTCCCAGAAAACGTGCATCCATAATCTTGGGGACAGAGGGCCAGAGAGCGGCGGGTACAAGCGAGAACGACACACCCAGTACGATGATTGCCGTGAACGCGAGAGCCTTGCTTGGATAAGCCGGAAGGAGAAGCGCGAATGTAAGGTGACACACAATCATGAGTATGGCACCGAGTATGAGCATTGACGCGCCTTTACCCTTGCGGTCAAGGAAATATCCCAGGAACGGGGTCAATACGGCAGCACCGATAGGGAACCAGCGGAATATGTCGGCGGCTGTGGTGGCGTCGATGCCAAGATTGCACTGAAGCATATTGGCGGCATAACGCTGGAAGGGGAAGATTGCGGAATAATAAAGTACGCAGAGCATCGCTATAATCCAGAACAGCTTGCTTGTGAGGATATTTTTAACATCATTGAGCTTAAACTCTTCTTCAGCGGTGTCGTCATTCTTTGACGAGCCGATTTCCTTGTCGAGTTTTGCATCGAAGAATGTAAACACGATGTAGCATATAAGTCCGATGAAAAGGAGTGCGGTGCAGAATCCTACCGGTACGACAACGGTAGGTTCGCCTCCCATCCAGTCGGCAAGACGCGGCGAAATCGAGAATACTGCGAATACACCGAAACGGGCAATCGCCATCTCTGCACCCATTGCAAGCGCCATTTCCTTGCCTTCAAACCACTTGGCGAGAGTCTTTGACACGGTGATACCCGCCATCTCGCATCCGCATCCGAATATCATAAAGCCGAATGCCGCCAGCTTCGCGCTGCCCGGCATTGCTGTCCACCACGAGTTGAGCCACTGGTCAAGCGCGCTGCCTTGGAAGAGGTCGCTGATAGCGTATAGTTTTATACATGCGCCGACCACCATCACCGATGCGGAAAGAGTACCGGTAAAGCGCACTCCCATCTTGTCAAGGATAATACCGGCAAGAATCAGGAATCCGAATACGTTCAGGATATATTCCGCGCCGGCATAATAGCCGAATGCGTCGGGCGACCATCCGCGCTCCGTCTCTATGAGGGACTGTAGCGGCGACATGACGTCTACAAACATGTAGGCGAAAAACATCATCGACGCCACAAGCACGAGCACCGTCCAGCGTGCCCACGCCTTGTCGTTGAGTGTTTGTTTGACTTGTTCTGTCATAGCTTGTTTTGCATTTAATGTGATAAATATTTTCCACAAATTTACGTAAAATCGCTTTAATGAGAGAAATTATAGCTAATTTCGTAACATTATTTAAAGAGAAAATGTATTCAAGACAACCTTACACGTTTGACCGTGTAGTTCGTATCATTATCACATGTGTCATAATCGTTGGCATCATCTGGCTCATCAACATCCTGAAGGGAGTGTTATTGCCTTTCTGTGTGGCTTGCCTTGTCGCCTATCTGTTTGAGCCGTTTGTGCAGTTTAACCGCCGTCTGCTCCGGCTGAAGGGGAGGGTGGTTGCCATCTTTATCACGCTTTTTGAGGCGACTTTCCTTTTCGGGATATTGTGTTATGTGCTTGTGCCTATGATTATGAGCGAGATGCAGCACATGGGACACCTGCTGAAGGTGTATTCCAATACCGAACTCGAAATACCTTTCATGCCTGAGGGTGTACATTCTTTTATAAAAAAGTATGTTGATTTTGAATACCTGGCAAGTCTGATGCGGCGGGAAGACCAGATTAAGATGCTGGAAAACGTATTGTCATCCACATGGAGTGTGGTGACAAGCGGTATCAGCATGATTATCGGTCTGTTAAGCTGGTTTATAGTATTCCTGTATGTGATATTCATCATGCTTGACTATGAGAAACTTGCGCTTATGGGTCGTCATCTTGTGCCTCCGATGTACCGCCGCACGGTATTCCGTATAGGCCGTGACATACAACGGTCCATGAATCATTATTTCCGTGGTCAGGCACTTGTCGCATTTTGCGTGGGCGTGCTTTTCAGCATCGGTTTCCTTATCATCGACATGCCTCTTGCAATAGTACTCGGTATGTTTATCGGTTTATTGAACATGGTGCCTTATCTACAGCTTATATCGATAATTCCCACCACGATATTGTGTCTGGTATGCTCGGTCGACTCCGGTGTCAACTTCTGGGTGATTTTCTGGGAGTGCATGGCGGTTTATGCGATAGTGCAGGCTATACAGGATCTTTACCTCACTCCTAAAATCATGGGTAAGGCGATGGGGCTTAATCCGGCTATAATATTACTATCGCTGTCGGTATGGGGATGCCTGCTCGGTTTCCTCGGGCTTATAATAGCGTTGCCGCTGACAACTCTCCTGCTCGCGTACTACGATGAATATATCACCCTGCAGACACGGCGCCATGAACATGCGGCACATAACCATGTGTCCTAATCCTCCGGCTGACCGGGAAGAGGTTTCGACTTCATTATTTGTATAGCCTTTTCCATGTCGCGGCGGAATATAAGCAGCTTGATCGACCCCCATGGAGCCAGTCCCACCGGATATACCGACGAGAATATCTCGTTGTTGATGATACACGGCACTCCGTTGGTCTCAAGGACTCCTTTTGCGATATAGGCATCGGCATCGTTTACGTAGGAATTGAACACTACGAGCCGGTCATCGTTGTCAGACTTGTTCATGGTCGGTATTATTTTATGTTGCGTGAGTTAAGTGCCTTGTGGTAACGAGCGGCGTTACGCTGATGTTCGGCATAGGTAGTGGCGAAGTTATGTCTGCCGGAAAAATCTTCCTTGGCGCACATATATAAATACGGGTGAGGTTTTGAGTCAAGGATAGCCGTCATTGTCGCGGCATCGGCAATGCGGATGGGTCCCGGCGGAAGACCTGTATTGAGATAGGTGTTGTAAGGCGACGGGGTGGCAAGGTGTTTCCCGGTTATACGGCGTAGTGAGAAATCTCCGACCGCAAATTTTACGGTCGGGTCTGCCTGCAGTTTCATTCCTTTTTCATAGCGGTTGAGGTAAAGTCGCCCGACGGTGGCGCGTTCTCCACGGTCGTTGGTCTCCTCTTCGGCTATGGAGGCGATTGTGGCGACCTGCACCGGTGTCAGCCCGAGTTTAGATGCTTTTGCGCGTCGCTCGTCATTCCAGTATCGGTCACGATATCCGAGAAGGGTGTTTACAACTTTTTCAGGTGATGCCGTCCAGTAAAATTCATACGAATCAGGGATAAATGCCGCCGCATATCCGGCGCGGTTGAAGCCTTTTGGGGGCAGTATGGAGTCACAAGCCGCAATAAATGCCGCTGAATCGGTCTCAAGACGTGAACCTATCCTTGCGGCAAGCTGGTTGATTGTGCGCAGATTGTTGAAAGTCAGTTTTACCGGGGTCTGCGCTCCTCTTGACAATTTCCGGTATATGGTTACCGCGCTCATGCCCGGCTCTATCATGTATGCGCCGTGGGCGCGGGCTGCATCGGCACTTGTCAGCGACAAGAGTGTCGCGGCTCTTTTTCCTGTAGACCCAAGTTCCGATTCAAGCATTGATGCGATGTCATCGTCATCCATCGTGCCGGTCACATAAATCCATTTCGTGTCGTTACCGTCATATCCCTTGACGATATAGCTGAAATAAACTGATGCCGCTACAATGACGATAATCACTGCAATAACTGCCAAGAGTATGGGGATAAATCTCGTTTTTTTCTTCATTTGACCAATCTGTGATTTGAATAACGCAAATATAACAAAAAGTGGTGAAAAAGAAATGGGATGTGGCGTGTTTGAGCCACATCCCATTGTGATGAAATCAGTTCAGGCGTTATTGCTGAATCATAATCTTGTCGGCAGTCACTTTCCCGTCGGGATGAATTGCGCGCCGTATATACAATCCGTTTGTCGGCTCGGCAACCTTTCGTCCCGAGATGTCGTAATATTCAACTGATACTGCCTCATTGTCGAAAGTGGGCAAGCCGATTGCTGTAGTACCGGTTTTCCATTTGGCTGCATTGAATACACGGCAGTTATCAATGTCATCGGCATCATGAGAGGCGATGAAAGCCACCGCTTCAAGATTTTCCACCTTCCAACTGTCAGGTACTGTGCAGCTGAAAGTACGCGTCATCTTGCCGCCATCCCAAGAGAAAGAGTCGCCCCATGTATCGGTAAGACGTTTGCGATATACGTGGCTGTGAGTGAATGTATCGGAGCTTATACCCGCCTGGTTGTGATGCAGAATCTTGTCTTCAACCAGATATACATTGATACGCGGCGACATGCACTGGGTGTCAAAGACGGACAGCTTTTCGGCGTTGACTATCACATCCAGATTGTGAGTGTCGGCATCATAATCCATGGCAACATCGACTGACACAAATGCGGGGATTCCGAGAGCGTCATCAAGCTGCGGGGCAAACTCGGAGTAATATCCCAACGAGCGTACAGGCGATTTCTTTCGCGGAAGCATCGTGCGGTCAAGCATGACTGCAGGAGCAAAAGTGCCGTCAAGTCCCTGCGGATCGTAAAACCATTCATACACCTTGTCTTCTTCCACGGTAAGCCAGTCGTATTTATATCCTACGTGGTGAGCCACAATGGCGATACGATTGGCATAGCCGTTGTCCATACATTCCTGCAGTGTGCCGATTCCTCTCGGACAGTTGCCGCATTCCTCGCTTGTAAATTCTTCAATTAGGGTCATGCGCGGGATGCTGTTGGTATAAGTCCCCACCATGACATCCCTGTAATTGTTGTCGGTCTTGCCGTCAGCTTCGGTGTCAACTGTCACTTTTAGCATGCGTGTTTCATCATCGGTGAATGAAGAGGTCGGTATCTCACATGTGAAAACTGCGTATTCCTGTGGATTAAGCGTGCTATTGACGGAAAATGATTTTTTTTCATCTCCTGTTTCATAACCCCAGGTAAAATTATCGATTGTTTTCAATGCTGCATTATGAACGGTCACAGTCATAGCTATGTCGCTGCCATGCTTTACCGGCATTTCATCAAAGGCGACATCTGTTATCTCAATGTCTTTTTCGGGGAATGACGGGTCGCTGATAATCAGTTCGACGCTAAGTACGCCGAAGGCTGAAGAGGGAGCCTCCCATTTGTCTACACCGGTCTTGGTGTCATACTTGCCAAGCCAAAAACCGTCGGCGACAGGTGTGCCGACAAGAGAGATGGCTTGTACCGACTTCCCCTGCGAATATGAGAATCCGACAGCAAGCGGTTTGCCGTCAATCTTGACCCCGCCGTCAAGAGATGCTTCGTTCCATCCGGCTTGAGGCGATTGTATTTTTACCTCGTCAAGATTATCACTTTCAAGTGAAGGTCTTATCCAGCCGGTAAGGTTGTCGATGCCTTCAGCCGTGGCGAGTCCGACGCGGATACCCGTTACCTCGGCTCCGGTGTATTTGGCAAGCTCCTTTTCGTGAAGGATTATGGCGGCGGAAATTGTGGTCTTTCCCACTTTAGACACTCCGTCGTCAGTCACTTCTCCTTCGCAATAACCTATGCGTAGAGAGGCACTGTGTGCCGCGACACACATCATTGTCGCGGCACACAGAGTTAATGTACGGTTAATAATATTCATCAGAGAGCTACTTTGAAAGTGCGGTCACCAACACATACTACATAGATACCCTTTTCGAGTGCTACAGAGACGGATTCCGATGCACCGTCATATTTCTTGCAGCCGTCTACAGAGTAGATTGCCACAGTCTCGCAGCCGGGATTGACAACGGTTACCGCATTGCCGTCAACGCTTACCGATGCGCCCGATGCGATAGCTGAATCGATTGACACGGTGCCTCTGGTGACGGTCACGAAGTCAGATATCTTGCCGAGGTTGTCCTTGCTGAAATATCCCTGTACGGCGTATTCATATTTGTCGTTCTGAGCGAATGGAGTCTCAATCTTCATGGAGGTATCTTCGCCGTCGGCAACATAGGTGTCATAAGTAAAGGACATTGTCTCGCCTGCGTTGAGCTTCATTGTCATGTTAAGGTTAGGGAAGAATGCCATTTCTTCACCTGCAGCATCGGAGATGTACATTACCAGCCGGCTGTCTGCCTTACCTCCGGTAAGTTCAGCATCAATCATGTCGCCTTCGGTTGAAAGTTCAAATTCGGTTGAGGCATACATTTCACCCTTGCTGTCGACAAATCCGAAAGTGATTATCGCGTCATCGGCCCCTGTGAGACCCATACCCTTCAGGTAGACTGTGCCATTTCCTACAGAGAAGTCACCCACCGGTGAAATCAGCTGTCCCTTAAGTCCGGCACTGGCATACATGTTCATGAGTATAAGTCCCGGCATGACACCTCCCATATTCATCATTACCGCAGCGTCAGTGTCCCATCCGTGACGGCTCATATACATGTCAAAACCGCCCATGCCCATAAGGGGAATAAACTGCAACGGATTGTATTCGTTAGCTTCTGCAGGTACATTTTTGAAATATTCGTCGAGAAGCACATATTCTTCTCCGTCAGTTTCGGCTGTATGGGTATAGCGGGTAAGGATGCGGTAGTTTGCTGCGAAATCAGCTGCAGTCCAGTTGGCGGTAAATCCGTTTTCTGTGATGTCAGTGGCTGCGAGTGCGGTAGCTGCGCCTACTTCTCCTGCTTCAAATTCACCAAACCAACCACCGGGATAGGAATAGTCTTCTCCATTAAGCGCGGTTACATATACTCTGTAGGTCGTTTCACCGTCGACTCTTGCAGATAGTGTTGTGGCATCTGTATCGCCGGTTTCTTCTGACGCGAGGGTGTTCCCTTCATCGTCAACGAGTTCCACTTTATAACCTGTGGCTCCGTCAACCTTTCCCCATGTGACATCTATCTTTGTGGCATTGGAAAGGAATGCATTCACGTCGGCGGGTGAATCGAGAGGATAAATCAGCTGGTCGACTTTAATCCAGTCGATATAGACCAGACCTTTCCAACCGAAAAGCATACAAGACAATTCCTTCAAGCCTCCGGTGCCAATCCACTCACATTCGGTCCATTCGTTGTAGACAAGCGGTTGGGCTGATGCGAATCTTATCTGGCTTACTGTTTCGTCAAGGAAAAATCCTTGGAGCAACTGATCCTGGGCATTGGGGTTGGCGTTCATCGCGCGGCAAGTGATACGGTAGACGCCTTGTCCTCCGCTGACATCTATCGCCGGAGTCTTTACATAACCGGGGTCATCCTCGTCTGTCCTCTCAAAATTACAGAAAGCGGTTCCTCCTGCCTGGTTTACGTGCCACAAAGTCCATTCTCCTGGGTAGTCCATTGCGGTGGCTGCAAACTCGTCGGTCACATATTCGGCAGCCGGTTCGCCGACCTTTCCTTCAGTCCATTTTGAGAAATCCTCAGAAAGTACCGATTCAATCTTGATTCCCGGAGGAAGCTGTGCCTGGGCTTTTGCCTGCACTTTTGTCGCGGCTATCGCTGCTGCATTAGTATAACTATTACCCATGAAAGACTTGAATACCTCTTTTTGCTTGCTTGAAAGAGCCGGTTCGGCATTCTTGAATTTCATGTCCAAAGCAAAATCTGTGCTCCCTGCAATCAGAGCCGCTGCACATAACAAAGAACTTGTTAAAGTAATTAACTTTTTTATGACGTTGTGTTAAAAGAAATAATACTGGCGCAAAATAAGTAAAAGAAATCTGAAAATGCAAGAAATTTGTGAAAAATGTCATCATTTTATGAAAAATGGCGGCAAAATGATATGCATTTGGGTCGTTTGGGGCTTTTGGTGATATGATAAATGTAGTCAATTCGGTATGGCTGTGTTGAGCGGAACATTAAATAAGGTTTTTACGTTGGACTATTGTTCAACTTTTGCTAATTTTGTAGAAACCTCGTAAAACTGACTGTCCAAATGACACTTCACACAACCGATATAACGCCCGGGCGAATAGAGAATGACCGCCGAGTGCTTGAACTGCTATCGCAGACATTTAACAATATCAGTGCCGCAAGTACGGAAATTATCAATCTTGAGGCGATACTTAACCTGCCTAAAGGCACGGAGCATTTTGTCGCCGACATTCACGGGGAGCATGAGGCGTTCAGGCATATCCTGAAAAACGCCTCCGGCAATATAAAGCGTAAGGTGACCGAGATATTCGGCACATCGCTGCGCGAACAGGAGATACGCGAGCTATGCTCGCTGATTTATTATCCGGAGCAGAAACTGGAATATATACGTGCGTCGGAGGATAATCTTGACGACTTTTACAATGTCACGCTTCATCAGCTTGTGCGTGTGTGTCAGACCGTGTCGTCGAAATATACCCGTTCAAAAGTAAGAAAGGCTCTTCCAAAGGAATTTGCCTACATTATCGAGGAACTTCTGCACGAATCGCCCTCCGATGACAACAAGCAGGCATATTTCAACCGTATTGTCGAGACCATCATCCTTACCGGTCAGGCAGATTCATTTATCATTGCCCTCTGTAATGTGATACAGCGCCTGAGTATCGACCAGCTGCATATACTGGGCGACATATATGACCGCGGCCCCGGCGCGCATCTAATCATGGATACGTTGTGTGACTACGGTAACTTTGACATACAGTGGGGCAATCATGACGCGCTGTGGATGGGAGCCGCGGCAGGCAATGATGCCTGTATAGCCAATGTATTGCGCCTGTCACTCCGTTACGGCAACATGGCGACCATAGAAGACGGCTACGGCATAAATCTTGTGCCGCTTGCCACATTTGCCATGGAGACCTACGGTGATGACGAATGTCAGGGCTTCGGTCCACGGCTTGACCCCGAGGACACGACCCACAGTGAAAAGACGCAGCGTCTTATAGCAAAGATGCACAAGGCTATAAGCATAATACAGTTTAAACTTGAGGCAGCTCTTGCCGACAAGCATCCCGACTGGGGAATGCAGGACCGCAAGCTGCTTGAGCATATCGATTTCGACCGTAAGGCGTTTGTTGTCGACGGGGTGGAGTATGAAATGAAAGACACTCATTTCCCTACCGTTGACCCTGCCCATCCTTACAGGCTTACCGCAGAAGAGACTGAGCTTGTAAATAAACTGCATCATTCGTTCCGCATCAGCGACAAGCTGCGCAAGCATATCCAGTGTCTGTTCTCTCACGGCAGTATGTACGGGGTGTACAACTCCAACCTGCTTTTCCATGCCTCGATGCCGTTGAATGCCGACGGCTCACTCAAGGAGGTCGAACTGCGCGGTGAAAAATATAAGGGAAGCGAGCTTTTCAGGCAGATAGGCATGATAATGCGCTCGGCGTTTAACGATGACACACCTGCCGCCGACCGGGACTTTGCGCGTGACTATTATTGGTATCTATGGTGTGGACCCGACTCACCGCTCTTTGACAAGTCGAAGATGGCGACCTTTGAACGCTATTTCCTTGTAGACCCTGCAACCCACAAGGAGGAGAAAGGACATTACTATACTTTGCGCGACAAGGAGGAGGTGTGCGACATGATACTTGACGCGTTCGAGGTAGAAGGCGAGCACCGCCACATAATCAACGGTCATGTGCCGGTGAGAATCAACAAGGGTGAGACGCCTATAAGAGCAAACGGCAAACTCATGGTAATCGACGGAGGATTTGCCAAGGCTTACCACGGCACGACAGGTATAGCCGGATATACGCTCGTGTATCACAGCCGCGGATTCCAGCTTGTGCAGCATGAGCCGTTTACTTCGGCTGAGGAGGCGATAAAGAACGGCACCGACATCGTGAGCACAACGCAGATTGTGGAGCTCAGCCAGAAGCGTATGCGTGTGCGCGACACTGACAAAGGCAAGGAGCTGCTCGGGCAGATTGACGAGCTTATAGAACTTCTCTACGCCTACCGCAACGGCATAATAAAAGAACATTCAAAAAAGTAATAAGTAACTCTTAAAAATTAGTTTATATGTTTTTTATTTCAGTTACTTACCCAAAATAACCAACATAAACCAGTCACTATCATGAAACATGTTTTCCTGACATCCCTGCTTGTAGCTGCATCGTTACACGCAGGCGCGGTAGTCGCCGAGGGTTATGTCAACCCTGTAATTCCGGGATTTTACCCTGACCCGAGTGTGTGCAGGGTAGGCGATGACTATTATCTTGTAAACAGCAGTTTTCAGTTTTTCCCCGGTGTGCCGGTCTTTCATAGTAAAGACCTTATCCACTGGAACCAGATAGGCAATGTGCTTGACCGCGAATCGCAGTTGCCGTTGAAAAATGCATCGGCTTGGCTCGGCATATATGCGCCCACGATACGGTATAATGACGGCACATATTATATGATAACCACCAATGTAGGTAACGGTGATAACGGCAGGGGCAACTTCTTCGTGACAGCGACTGACCCTGCAGGTCCGTGGAGCGAGCCTGTATGGCTTGATCAGGGCGGTATCGACCCGTCGCTCCTGTTTGCCGACGGCAAGACTTATTTCGTGTCAAATCCCGACGGGGCGATATGGCTTTGCGATATTGACCCGGTGACAGGCAAGCAGCTTACCGAGTCGCGCCGTATATGGGGAGGCACCGGCGGACGTCATCCCGAAGCCCCGCACATCTATAAGAAAGATGGCTGGTATTATCTCATGATTGCTGAAGGTGGTACGGAAATGGGACATCAGGTGACAATAGCCCGCAGCCGCGACATATACGGTCCTTACGAGGCAAATCCAGATAACCCGATTCTATATCATCAGCGCCAGATAGCGCAGTCCAATCCGATACAGGGCACCGGGCATGCCGACCTTGTGGAGGCGCACGACGGGTCTTGGTGGCTCGTATGCCTCGCTTTCCGCCCGCAGACCAATAACATGCACCTTACCGGTCGCGAGACATATCTCGCACCGGTGATATGGAACGCCGAAGGCTGGCCGGTGGTAAACGGCAACGGGACGATAGAGGTCAATATGGATGTGGCGACACTGCCTCAGACCGAGCCGGTGGACCGTGCCGTGACTTACGACTTCACAACTTTGGAGAAATTGCCCTATAACTGGGTGTATCTGCGCAACCCTCACATGGACAATTACATCCTTTCGCCGGAGGGGCTGGCACTGAAAGGGAGTGACGTGGATCTTAACAGTATCGAAAGCCCGACTTACGTGGCTGTAAGGCAGCAGGATATCAATTTCAACGTGTCGACTGTGGTATCGCTCGGCGAGTGTAAGAAAAATGCCGAGGCGGGATTGTCGGTGTATATGGACACGATGTCACACTACGACCTGTATCTTGATGAGAATGCCGACGAAGATGCCGACGGCACTCAGCGCGTGACGCTGCGTTATCAGCTTAACTCCATCAGCGGGGAAAAGACGTTGCCGGTCGAGGTTGCGCCGGGCACACCGGTTACACTATCCGTAAAGGGCAGTGCAGAGAAATATGACTTTTCATGTGTGATCGACGGCAAGGATTATTCCCTCGGACAGCTCGATACCCGCTATCTTTCCACCGAGACTGCGGGCGGATTCACCGGAATCACCATCGGTTTGTTTGCTGTCGGTGACGCTACCGCCACTTTCCGTTCATTCACATATCAGCCTGAATAATCATGAATAGATTTATAGTTGCCGCGCTCGCGGTATGCGGTATTGCCGCAGGAGTGGTAAATGCCAAAGAATATACCTTGTCGTCGCCCGGCGGACATCTCCGGTTGACGGTGGATGCCGGAAAGCGGCTCACATGGTCGTTGATGCACGATTCGACGAAGGTCATCGCGCCGTCGCCCATTTCCCTGTCGCTATCCGACGGGAAGGTACTCGGTGCATCGCCTCGCGTAAAGAAAGTGTCTACCCGTAAAGTCGATACGTCATTCGCCACTCCGTTTTATAAAAAGTCGGAGGTGAAGGATGTGTACAACGAGCTTACGTTACGGCTATCCGACGGACTATCCATGATTTTCAGGGCATACGACGACGGTGCTGCTTACCGCCTGTCGCTCGACGGCAAAGGTGCGCGTCGCGTGACCTCGGAAGAGGCTATGTTTAACTTTGCCGGTGATTACAAGGCGTTTATACCATACGTCAACGACCTCCGTGATGCTGATTATCCTTACAGCTACTCTTTTGAATCTTATTATGACGAGTCGCCGATATCGGAGATGTATGCCGACTCGCTTGCGATTGTGCCTCTTCTTGTCGAGCTTCCTCACGGGAAGAAGGCTCTTATAATGGAGGGGGATGTTGAAGGATATCCCGGCATGTTTCTTGTCAAGGGTAAAAATGCCAACTCGATAGAGGCGCGTTTCGCTCCGGAGCCTCTTTCCGAAAAGATCGGCGGTTTCAGCGAACTGAATCTTATCCCTGTGGAGACAGCGCCATATATTGCGAAACTTGAAGGACCGGTGACATTGCCGTGGCGCGCTGTCACAGTCGTCACCTCCGACAGTCAGCTTGCCGACAGCGATATGGCGCAACGTCTCGCTTCGCCCTCGCGAATTGCCGATACAAGCTGGATAAAGCCCGGGAAAGTGGCATGGGACTGGTGGAACAACTGGAATGTGACCGGCGTTGACTTTCCCGCAGGCATAAATACTCCCACATATAAATATTATATAGATTTCGCCGCCGAAAACGGGCTGGAATATATCATCGTTGATGAGGGCTGGAGCCGTGAGTCGCTAATGTCGCCTGTCGAAGGGATAGATATCGCCGAGCTTGCCCGCTATGGAAAGGAGAAGGGCGTAGGCGTGATTCTCTGGGCGCGTTGGCGCGATGTCGATAAGGAGATGGATGTGGCGTTTCCCCATTATGCCGGTCTTGGTATCGCCGGGTTCAAGGTCGACTTCTTTGACCGTGATGACCGCCGCGTGATAGAGTCGATGACAAGGATAGCCGATGCCGCCGCGCGAAACCGGCTTTTGCTCGACCTCCACGGAATGAAGGCTACCGGCATCCAGCGCACATATCCCAACGTGGTCAACTTTGAGGGCGTGAAGGGTCTTGAAAATTACAAGTGGCTGCCTGTAGTCGACGGAAAACCGGGTGTCGACGTGATGCGTTATGACGTGACCGCGCCGTTTATCCGCATGGCTGCGGGTCCGATGGACTACACTCCGGGTGCGATGACAAACGCCGCCCCGGGCAATTACCGCAGTATCAATGACACTCCGATGAGTTTCGGCACACGGGCGCATCAGCTTGCGATGTATGTGGTGTATGAGGCTCCGTTGCAGATGCTTGCCGATTCGCCGGGTGCATACAGGAATAATCCGGAGAGCCTGAGGTTTATCTCGGCAATACCGACAGTGTTTGACGAGACCCGTGTTCTTGCCGGTGAGGTAGGGGAGTATATAGCTGTGGCACGTCGCAAAGGCGATACATGGTATGTGGGTGCGCTTACATCGCTCACTCCCCGCGACCTCAAGATTCCGCTGTCGTTCCTTGCTCCGGGCGTCACATACAATGCCGTGACCATGAGTGACGGGGTAAATGTAAACCGTAACGGTGCCGACTGCCGCCGTGAAGAGCGTCGGGTGACCTCCGGCAGCGAACTTGATGCGGCAATGGCTTCAGGAGGCGGGTTTGCGGCGATAATCACTCCGGCAAAACAGTCAGAATGATAAATCTTTACATGACCGGAGAAAGTAAACTGCAAAATGTTTTGAGGATTGAAAGTAAATCCTTACCTTTGCACCGCATTTTGCAAATACAAAACCACTTAATTAACAATTAACCAATGGCAACTAAAATCAGATTACAGCGTCATGGTCGCAAGAACTATGCGTTTTATCCTATTGTAATCGCCGATAGCAGGGCACCACGAGATGGTAAATTTATTGAAAGGATAGGTTCTTATAATCCGAACACTAATCCTGCTACAGTAACTTTAAACTTCGAGCGGGCTTTGTATTGGCTTAACGTAGGTGCTCAACCCACCGACACAGTGCGTTCAATTCTTTCTCACGAAGGTGTGCTCCTTATGAAGCATCTTCAGGGTGGTGTAAAGAAGGGTGCTTTTGACGAGGCTGAGGCTCAGCGTCGTTTCGAGGCATGGAAGTCTAACCGTCAGGCTACCGTTGATGCTGCAAAGGCTTCTATGGCAAGCAAGAAGGAACTTGAGGTTAAACAGCGTCTTGAGGCTGAAACCGCAAAGAATAAGGCTAAGGCTGAAGAGGTTGCAAAGAAAAAGGCTGAACTCGCTGCCGCCAAGGCTGAAGCTGAGGCTGCCGCAGCCGCTGAAGCAGCTGCAACTGAAGAGACTCCCGCCGCTGAGGCTGAGGCTCCCGCTGCAGAATAATCTTTGCCGAAGCATTCACAATTTAAAAGAGTGTGCATATCATATAGTGCGCACTCTTTTTTATTGTCTTGAATTTGGACATTTGTCAGTGATAGACTATTTTTGTTGAAAATCGTAATTAATACGGCAATACCGTGATTATGGAATTTATGTCAAGAAAGCTTCTTTTATTGATTTTTCTGGCTCTGTATGCCAAGATTTATGCTGTCAGGATTGTCCCTGTGGGGGAAGGTTATTGTAAAACGTCGGTAAATGCCACCGTGTTCCGCGGAAGTTCATTGGTAAGCAACGATTCACTCCAGTTTATCGCCTTCTATGATCCGGAAGGGACTGTTGTGGTGGGTAAACGCAACATAGATTCAGATAGGTGGATTTTAAGCCGGACACAATATACCGGTAATGTCAACGATGCGCATAATGTGATAAGTCTTGGTCTTGACGGGTCGGGGACGCTTCATCTCTCATTCGACCATCATGGACATCCGTTGCGTTACTGCCGGGCAAAAGCTCCTGGATCGCTTGAGTTTGGTGAGCTTCAACCAATGACGGGTCAGGATGAGCAGGATGTGACATATCCGGAATTTTACTCTATGCCAGATGGCGATCTCCTGTTTGCATATCGTGCGGGTGCTTCCGGCAGAGGGAACTTTATCCTGAACCGTTACGACCACAAAACCGGGCAATGGCGGCGCGTGCATGATGTGATTATTGACGGAGAGGGGGAGCGCAATGCCTACTGGCAGATGCATGTTGACGGTGCCGGTGTGATTTATCTGTCATGGGTGTGGCGCGAGTCATGGCTTGTCGAGACCAACCACGACCTCTGTTATGCTCAATCTTCCGACGGCGGGATCACGTGGCAGCGTAGCGACGGCACATCCTACACACTGCCTATCACTATAGATAATGCTGATATTGCATGGCAGATACCTCAAAAGTCAGAACTCATCAACCAGACAGGAATGACTGCTGACGGCGCAGGTCATCCCTATATAGCTACCTATTGGCGTTCACAGGGTGATTCAATCCCCCAATATAGGTTAGTTTGGTTCGATGGCGGCAGATGGAATATGTCGACTGTGGGCAAGCGCACGACTCCGTTTTCTCTTTCCGGTGGAGGCACTAAAATGATTCCTATTTCAAGACCGAAAATTGTATCTGACGGAAAAGCCGCCTATTATATTTTCCGTGATGCAGAACGCGACAGCAGGGTAAGTGTGGCATTTACTCCCGAACTTGGAATAAAAGATTGGGAAATTTCCGATATCACTGATTTTTCTGTTGATGCGTGGGAACCTACTTTTGACATAAATCTTTGGAACAGGCTGCAGAAACTCCATATATATGTGCAACGGGTGCATCAAGGAGATGGCGAGCGGACCGACGAATCCGAACAGAAAACCTTGGTGTCGGTTGTCGAATACTGAAAATGAATATCCCTGACCATTGAATAATAAAGGAGTAGTTGCTGTCGTTGTCGCAATATGGATATTTTTTGTTATATAGTCAGTGTCTTACTGTGTGCGGGAGGGATTGCCGGATGTTTTTTGCCGGTGATTCCGGGACCGCCGCTTGCCATGGCAGGTTATCTGATATTGCTTTTCACGCCTGCAAGTGCCGGCATGCATTGGATTACAGTGCTGGTGCTTGGTGTGCTTACGCTTCTTACGGTTGTGTCTGACTACATTATCCCTGTACTTGGGGTGAGATGGTTCGGGGGCACTCCATACGGTAGAAAGGGGAGTATGCTCGGTACATTTGCAGGATTGTTTTTCATGCCGTGGGGCTTGATATTGGGCCCGTTTGTAGGGGCTTTTGTGGGAGAGATTATCGGCAAGAGCAATGTGAGAGGCGCGTTAAAGTCAGGATTGGGCTCGCTTATCGGCTTTCTATGCGGTACTTTTTTCAAGGTCGCAGTGGCACTGGGAATCACCGGCTACGTGCTGGCTACAATCTTTTAGCCGATAAAAGAAGAGAGGGGGATGCAAAATAGCCAATATCTGTCGTGACGCGGGCTTGCTTCCACAAGCCCCTACATCGGCATATAGATATTAGCCTGATAATCAGTGTTGAAGTAGGGGCGAGTGGAAGCTCGCCCGGTACATGAGGGCAAGAAAAGGGAGCTGAATCAAAACTTTGACTCAGCCCCTTCTGTATTATGTCGTCTGTCCGGAATCAGAGCAGGCTGTTAATCTTAGCCTCAAGGGTTGATTTGGATTGTGAGCCTGCAAGACGGTCAACCAGTTTCCCATCTTTGAAGAAAAGGAGGGTGGGGATTGACATGATGCGGTATTCGGCAGAGAGGTCGCTCTCCTCGTCAACATTGTATTTGCCGATGATAGCCTTGTCGCCAAACTCTTCGGCAACCTCATCGATAATCGGACTCATGCGCACACAGGGTCCGCACCATGTAGCCCAGCAGTCAATCAGACAAAGCTTTCCGCTTGCAATAGATTCTTTTACGTTTCCGTCAGTAAATTTAAATGCCATAATTTTGTGATTGTATTATAAGTTATTTGTAGTTAAGTAACTCTTAAAAATTAGTTTATAAGTTTTATTTCAGTAACCCTGCGGGCTGACATATCCTTATTCGTCTTTCCGGTGATTTCCCGGCTGTCAATCAGTCATGTAGCCGGCTACATTCCTTCTTTCCATCCGCAAAATCCCTCGTAAATACTTCATAATTATATATCAGCTAATTTTCGCGAGTTACTTGCTTGGTATTTTTACGAGGGCAAATTTAGAAAAGATTCCTGTTTTACGCAACAGTGACGTCACACGATGTCATATTCGAGATTCATGTCGCTGAGCGCCTTCAGGAATTTCCGTTCAAGCGACACGCTAACTGCAGCTCCCAATCTTACGGAGCGGTTAAGTTCCGGTTCGCGTACACGGAAGAATAGCTGTCGTCCCTCGCCCGGTTTGGGATGTACATAATCTTTGATGACATTGTGCAGGTTTTCGTTGAGGCGGTCGGCACTCACATCGATGGTGATACGTGACACGAGATCCTTTTTCACATCTTCCATCAGCGAGATGTTGATGATCTTGAAGCGTACGCGGTCGTAGATATTTTCATATTTGCCGACAATGCGCACGATTGTACCCGGTACACCGAATTTCTGGAAACTAAGGAAATCATTGCCAAACATCATGAATTCTGCCGGACCGGAGTAATCCTCGACCTTCATTATACCGAAGGGACCTTTCTTGCCCTGTTTTACAGAAAATTCCGTGACCATGCCTCCAAGTGTTATTTCCTTGCCGAGCACGATGTCATTTTCTTCCGAAGAGAAATCTTTCAGGGTCATGCAGCCGTACTGCAATTCCACGTAATACGGGTCAAGGGGGTTGGCTGAAAGATACATCCCGACAAGCTCCTTCTCCTTTTCAAGCTTCACGGCGAGAGGTATCTCGGGAGCAGGCTTGACAGGCGGTCGGCCGGCTGCCGTGAGATTGTCGTCAAAGTCGCCGAAGAGCGAGTTCTCGTTTTTGCTCTTGTCGTTCTGGTAGTTCTGACCGTATCTCACAAGAAGTTCCGCGAAGGTCTCTCCCTTAGAGTTGGGCTCGAAATAATCTTCTCGCTTGATATCGGTAAAGCAGTCAAAAGCCCCGGCGTTGGCAAGGTTTTCAAGTGTGCGTCTGTTGATTGCGGAGCGGTCTACGCGCTCCATGAAGTCATATATGTCGGTGAACGTGCCACCTTCGTTACGTGCGCGGATGATTTCCGCCACTACATTGACCCCCACGCCTTTTATGGCGGCAAGTCCGAAACGTATGTTGCCATCCTTGTTGACACCGAATGCCGAGAACGACTCGTTGACATCGGGTCCGAGCACATCGATTTTCATTGACTTACATTCATCCATGAAGTTGGTGAGCTTGGTGATGTCGGCAAGGTTGCGGCTCAACACCGCAGCCATGTATTCGGCAGGGTAGTTTGCTTTAAGGTACGCGGTCTGGAATGCAACCCATGAGTAGCATGTCGCGTGACTCTTGTTGAAAGCGTATGATGCGAATTTTTCCCAGTCGGCCCATATTTTTTCAAGTACTTCTTTCTTGTGTCCGTTTGCTTGTCCGCCTTCAAGAAATTTTGCTTTCAGTGCGTTCATCTTGTCAATGAGCTTTTTACCCATCGCCTTACGCAGGGTGTCGCTCTCGCCTCGCGTGAAATTGGCGAGAAGTCTTGAAAGAAGCATGACCTGCTCCTGATATACGGTCACTCCGTAAGTGTCTTTGAGGTATTGCTCCATGACCGGGATATCGTAGACTATCGGCGATTTGCCATGCTTGCGGGCGATGAAGTCAGGAATATAGTCCATAGGCCCCGGACGATAGAGGGCGTTCATCGCAATCAGGTCCTCGAAGACCGAAGGTTGCAGCTCGCGAAGATATTTCTGCATACCTGCCGACTCAAACTGGAATGTGCCGGTTGTCTTTCCGGCGCAATAAAGTTCGTAGGTCTTTTTGTCGTCGATAGGCACTGTATCTATGTCAACGTCGATGCCGCGCGTCTGCTTTATGTTGGCGAGGGCTTCTTTTATTATAGATAGCGTTTTTAGACCGAGGAAGTCCATTTTTATAAGTCCGGTGTCCTCGATTACGCTTCCTTCATATTGTGTCACGAGCTGTTTTGACCCGTCTTTATCTGTAGCGGTACTTACCGGCACCCAGTCAGTGATGTCGTCACGCCCGATAATCACGCCGCAGGCATGTACACCCGTGTTGCGCACATTTCCCTCAAGTTCTTTAGCATAGCGCAAGGTCTCTACTATTAGCGGGTTGTGACTGTTGAGCTCCGGTTGGAATTCGGGTACATACTCATAGCAGTTTTTCAGTGTGGGTTTAAGTTCCTTGCCGTTTACCTCCGGCATGTGACGCGGGATAAGCTTTGTGAGGCGGTTGCTTTCCGAGAGTGGGAGCTGCTCGATTCGCGCCACATCTTTTATCGCTGATTTTGCCGCCATGGTGCCGTAGGTGATGATTCGCGCTACTTTTTCCGCTCCGTATTTTTCGGTCACGTATCGGAGCACGTCAGCTCGCCCGTCGTCATCGAAGTCGATATCGATATCGGGGAGCGATATACGGTCGGGGTTAAGGAATCGCTCGAAAAGCAAGTCATATTTTATCGGGTCAATCTGGGTGATGTCAAGGCAATATGCCACAGCGGAGCCGGCTGCAGACCCACGCCCCGGTCCGATGGACACCCCGCGCTCGCGTCCGGCGCGTATGAAATCCTGTACGATGAGGAAGTATCCGGGAAATCCCATGTTTTTAATCGTGTCAAGCTCGAAGTCGAGTCGTTCACGGTGTACGTCGTCAAGATTTTCGCCCCAGCGCCGTTTTGCGCCCTCGTAAGTAAGGTAGCGCAGGTAGTCGTCATTGTCGGTAAAGCCGTCGGGAAGGGGGAAGTTGGGCAATATAGGCTTGTGGTCGATAGAGTAGGTGGTCACCTTGTCAAGTATCTCCAGTGTGTTTGTCAACGCTTCGGGCAGGTCGGCAAATATTTCGTTCATCTCCGCCTGCGTCTTCATCCACTCTTGTTTAGTATAGCGCATTCGTGTCTCGTCAGTGAGGTTCTTGTTAGTGCTGACACAGATAAGACGGTCATGCGCCTCGGCGTCGGTCTCGTTGACGAAATGCACGTCATTTGTCGCTACAATCTTTATATTATATTTGCGCGCGATTCTTATTAGTTCGGGATTCACCGATTCCTGAACCTCGTATGTCGTGCGGTTTGCCCCCGGCTTGTTGGTCTTGTGGCGTTGAAGTTCTATATAATAGTCTTCTCCGAATACATTCTTGAACCACTGCACCTGTTTTTCCGCTTCTTCGATTTCGCCTGCTTGGATAAGGCGAGGTATTTCACCGCCAAGACAAGCCGAACACACTATCAGACCCTCGCTGTGGGCGGCAAGGGCAGCCTTGTCAGTTCGCGGATGGGAATAGAAGCCTTCGGTCCATGCCTGCGACACTATCTTTATAAGATTGTGGTAGCCGGTCTCATTTTTTGCCAGTACTATAAGGTGACGTCCGGTGTCTTTCTTGTCGACATGCTCATGAAGCGATTTGAGTGCCACATACATCTCGCAGCCGAATATAGGCTTGAATATTTTTTTCTTCAGGCTCTCGATTTTCTGTCTGTTTTCCTCTATGGCTGCGGTGTCGCCTTTTTCTTCAGCTTCTTTCAAGGCTTTTTCAGCTTCGGATATCTGGTCTTTTACTTTACCGTTTTTCTTTTTGGCGTAGTTGTAAAATTCTTTTATGCCAAACATGTTTCCGTGGTCGGTGATAGCAAGTCCCGGCATACCGTCTTCAATAGCCTTGTCTACGAGGGCGGGCACGGATGCCTGTCCGTCGAGAACGGAGAACTGGGTATGTACGTGCAGGTGTATAAATGGTAGCATCTGTGATTTTTCTTTTCCTCAAAGATAAGTAAAATTATTGAGAAAAGGTAGGTACATCTATAATTTAAGAAATTGATATTGTTAACGGAGGTTAAAATTTTTAGCAGCAAAACCTCATAAAATGTTATAAAACATACTTTTGTGGCAAATGGTTCATTTTGGCTCGAAAAATTCTTTGCGAAAATATTTGGAGAGTTCAAAAATATCGCATAACTTTGCACTCGCTTTTGAGAACGAAACGAAAGCGAATCGAAATCGAAAGCGCAAGAACATTGAAATGATTAAATAGACAAGAAACAGTACAAGAGCATTAAAAATAATGCCTCAAGTCAATTCAAGTCCAGATAAGTCAAGCGATGATGAGCCGGGGGCTTCGTGAAAGTATGAAATAAATAAAAAAAAGATACAAACAACGGAGAGTTTGATCCTGGCTCAGGATGAACGCTAGCGACAGGCCTAACACATGCAAGTCGAGGGGCAACGGGGGAGAGAGCTTGCTCTCTCCTGCCGGCGACCGGCGCACGGGTGAGTAACGCGTATGCGACCTGCCCTGCACAGTGGGATAACCCGGAGAAATCCGGACTAATACCGCATGCCCCCGCGGGGCTGCATGGCTCCGCGGGGAAAGGAGGCGACTCCGGTGCAGGATGGGCATGCGTGACATTAGCTAGTCGGCGGGGTAACGGCCCACCGAGGCGACGATGTCTAGGGGTTCTGAGAGGAAGGTCCCCCACACTGGTACTGAGACACGGACCAGACTCCTACGGGAGGCAGCAGTGAGGAATATTGGTCAATGGGCGGGAGCCTGAACCAGCCAAGTCGCGTGAGGGAAGACGGTCCTATGGATTGTAAACCTCTTTTGTCAGGGAGCAAGTGCCCCACGTGTGGGGAGCTGAGAGTACCTGAAGAAAAAGCATCGGCTAACTCCGTGCCAGCAGCCGCGGTAATACGGAGGATGCGAGCGTTATCCGGATTTATTGGGTTTAAAGGGTGCGTAGGCGGAACTCCAAGTCAGCGGTAAAAATTCGGGGCTCAACCCCGTCGTGCCGTTGAAACTGGAGTCCTTGAGTGGGCGAGAAGTATGCGGAATGCGTGGTGTAGCGGTGAAATGCATAGATATCACGCAGAACCCCGATTGCGAAGGCAGCATACCGGCGCCCTACTGACGCTGAAGCACGAAAGCGTGGGTATCGAACAGGATTAGATACCCTGGTAGTCCACGC
>QAMW01000016.1 GCA_003150235.1 Bacteroidales bacterium
TCGGTGCTGCGGTAGAGCACCTTCCCGAGGCGCGCCACCTCGTCGGAGATATGTAGGAGCATCTTGCGGTCGTTGCGCATGATGCCACTGTAGTGGTGCAGCAGCTCTGTGTAGGACATAGGTGTGCCGTCGGGATGGTCGGGCACGACATCGGTAAGCTCATCCTCCCACACATCGGTCTCGAAGGCGGGGCGGTTGTTGTCAACCTCTTCCTGCGTCCACATCGACTTATGGGAGGCTTCCAGGTTCTTCCAGAAACGGAAACGCGCAGCCCAGTCATCCTCGCCCGGAGTGACCTCAGGGAGCTTGATTGCCGGGGCGGGAGGCTCGGGAGCAGCAGGGGCAGCTAAGTTAGCTACAGTAGAGACCTTAGCAATCTTAGCTACCTCAACAGCCCCGGCTGTAATCGATTGCTTGCGGAGGCGGCGTTCACGCGCCTTTTCACGGGCGCGGGCGCGGCGGTCGATGGTCGGGCGCAGAAAACAGAAAGCCACCATCAGCATAGGCGGGAGTTCCGGGAGAGTCCCGTCGAGCTGATAGCGGATAATTGCCTCTGTCAACAACCCGGCTTCAGCTGCCGGAAGATTGGCGGTGATATTCTCTGTCCATTGCTTGTCGAAGCGCGGAGGGCGGGATGTGGCGGTAGTTTTCATAGCGGTAAGGTTTAGAATTATTGCGTAAAGATACTGCCGGAAATCACCGAGCCAATGTACAAATGGGAAAATTTTCGCTTCAGCTGAAGCGAAAACATGATTAGGGGTCGTCAGGGACTGCTCTTTGGGATAATGTCGCTGATCCAAGGATTTTGCCCGGAATGGGCAAGATAGTGTTATCCGCGGGTAGCCCCGGATGGGGCACCCGTGGAAAGCAAGCCTCACCCCACCGGACAACCCTGAAACGGGTTGCATAAACACGTGCTAATCAAGAGGCTATTCAACCCGCTCCCGGGGTTGAATCAATGTGGGAGGCTCTTGTACCACGGGCGCACCTACGGCGCTGCCCGCGGTTAACAGGAGGAATCCCTTTCGGGGATTTATGGTTCAAATCTCTAAATTAATAGCATTAAGGCACGTGGCTATATTATATGGTTATGAGGTTATAGGGTTATAGGGTTAAACGATTTAGAGAATAAGAATAGCATGAGGTAAAGAGGAAGCGTGATTCCCTTTAGAAAAAACGTACTATTTTGTGGGTCAAATAGTCCCACATAACATTTTTTCATTATATTTGCAGCAGATTCGGAATAGACATAGAGTTGTCGCTTTGAATCCTTTTTTTGAAAAGGTGTTATTGAAATTTTATCTTCGTCATTCAAACTTCGCAACTTTGACTACAGCATGAAGATGAGATTGGCAATAGCACCTGCATCGGTAGCCTTATATCTGTCCGAGAGGACACCTATATAGCTTCTTCGGTGTGGGGCTATTGTTTTATCTATGCTGTGGGTAATGCGAAGACCTGAATGACAGATAAAACAAGATACATCCTCCACACCTTTTTTATTTGTACCAATCAAAACTATTTTTAACCGTTTTGCCGGAGGATGGAAAACACAAATTTTTATTGCTATGAAGAAATCCAAATTTCTTTTCTGCGCGGTAGCAGTTGCAAGTGCATCAATGTTTTTTTCATCTTGTAGCAAAGATGATGATGCCCCGGCATTTGACATGAGCGTTAAAATGGTGCCAATCTCAATGGTAGGTGGCTATGTTACAGACTATGGAATGGGCGAAACCGGTTTTAAAGATGCGAAATATGATGCTAACGGCCGTATTTTGGAATATTCGTCAATTTCGCGTTATTCTTCCGGCAAAAGCGTATATTCCTACACAGCGGATAAGATTACAATAAGTACCGGGGGGACATTTTCAGTAAAAGACGGAAAAATTTCCGCTTCCAATGCCAACTTGTCTGAGAAAAAATTCAGTTACGACGGCAACCATATTGTAAGCGATGGCTACTACACCTATACATGGTCGGGGGACAATTTAGTTAGCATGAAGGAGAGAGACTATGATTTAACTACAAAATTTGAATATTACGATCAACCAAACCGTTGCGGTTGCCTGCACAACAACATGTATAGCATTGATTTTATCAATGTTGATTCATTCCTGGCTCTCAGTGGTTTTTACGGTAATATGCCTTCAAATCTTTTAAAGAAAATTACTTGTACTGAGGAAGGTGAAACTTCCTGGCATGAATTTCAATATGAATTAAATGAATATGGCTATCCAACGAAAATCACTGTAACAGATGATGAAGGTGATGTACAAATATATGATTTAACTTGGCAAAAACTATAATTTCATAATCATCACTAATTTCTTAATTAATTTTTACTTATGAAAAAAACTTTAATTTGCGCGGTAGCAAGCGCATGCATGCTGCTATCAAGCTGTGGCTTAAGCCGCGAAGCGACTTCCAATCAAAACCTTACCCAAACAGAAGTGATTCTCGCTAAAAACAATTACAAAGTGCTTGGTACTGTGACCGGCGAGAGCAAACAAAACTATTGGTTTGGAATAGGAGGTCTTTCAAAAAAATCACTTGGACAGTCTGCAATGTCGGAGATGTATAAAAACGCCGACCTTGACGGGAAATCCCGAGCAGTCATAAACGTAAATGTGGCTTACAAGAACAAATTTATCCTTATCCACAATCAAGCAAAGGCTATCGCAACGGGCACATTAATCGAGTTTACCGAAGAATAAACTGTGCATGACAAAAAGGAGGGCGCGCCACGTGGCACGCCCTCCATAACTAATATTGGATAACCAATCGTGTGTTATTCATCTATTTCTCCATTGGGCTTGATGTCGTAAGCGACCATACAGATTGAGAAGCCCCAGTAAATGAAAGCAAGAGAAGTAAGGAAGCTGACCATCATCATATTCTGTACCCAACCTGCCTCAAGGAAGAAGAATCCGATGAGCATCAACAGGATACCGTTGACAAGATACAACCACCAGTATTTACCTTTATGCCCGCTGCATGAACCTATAATCATCGAGATACCCCAATACAGGAAAATCAATGCAAGGAAGTAAGGGAATACAAATTCTGAAAGGATAATGCTTCTTACCAAAAGGAATCCGACAAACATGTCAATCATGCCACCGGCAATCCACCATCCCCATCCTTTCGGGTATCGAGGTCCGGCAGCCACAATCAATTGAACCACGCCGACAAGAATCAATACCCATCCGAAAATCTGTGATGCAATCGCATATCCAGCATCCGGCCAGAACCAATACGCAAACCCGCATATTATCATCACGATACCGGCTATCAGAACGAGCCACCAGCTCTTTGAGAAGCCCAAGAAGTTAAATTTTGTGAGATTCATAACACTAATAAATTTTAGTTGATACTTTTAATACTATAACAAAGCATCCGTTAATTTGTTGAAAAAAATCTCACGCGATTTAACAGAATTATCGGGAAAAAGTTAAATTCCTCTCCTACACAAAAGTCACAGCGCATTTTTCCAAAACGGTAAGCAGAGGATAAAATATTAAATAATTTATTTTTGCGATTAAATAGCCCTACAAATAATATTTTTATTTAATTTTGTACTAATTGCAGAAGGAGTCATAGAGTTGACCGATGCAAGGACATATTAATAAAGGTGTTATTGAAATTATCTTCATAGTTCAAACTTGGCGGTTTGTAAATGCAACGGAGATGATTCGCAATGGCACCTGCACTTTGTGTATATATCCTGCCGTAAGAAGCAGTGTATATATTCATTTGGTGTGGGGCTATTGCTTTATCATGTTGCATGGGTACCGCCAAGACCTGAACTATATGATGAAGCAGATACATCCTCCACACCTTTTTATTTATTTCAATCAAGACTATTTTAACTGTTTTGCCGGAGGATGAAAAACACAATCTAAAGCCATCCTTTCATTATGGACAAAAAAATCTCAGTTGTAATGAATACCTACAACGCAGAAGAACACCTACAAAAAGTACTTTACTCACTTAAAGGCTTTGATGAAATCGTTGTATGTGACATGGAAAGTACCGATTCGACAGTAGATATCGCCAAAAGTAACGGCTGTAAAGTGGTCACTTTCCCCAAAGGTAACACAAATATCTGTGAACCGGCACGAGACTTTGCAATTCACTCGGCAACAAATGACTGGGTATTTGTAGTCGATGCCGATGAAATAGTACCCGAAGCTTTGAAAAATTATCTTTATGACAGGATAAATGAGTCAAATTTCACGTCAGCACTCGCAGTACCTCGATTGAATTCATTTTTAGGTCGACCGGCTACTGCCTCACCGGATTATCAGCTGCGATTCTTCCTAAAAGACCGGACAAAATGGCCGGCAACAATACATTCACGCCCAACAGTCGACGGAAAAATAGAAAATATTCCGGCAAGCGACAAAAGCCTGTATATGATACATCTTGATGACCTCTCCATAAAATCGAGGGTAGAAAAAATGAATGTCTACAGCGAATATGAAGTAGTAAAGCGCTCACATAAAAAATACGGCACTTTTAAAATGTTATTCCGGCCCGGATGGTTTTTTATCCGTAGTCTGTTATTCGGGAAAGGTTTTAGCGACGGGAAAAGAGGTCTAATTCGTGCATATATGGCATCATTATACCAGATTATCTATCTTTCAAAACTTTATGAAAATAGTCTCAAAAACGAGCAGTAATGCACCTGATATCCTATGGGCTCTTCTAACCGAAATCATTGAAGAAGGCATAAAGGATGATGCGTCGCTTATACATTCCGGAAGGAACAAAATATGGCGAAAAGAAATATCCGGAATGACGATAGCAATAAAAATATATGGTTACTCTCCATTGAAGTCAATCATATATTCAATACGAAAGACCAAAGCCAGAAGAGCATTTGAAAATGCTCGCGCATTAATAGCGCGTGGCATCGCTACTCCCTTCCCTCTTGCCTTCGTAGAGAAAAGAGGATTCATCAACCGGTTAACCGGGAGTATGTATATTTCCATGTATGAAGAAACCGAACCGTTGGAAAAATATATTGACTACGGTGACAGGCTTGTGTTAGACGAGTTCGCGCGTTTCACGGCACTGCTACATAGTAAAGGGATATTACATCACGACCTCAATGCAACCAATGTAAGGGTAACTGTCAAAGACACAAAGGTAACATTCAGTCTTATAGACATAAACCGCATGAAATTTGCATCGAAAGCAGTGTCATTTTCCTTACAAGAAAAATTGGAAAATCTCACCAGGTTTTCCAATTTTGACACGAGCTACCGGCACTTTATAACCACATATATAAAATACTCAAATCTTCCCACCGAAATCATTAAAACAGCATTAGAAATAAAAAAGAATCATGACCGTAAATGGCATAACCGTCAGAGACGAAAAAACTTTTTCAAAAAACTGTTTCATCTAAAATAAATGAGTAAAGCCATAATATACATAATCAGCAATTCTAATTTCATGGCTGAATTTATCCTTGATGAATTTAAAGATGATAAAAATATCACACTAATTCAATTTAAGGAAAAAAAGAATGCCCTTACTGCATTCCTGAAATACATACGATTGAAACTTGGTAACAGGAAAGGAATGTTTAACAAATGGTTGTTTGACCCACAATTTCTTAACGACATTCAAAAGATTAATCCCAAAGATAAGGTATTGTTATGGAGCATTGAAAATTATAAAAACACCCTTATCATTGCCAAGGAAATAAATGCATTACATAAAGAGTCGTTTTTATGGAATCCTATGCTTAGATTACGACGTAATAAAAATTTAGCAAATAAGTATATGCCTGACATGAGGAAAAACGGAATCCGTGTCAGTACTTTCGATTATGAAGATAGCAAATTGCTTCCATGCAGATTAGTGACACAAGTACACAGACGAGTCAAATTGCCCAAAACGACGAAAAAACCAGGGGGAATATTTTTTGTAGGTCAACTTAAAGGAAGAGAAAATATACTGTCAAAATTAGAGGCAATCCTCACAGCCAACAATATTCCAATCAATTTTCATCTCATCCAAAGCAATCACCATAAAACCATTATGCCTGATAATCTTATGAAATATATTGCCAGCTCATTGATGAGCTATCATGACACATTATTGAACATAAATCAATCTGAGTGTCTTGTGGACATTGTACAGCCGGGACAAACCGGATTAACGCTTAGACCTATAGAAGCTCTATTTTATCATAAAAAGTTAATCACTAACAATCCTTTAGTAAAAAATGAGCCTTTTTATAATAAGAACAATGTATTTATCCTCGGTGACCCAAGTGAATCAAGAACCCTCAACAAATTTATCACCGACAATCCATACTCACCAGTGAAGCCGGAGATTGAACAATTATATCATGTCCGGCACTGGCTGACTGAATTATTCAATTCTCAAGACTCCCACCTTTGAAATTAAAGCATTTCCAATCTCAATAAAAATGAAAATATCACTTATTATCTCGACCTATAATCGACCGGACGCTTTAAAATTATGTTTGCTAAGCGCAATAAGCCAAAGTTATAACGCAGATGAAATCATAATTGGCGATGACGGATCAACAGTGGAAACGAGTGAAAAAATAAATGAAATACGACGATTGACCACTATCCCCATAATCCATGTGTGGCACGAAGACAAAGGCTTCAGACTTGCCATGATGAGAAACAAGTCAGTAGCGGCATCATCAGGTGACTACATAATAGAAATAGACGGCGACATCATTCTCCACCGCGATTTCATAAGCGATCATGCCAAACTCGCAAGGAAAGGTCATTATTTGAAAGGAGGACGTACTAATCTCGGGAAAAAACTGACTGCCGCGCTCTGCAAGTCAGGCAGACTCATAAAAATCAATATATTCACGCACGGTATAGAAAGTAAACCGGAGAATTCACTTCATCTCTTGCCGATAGCAAAAATGATTGCTCCATATTACCGTCAGCATAAAGAGACTGCACTTGGCTGCAACATGTCATTTTTCCGCGAAGATTTCGAGAAAATAAACGGCTATGATGAATTTTTTGAAGGCTGGGGAGGCGAAGACGGTGACTTTGGCAGACGCCTACAACGTGCAGGAGTGAAAAAACGCCAACTGAAATTTGCCGGTATAGTTTATCATCTATGGCATGAAGATAAATACATGTACAACAAGCAACTGAATTTCGACTATAGTATGCGCAAAGATGAGGAGCAACCGATAAGATGCAGGGACGGGGTAGACAAGTATTTAGAGGGCGAGGTAGAAGTCGCGGAGGAGGGAGTTGTAGGCGGGAGAGCCGATGACGAGGGTTTCGGCGACAAGGGGTGACGGGACAACGGAGATTTCCCATAAGAGGCGGGAGGGTGATTGGGCGGAGGGCTTGGTGTAGACACGAGTCAGACGGGCGACGCTCAACCCGGCGAGCGAACAGTCAAGCGTTATGTCGTTCTCACGGTCGGCAGGCGAAACAAGGGCGACGCGTCCTCCCGGATTGAGAAGAGCAGAAGCATTACGCAGAATGTCGGCATAGCCAAGTCCTGCGCCGTGGCGCGCCACGGCGCGCGCAGCTTCCGGCGATTTTATCGCCGTAGTGAAGTAAGGAGGATTACTCACGATAAGGTCGTAGCGCGGAAGAAGCCGGTCGGCAACTGCACGGTTAAAATCAGCCTCCATGACCGTAATGCGGTCGCCCCATGGCGAAGCGGCGGCATTTTCCGCAGCCTCGGCAACAGCCTCGGGCACAATATCCAGTGCCGTTACATGAGCTTCGGGACACCGCTGGGCAATCATAAGCGCAATCAACCCGGAGCCGGTGCCGACATCAAGCACAGTGCGACATCCTTCCACGCCACACCACGCGCCGAGCAACACTCCATCGGTGCCGACCTTCATAGCCGCCAGACGGTTTGCCACGGAGAATTGCTTGAAGCGGAATACCTGCTCTCTATTACGGTTAGTGCCCATTTCAGGGACAAAGTTACAATAATACTGTAATATATCACTGCGTCACGGCATTTTTACGCTTCGTGACAGAAATATATACGGCGCTGAATATGCCGAGCATGACCAGCATTGCCGCCTGAAAACTCCACATAACCATCGAAAACGCTGCACCCTCGGTATTGCCGATGCCGTAAATCGAAAGGGCAAACATCACGGCTATATTCCATGGACCGAGACCGCCGTTGGAAGGCACCGCCATGCTGAACGAGCCGAACACAAACACCACCAGACCGGGAATCAGTCCGTATGCCGTGCCGGGGTCATCAATAAGCGCACGTGTAAACGGAAAAGCGTAAAAACACACGTAAGTCTCCAGAAAATAGCATGTCCATATACCCAGTGTGAGCACGACATAAGCCCCGATTCCCTTCATCGTGAAAAGCACCTTAAAGCCATTCCACACATTTTTCAAATCAGCGTCAATCTTATTGATGTAACGGTATTTCCGGAAAACACGGAAAAGCGTCCACATCACCACCGCCACCAAAGCGAGTCCACACCATAGCCAGGGATTGTCGGAAAGACGCCCCAGATCCTTTCCGAGCGCATAATGGGTCATGAACATGTCAATAGGCCCTTTTGCCACAATCATGGCAATGCCAAGCAACAGGACCACCACTATCGCATCGGATATACGGTCGCCGATATCAGTGCCGATGACTGTGGCGAGAGGTGTCTTCTCCCTGCGTGACACAAATATACAACGCCACGCCTCCCCCACTCCGGAAAATACGAGATTAAGCGCGTAGGCACCGAAAATCGACACACTCTCGGCTACAACCGGCATACGCGGCACACCCACCCCACGCAACTGTATACCCCACCGTATGCCACGTATTATATGTGACACGGTGGTAATCACCATCATGAGGATTATCCAGCGGAAGTCACAGCCGTCACGAATCACCCTCATCATCTCCCTTATGTCGACTTTATGAAAGAGCCATACCACCAGCCCCGCCGACACGGCGAGAGGTATAATGTAGCGCACCGCTTTTCCTGTCCATTTGCTTAAACCGTCAGCCATTATCTCTCGTAAATTTTCTATAAGTAAAACATTAAGGTGCCACGGATGTTTTTATTAACATAAAAATTCGTATCTTTACGCTAACTAATCGATGGAATAATGAATATCAACTCTGCAAAATTTGAGATAAGCAACTCCGATGTCAATAAATGTCCCGCCACTACACGGCACGAATATGCCTTCATTGGGCGGTCAAATGTCGGGAAATCGTCTCTCATAAACATGCTTACAGGGCGCAAGGGTCTCGCAATGACCTCTTCGACACCCGGCAAGACCACGCTCATCAACCATTTCCTGATAAATGACGAGTGGTATATAGTCGACCTTCCGGGCTACGGCTACGCACAGCGCGGCAAACAGATGCAGGCACAGATAAAACGTATCATCGAAGACTATATACTCCAACGCGGACAGATGACCTGCCTGTTTGTGCTCATCGACTCACGTCACGACCCGCAGAAAATCGACATGCAGTTTCTCGAATGGCTGGGAGAAAACGAGGTGCCGTTTGCAATCGTGTTCACGAAGCTTGACAAGCTGTCGTCGACAGCGGGCAAAATCCAGACAAAAAAATATCTCGACACCCTCCGCGAACAGTGGGAAGAACTTCCGCCGGTGTTTTACACATCCAGCTCCGACGGCAGAGGCAGAAAAGAGCTGCTCGACTACATCGAGGAACTTAACAAGCTGCCCATAATCTGTGAGGAATAAACGTAACTGTCAATACTGATATTAAACCGACTGTCATGAACGAAAAGTATCTTACCCCGACGGAAAGGGAGGAGATGATAACCTCGTTCCGCCGATTACTTGAGCATACCCGTGAGATAACCGAGCCTGACGACATCAAGCGTGTAAAACGCATAATCAACGAAGGTATCAGTCAGAACCATTACCGCCGTGACAAATATGGCATAAACCCGGCGTTACATAATATCAAGACGGCATTGTCACTTTGCGAGAAGGTGAGCCCCGACCGCAACATGATAATCGCCATACTGCTGTATAACCTCTGCAAAAGCGAGTTCATACCGGAAGAAGAGCTTGTCAACGAGTGGGGCGATGACATCGCCAAGCTCATACGCGGACTGCTGAAAGTGTCGACGCTCTACAGTAAACAGGCTGCTGTGGAGAGTGACAATTTCAGGAAACTCCTGCTTACATTTGCCGAAGACATACGCGTAATAATCATAATGATTATCGACCGACTGGAGCTGATGCGCACCATCAACCATCACCCCAATGAAAAGATGGTCCATGACGTAGCCTACGAGTCAAACTATCTATATGCGCCACTCGCCCACCGCCTCGGACTCTACGCCATAAAGTCGGAGCTTGAGGATATGTCGCTCAAATACACCAACCGCGAAACCTATACGGAAATAGCCCACAAGCTCAACGAGACCAAAAAGAGCCGCGACGCATACATAGCCGAGTTTATCAAGCCGATTAAAGAAAAACTTGACAAGACGCCGCTGAAATATGAGATAAAGGGCCGCACAAAGTCGATATACTCGATATGGAACAAGCTCAAGAAGCAGAAAAACGACATCGAGCATATATACGACCTATTTGCCATAAGAATCATCATCGACAGCGAACAGGAGTCGGAAAAAAGCGACTGCTGGCTCGCCTACTCCATAATCACCGACCTGTATCAGCCCAATCCGTCAAGGATGAAAGACTGGCTCAGCATACCGAAAAGCAACGGTTACGAATCGCTGCACATCACCGTCTACGGACCCGACAACCGCTGGGTAGAGGTACAGATACGCACCAAGCGCATGGACCTCATAGCAGAAAAGGGTCTTGCCGCACACTGGCGCTACAAGGGCATAAAGAGCGAGGGCAACCTCGATGCGTGGATGAACAATGTGCGCGATATCCTTGAGACGGCTGAAACCGGACCCATGGAGCTGATGAAAAACATGAAGATGGACATCTACGACAAAGAAGTGTTTGTCTTCACGCCTAAAGGTGACCTGTATAAACTGCCTTACGGTGCCTCGCTTCTCGACTTCGCCTTCAACATCCATACCAATCTCGGCATGAAATGTACGGGAGGTAAGGTCAACGGCAAAAACCAGAAGCTCAACTATAAGCTTAAAAGCGGCGACACAGTCGAGATATTCACCTCAACCGCCCAGATACCGAAACTCGACTGGCTCAACTTCGTGGTGACCTCAAAGGCGCGCAACAAGATACGCCAGTCGGTACATGAAATGCGCAGCGGCGCGGCGACACTCGGCAAAGAGCTTGTAGAACGCCGATTCAAGAACCGCAAAATCGACCTGCAGGAATCGACCATAATGCGCGTCATCAAAAAGATGGGCTACAAGACCGTGACCGACTTTTACGATGCCGTCGCCGCCGAGTCGATAGATATCAACGACATCATCGCCGAATACGAGAACATCGAACGAAAAGATGCGGCTATCGGGGAGATACGCTCCGCCGAAGAATTTCAGCTGTCTAAGATAGAGGAAGATGAGCGTCAGGGTGATGTGCTCGTGATCGGCGACAACATCAAAGGCATCAATTACAAGCTGGCTAAATGCTGCAACCCGATATACGGCGACGACGTGTTCGGCTTCATCTCGGCGGAGGGAGTCATAAAGATTCACCGTCACGACTGTCCCAACGCCGCAAACATACGTCAGAAATATCCCTACCGCCTCATCACTACGCGGTGGTCGGGCAAACTCGGACAGCAGTTCGGAGCCACACTGCGTATAATCGGCAACGATGACATAGGCATCGTCACCAACATCACCTCTATAATCAACAAGGAGAAAGACGTGACCTTGCGCAGCATATCCATCAATTCCGACGATTCAATATTCCAGGGTTATCTGATAGTCGGCATAAACGACACGGTAGCCCTCAACAACCTTATAAAAAAACTGAAAACCGTAAAAGGAGTAAAAAATGTGCAACGTAGTAATTAAAGCGGCAATAGCCGCGGCATTGCCGCTTGTAATGGCAGCCTGCGGAGGGAGCAACAGCGGAAAACAGATTGCCGAAGGGCTTGTAAACTCGGCTGACTCGGCTGTAACGGCAGGCAACTATGCCCTCGCCATCGAACTGCTCGACACGCTTCAGGCAAAATACCCCGACCAGATTGAGGCACAACGCAAGGGAATGCATATACGCCCTCTCGCGATGGAGAAAATGACTATGGCTGAAATGCAGATGACCGACAGCCTCCAGGCATATTACGCCCATCTCCAGGACTCGCTGATGAGCTATTTCGCATTTGTCAACAATCCGGAGCTTGTAGAAGGCTATTACGTAATCAAAGAATATGAAAAGTCATCGCTGTTCAACCGCACTGGCGTTGAGGGGCGCGTATCGCCCGACGGCGAATTTTACATGATAAGCTCGCTCACCGCCAAGCCGGTGAAACATACCGCCGTGACGCTTAAAAACAGAGCCGGAGAGGTGTCGACAGCCGAAGTTGCCTACGACGGCGACCGCAACTACCGTTCGGGAGGAACAGAGATGGTCACCTTTATCGGCGCGGAATGTGACACATTATGCAGTTTCCTGCTCGACAATCCCGACAGCAAGACTACGCTTATCTTCAAGGGGACGTCAAGCTACACCACCCCGCTTCAGGTCAACGACAACCGTTCGATAGCCCTCGCCTATCAGCTCAGTAACGCCATGCAGACATCGCGTAAATTAAGCTCGCGCCGCGAACTACTTGACAAGCAGCTGTTGCTTGCCCGCGACCAGGCGGCACGTACGGCTAAAGACTAAGAACCCCATAGACAGGCTAAAGATTAAGATTGCTAATCCAGCGGAACATATAATCGTACAAGGCATTGCGGACTTCTGGCTTTGAAAGAACAAGGTCATGGAGTCCGCCTCTTACTGTAATCTCGGTGACAAGCGGACCGAGACGTTTACCGTAGCGCGAAATATCCTCCACATCAAGCACCGCATCGCTCTCGGAATAGACATCCGCAGAGTCGCCCGCTTTCGCCGAACGGTCGGAGTGCATAAGAAGCACAGGCACTTTTATGAACGGGTCGCTCTGTATAACAGCCTGCGCCATGTCAATCGCCCTTATCCATCCGGTATCGACATCAGGCGACACCTCAAGTTTGAGGGAAGTATCATACTCCCATTCCCCGCCGTACCGCTTCAGCAGACTTTCGCTGTAAGCACGACTGTCACCCTGAGAAATGGCTATGCCGGGGAAAAGATTGCCGATGCAATCGACCGCCGGTATGAGCACACGTTCCTGAAATTTGCTCTGATTCCAGTCAAGAAACGGGCTGTTGAGTATCAACGCCTTGATTTCCGAAGGCGGGTTGTCATTCATATATAGCGATGTAGTGAGACCGCCCGTAGAGTGCCCCATCAATACAATCTCATCAATGCCGTCGCGCTTCATGCAATTCACGGCAGAGTCTATATCGGCGAAATACTCCTTCATATCCCTTACCTGAAATGCCTTCTGTCCCTCCATAAGCGACCTGCCGTATTTCCGCAAGTCCACCGCATAGAAATTATAGCAAGAGTCAACGAAACGGTCGCCCATCTCCTTCTGGAAAAAATAATCGTTGAATCCGTGGACATAGAGTACCCCGCGATGACCGCCGCACTTAGAAAGTTTGCGGATAACGGTCGAACGCACCTTCCCGCTGTAATCGTCAGGCTGATTTACATAACGCATCTCATAGCCGTCACCGAGGCGGTCGGGCATCCATTGTGCCATCGCAGGGATGGCAGCCACGAGCAAAAGATACAACAATACGGTCTTTTTCATATCACATCAAATAAAATAAAGCAGGGCACGGAATCACCCGTGCCCTTATAATAATCCAATTTATAAAAAAGTTCATCGAAGCAGCGTTACACACCGAGTAAATCTTTCATCTTCTCGTATGCCTTGGCAAGTCCGTCGCGGTTCTTTCCGCCTGCCTGTGCAAAGCCGGGCTGACCGCCACCGCCGCCTTGAATAAGTTTTGCAGCCTCGCGCACTGTGACCGAAGCATTCATCATACCATCCTTAACCAAATCTTCTGTCACCATGACGGTAAGAAGAGGTTTTCCACTGGGATCGTATGTCGCTCCGATAAAGACGGTATGCTCCGGAGATTTCGAGCGCACACCAAACGCCACATTCTTCACCACCTCGGGTAAGCGCAGACCGGTCATCTCCACTACCTTTATACCGTTGGTCTCGTAAGCCTTGCCAATCAATTCATTGGTTAAATTGTTAACACGCTCTGCAAAATATTCCTCAGCCTGATGCTTAAGCTCCGTATTCTCGTCAAGCGACTTGCGGAGAGCGGCAACCAGATTAGGAGTATTGTTAAACATCGATCCGATTTCATGCAAAGTATTCTCCATCTCTTCTATTGCCGTCTCGACACGCTGACCGGTGATAGCCTCGATACGACGGATACCTGCCGCGATACTGCTCTCTGAGATAATCTTTATCATACCGATATTTCCGGTATTGTCAACGTGAGTACCACCACACAGCTCCACAGAAGAGCCATAACGAATCACGCGCACCTCATCGCCGTATTTTTCACCGAACAGCGCCATAGCACCCATCTCACGCGCCTGCTCAATAGGCACATTGCGGTGCTCGTCACGCGCGATAGCCTTACGGACACGCTCATTGGCTATGCGCTCTACCTTACGCAATTCATCGCACGTCACCTTCTGGAAATGAGAGAAGTCAAATCGGAGTACATCAGGTGACACAAACGAACCACGCTGCTCGACATGGGTACCGAGCACCTCGCGCAACGCCTCATGAAGCAAGTGAGTGGCGGTATGATTACATGATATAGCCTGACGAGCTTTCTCGTCAATCACAGCTTCAAAAGTAGCTGACGGGTCTTTGGGGAGCTTCTTGGAAAGATGCACACCCATACCGTTTTCACGCTTTGTATCGTAGATGTCGATAACATCGTCGCCGTTTATCAACTGACCGCGGTCACCGACCTGACCACCCATCTCGGCATAGAAAGGAGTCGCCGAAAGCACTATCTGGTAATATTCGTTGCTTTTCTGCTTTACCTTGCGGTAACGGAGTATTTGAGTCGGAGTCGAGGTCATGTCATAGCCGACAAATTCCTGTTCACCATCGCGCAATACAACCCAGTCGCCTGTCTCCACAGCAGCGGCATTACGGGCGCGCGCCTTCTGGGCAGCCATCTCCTCGTCAAACTCCTTATGGTCAAGCGTCATGCCATGTTCTTTAAGAATAAGCTCAGTAAGGTCGAGCGGGAAACCGTAAGTGTCGTAAAGTACAAATGCCTCTTTACCGGATATCTCATTCTTACCTTTCGCCTTTGCCGCCTCGATAGCATTATCAAGCAGGCGGATACCATTGTCAAGAGTGCGGAGGAAGGCGTCTTCCTCTTCCTTTATCACACGCATGATAAGTTCACGCTGCTTCGGCAACTCGGGATAAGCCTCACCCATGCTCTCGATAAGAGTGTCGAGCAGGCGATATATGAATGCCTGCTTCTGGTCGAGGAATGTGTAGGCATAACGTACGGCGCGACGAAGGATACGGCGGATGACATAACCAGCCTTGGCGTTGCCGGGGAGCTGCGAATCGGCAATCGAGAACGCGATTGTGCGCACATGGTCGGCAATGACACGCATGGCGATGTCGACCTTCGGGTCGTCACCATAACGCTTTCCGGAAAGCTCTCCAATCTTGGTGATAAGCGGAGTGAATACATCGGTATCGTAATTTGACTTCTTTCCCTGAAGAGCCATGCAAAGACGCTCGAAACCCATACCGGTATCAATCACCTTTGCAGGGAGCGGTTCAAGAGAGCCGTCAGCCTTACGGTTGTACTGCATGAACACAAGATTCCAAATCTCGATTACCTGCGGATGGTCGTGGTTCACAAGGTCGCGACCGGGCACAGCAGCTTTCTCCTCATCGCTACGCAGGTCAATATGAATTTCCGAGCAGGGACCGCAAGGACCGGTATCACCCATTTCCCAGAAATTATCATGCTTGTTTCCGTTTATTATATGGTCGTCAGGAAGATGTTTTTCCCAATAGGAAGCAGCCTCGTCATCGCGACCGAGACCTTCGGAAGGAGAGCCTTCAAACACGGTGGCATAAAGATTTGCCGGGTCGAGCCCGAGTACATCCACAAGATACTCCCATGCCCAGTCGATAGCCTCTTTCTTGAAATAATCGCCAAATGACCAGTTGCCAAGCATCTCAAACATTGTGTGATGGTATGTGTCCATACCCACCTCCTCAAGGTCATTGTGCTTACCGCTCACACGCAGACATTTCTGAGAATCTGCCACACGCTGATATTTCGCCGCGGCATTGCCAAGAATAATATCCTTAAACTGGTTCATTCCGGCATTGGTAAACATCAATGTCGGGTCATCCTTAATCACCATCGGAGCAGAAGGCACAATCTGGTGTCCCTTGCTACGGAAAAAGTCTTTGAACGACTCACGTATTTCTTTTGCAGTCAGCATTTTATATAAATATTTATATTTTACATATTTTTATCGCAGGCGAGCTTCCACTCGCCCCTACAGCTACGCGCAGATTATCAGAAATGTGATTCGGTTATATCCGCATAGCCCGCTATTTCTTAATAATTTGCAAAATTAGTGCAATCTGACGGGTTATGCAAGTTTCGTAAAACAAAAAAGGGGTTGCACCGTAATGGTACAACCCCTTATGACATATAAGCTAAATGAACGGCTTAACGCACAAGGCATTTAACAGCCGAGTCACCAGCCTTCACAATGTAAAGACCTCCTGCAAGGGCAACATTGATGTCAGAGCCATCAGCGATGGTAGAGAACATCTTCACGCCGGCAAGGTTATAAACCTCCACAGGTGTGCCTTCAGCGACATTCTTGACAGCGATTCCGGAAGCGTGGGAAATAACCACCACAGCAGAAGCAGCGCCGATGTTGTCAACACCGAGAGCGGGGTCATGAATGACAGTCACCTCACACTTCGAACCAAACATCGTTATAGTCGCATTACCGGGCTTCAAGGCGCTGAAGCCAATGGTAGCAATACCGTTATCGTAAGTAAATTCACCGGTCATTTCAACAACGGTCTCGTCGCTACATTCAAACGAGAAGTTGCCAAGGAACTCTTCCTCGGTGAAAGGCACAGCGCGCACAAGCATCAGCTTCACATCAAATGTGTTGCCTTCCATTACCGTAATCTCGACAGGATTAATAATAGATGCAACCTCAAAGTACAGCGCGGGATCAGAATCGGCAGCTTCGTTCCACGGAGCATCAACGGAATTGCCGTAAACAAACTTGAGCGTAGACTTGAACCAATCGGCGGAGAGTTCAGAAGCATCAACCGACTTACCTTCTACGGTATTATGGTCAGCTACAGCGTCAGCCTCGCCAAGCGCCAGTGTTGACACACAATAATTGTTGCTGATAGCTGTCTCCGCAGGCATCGGGTCACCGTAAATCGGATTCCACTCCTCATCTTCACCAACAACCTCAGGCTCGTAATTGACATTTGACTTACCTATGATACGGTGGATGGTAGACTGCTGAGTAGGATAATCGGGCTCAATTGTCGGAGTATATCCTTCCAGAGAGGAGATATTAACAAAACAGTAGGTCACCGGAGAAGTCTTTTCACCGGAAGCATCATCACCTTCCGGAAGCGAGGAGTTTTTGTAATCAGCACCGAGAGTACCGACAATACCTCCTGCACAAGGACCGTGGTCATACCAACGCGCCTCTGTGCCGACAGCTTTTACAGAACCTTCCACATAGCAACGCATGATAGTGGCGCGTGCAGTAGATCCGGCAATACCGCCGACAGTATTTTTTGCTGTAAGCGCAGCATCCACGTGGCAGTCGATGAATGAATCGGCAACATTGGAAGCAGTTCCGACAATACCTCCGACACCTGAACCACCGTTAATCGTACCGACAAACGAGCAAGCCTTAACGGCAGTGGTCGTACGGGTATCACCCACGATACCGCCTACTACACTTTCAGGCAGATTAATCACGCCATTTACGGAAGAATTGGAAATAGTAGAGAACACAGTAGCCTGTCCGGCAATACCACCGAAATCAGGATATGAATCTTCATCGGCATAAGCGTTAAGGGCATAGATGTGAACATTGTCAATATTTACACCAAGAGCAGTACCGGTAAGCACACCCGCAGTAGAGCGACCAGAACAATCAAAGTCGACATTATGAATATTCAGATTTTTCACAACCGAACCTTGAGACAGGTTTTCAAACAGACCGGGCATACCCTTCATTCTAAGATTATAAAGAGTGTTGCCGTCACCATCAATCGAACCGGTAAACGTACCAGCCACAGTAGAAAGTGTATAATCAGAGAAATCGATATCATTAACGATACGATAATGAGCCGCCAACGCCTTTGAAATCTGTCCGAAATCACCGGCAGTTGAAATCAGGTAAGGATTTTCAGCCGAGCCATCGCCACCGGCAAAGCGGGTAAACGGCAGGTCATATATGTCGGCATTAAGCACCTTGTTATCATAATACACTACCACCAAAGAAGAATTGCCTTTTGAATTTATGGGCATTACAGTAGATAGCGCACCTTTGTTTTCATCGGGAGCAAGCTCGAGTAGAACATCGTAAGTGTTTGCCGCCGTAATCAATAGACGCTCTTCGGTACCGCCATCACCACCGGGTGTGCGATAACGCTTCAAAAGGAACATGTACTCATGCTCGTCATCGGTATTGAAGAAGTAGGGCGACAATGCCACCTGCGACATGAACATCTGAGCCATCGCCACATCCTCGCCAAGGTTTATCTTGTCAACACCAATCACACGGCCTTCGGAATCAAGCCAAATCACCTGCTCAATCGCATCGCCTTCCTCTACTACCGGATTCATTGCCTTGAAAGCATATTTATAGCCAAGACCCGAAGGCACACGGTCAACATAAGAGCTAAGGCTATAACCGTCAACCACACTGTTAAACATCGCGGCAACCTCACCGGAAGGAACATTGACAAATGAAAGCATGTAGCCCATGTTAGAGACAGTGATAAACATATACTGACGCTCAAATCCCGTAACGTCAGACATCATCACATAACCCGTCACATCCTCTGCGAGTGTTTTCTCGACCTTACCATCGCCGTCACATATAAAATATGAGTCGACAGTAGCATCATCGTTGCCGGCATAATATTTCTGAGTTGTAAGCACAAACTTATAATCGTCGCCATCTTTGATTATGTCATCTTCATAACCAAGATTTCCAATACCGTAATATGTGCAGAGCAGGCGGTCGTCGCCGACAGTCTGTTCAGCAGGAATCACCACGCTACATTCCTCCTTCAGCGCGCTGTCGTAGCTACCTATAGAACTTACTTCTATAATCAAGTTGTTGTCTTCGGTCACCGACTCATCCTCACCGACAGGGTCTACAAAGAAGCTCTTTTCATATTGCTGGAATACAAAATATGCCTTTCCGCCCTGTGCGAAAGTGAGAATAGGAGCAGCATTCATCTGGTCGCCGGGAAGATTCATCTTACATATCTTCTTCTCGGAGATAAGCTGCGGTTCGCCGGAATATGTCGCCTTTTTATAGGTCTTCATCACATCCTTATACGAGTTAAGATAATCAAGATAATTATCACTATCAAGGAGTGACTCGTCGCTTTCTTCGGTTATAAATGTAAGGAAATAATTTTCCGACCAGCTATCGGTTGCGGAATTAACCCCATCACAATAAAGACCGTCATATACAGCAATAGGCTCATCGTTACCTGCAGCATCTTTTTTACCACCGATTGAATAAACAATCGAATAATTCCGGTTAGTGTAATTTGCGGTATTGACACCCAAAGCAAAAATCACCTCATAATTGGAATCGAAGTTAAAAAACTTCTGAGTCACAATAGGCGCAAGCTCACTGAGAGCCGCTTTAATCTCATCATCCTTATACTCTATCTCATCCTTAATCTCACCAATCACTTTAAATGAAGAGTCGTAGATAGTGTAGTGGAATGAACGCAGAATCCTTTCGGTCCACGCATCATGCTTGATTTCTTCATAGCCAAACTCGCCGACACCGTACCATATAGAGCCGTCGGGAGCCTCAAGACAGAAGAAATCATCCATATCGGAAAACTGCCTGTCAATCTCAGGAGCCTTTTTCACTTTAGACGGGTTCATCAAGTCAGTCAGAGCATCCGCCTTTTTATTATGGAACGGATTTTTCAACTTTTCCTGACGAGATTCATACATCGACTTTACAACATTAATCAGACAGTCATTATGCATGGCTTGTTTAGCAGACAACGGAAGATTACCTGCCACAAACAAGCACAAGGCGACAGCCAAGATTACTTGAGAGAATCTTTTCATCTTAAAATTTTTAATTATTACTATATTTACAATATTTGTCGGATTCACATAGCCTAATTACACCAAAATATGCAAAAGTAACAAATTTCTCCCGAAATTTATTTGTCATCACTATTTTTAACATCCATTCGTGGTTGAGATGAGAAACAAGACATGAGATGGCAGACTATGCAACCCGTTTCAGGGTTGCAGCGTATTGGGGAAGCATGCCTACCGGGGGCGCACCTACGGCGCTGCCCCCGGTTAACACTATCTTGCCCGTTCCGGGCAAAATCCTAAGGCTGAGACATTATGCCAAAGACACGAAATCATGGCGGTATTGCAATACCCTTGGGTTGCGGATATAAATCCCCTTAAAGAGGATATTCGGCAATGTGTAAAATCGGGATATGTCATGAGTGCGGTTCAGAGAAAGGGTCGAGGGAATTCAGGTCGAAGTCGCGACCTGACATAATAGCAGCCCCGACAGTTTTCATCACATCGCACACTTTCATGGTAGACAGACGCTTTTCAAATGGATATATGTCATGAAACTCAACGCCGGTGACAATGTCAGCGAGTTTTTTTGCCGCCATGTATTGACCGCATCTTACGAGAGCCAATACAAATATAAGTGCATCGGTCATGGAGAGACCCAGGCGGGAGATATCCTCGACAGCCAGCACGATATCACGATACAACGTGACAATAGCCTGATACTCGCCTGAGCGATAGAGCCCTTCAAGCATCGGAGTCCATTCGGGAATTTCACCGGCCCATGCAAGAAGCGCAAGCAATATGTCGGCGCACTCGCGGTATTGTCCGCGATTATAAAGCGATTTCGCCCATGCAGTCCATTCCTCGGCATTGCCTGTTGACTCGCTGAAATACCGTTTGACTGCCTCGACGGCACTGTCACGGTCACCGAACATGAGGAGATGCTCCAACGCCACCTGATCGGATGGGTTTGCGACAAGATAGTTTTTAACAAGAGCAACCGCATCTTTGCTGCGGTTTTCGATGGTGTACATCACCGCCAGAGTATGTACAGCAAGCTTATTATCAGGCTCGGTCTTCAACACATATTCCACGATTTCAACAGCTTTCACCTTGTCAGTCTTCATGTCAAACATGATCTGCGCCTTTGTCAGGCGGTAGGCAGTAGCATCGGCATCGATGGCAAGAGCATAGTCAATAGACGCGAGCGCGTCGGTATAATTGTCGAGCCTCACCTGCAACTGTGCAAGCATGTGCCAGAACATAGCATTGAAAGGCTCACGGTCGGTAAGCTCCTCCATAAACTTTGCGGCAAGCTTGTACTCTCCACGGGAATCAGCCTCCATCGCCAATTCATAAAGAAATGTCTCCGGATAGGCGCAACGCTTCTGTATTTCCTCCTTATGCTCGATGAGCCAGTCAAAGATGCCCAAATCAGAGCATACATCGACCAGCTGTATGGCGGTCTCGTCGTCAAATTCGGAATATCGGTCAATGACCGACTGCATGACACTCTTACACTCGCTTTCCGACGGGTGACGCACCATAAGGTCGAGCAAGGTCCAAAGTGCCGATTCCTGACGGTGGGCAGCCGCAAGATTTGCCGCGCCGTCGGTCATGGAAAGATTGCCATACATGTAAAAAGCACGGCGCTGCATCATCTCTTCGCTCTCCGGATAAAGACGCGCCGCAAGCAATATGACCTCAAACTGAACATATTCGTCGTACATGTCATTAGCATAGTCGAATATATCCACAAGGTCGTTTTCATCGTAGACCGGCGGGGTATCCCCGCCGGTCAGACTCTCCTTGAAGTTTCTATATAATTTTTCTCTCCGTCGCTGTTCGCGATCCATAGATTTTTCTCCTTATTTCTTTTGTAGCTTTTCCCAGGTATCTTTCAGCTGCATAGTGCGGTTAAATATCAGCTTCCCGGGCTTGGTGTCGGGGTCAAGCGTAAAATAGCCGATGCGCTGGAACTGGAAATGATCGCCGGGCTTTGCATTTTCAGCCAGATACGGCTCAATCTTTATGCCCTCGACCACTTTAAGTGAATCGGGATTAAGCATCTCACGGAAATCCTTGTCTTTCTCCTCAGCAGGATTCTCCACAGAGAAAAGACGGTCGTAGAGCCGCGCGGTGGCATCCACGGCATGAGCCGCCGACACCCAGTGGAGCGTACCTTTGACCTTGCGCATACTTCCGGGCATCCCGCTCTTTGACTCGGGGTCGTAGGTACAGTAAATTTCCTCGATGTTGCCATCGGCATCTTTCTTCACGCCGGTACATTTAATAATATAGGCACCTTTAAGACGCACCTCACTGTCGGGAGCGAGACGGAAGAACTTCTTTGGAGGATTTTCCATAAAGTCATCGCGCTCGATGTAAATTTCGCGAGAGAAAGGCATCTTATGAGTACCTGACGCAGCATCCTCGGGATTATTTTCCATCTCAACAATCTCATCCTGACCTTCCGGATAGTTGGTAATCACTACCTTCACGGGATTCATCACAGCCATGACACGCGTAGCCACCTTGTTAAGGTCCTCACGCACGGCATATTCCAGAAGGGAGATACTGTTAAGCGCCTCAACCTTAGTATAGCCTATCATGTTGATGAAATTCTTGATAGAGCGTGGAGTGAATCCACGACGACGCATACCTGAGATAGTCGGCATACGCGGGTCATCCCATCCGGCAACAAGACCTTCCTTGACAAGCTGCAGAAGTTTGCGCTTGCTCATGACCGTATAGGTGAGGTTGAGACGGTTAAACTCAATCTGACGCGGGCAGTAGCTCTCGTCGGCAAGCTCCTTCACGAAATACTCGTACAGGGGGCGGTGAGGCACAAACTCAAGAGTGCATATCGAGTGGGTCACGCCTTCAAAATAGTCGCTCTGCCCATGGGCAAAGTCATACATGGGATATACTTTCCATGTAGTACCTGTGCGATGATGGGGATGCTTGATTATGCGGTACATAATCGGGTCGCGGAAGTGCATGTTGGGCGACGCCATGTCAATCTTTGCACGGAGCACATAGGTACCTTCGTCAAACTCACCTTCGTTCATGCGGCGGAAAAGGTCAAGATTTTCCTCGACAGGACGGTCACGGTAAGGACTGTTGACACCGGGCTGGGTGGGAGTGCCCTTCTGCTCGGCAATCTGCTCCGAGGTCTGATGGTCGACATACGCCTTGCCCTCCTTAATCATGCGCACTGCAAGATCATAAAGCTGCGGGAAATAATCGCTTGCATAATATTCACGGTCGCCCCAGTCAAACCCGAGCCAGTGGATATCGTCGCGGATAGAGTCGACATATTCGACATCCTCCTTGGTAGGGTTAGTGTCGTCGAAACGCAGGTTGCAGGTGCCGCCAAATTTTTCAGCGATGCCGAAATCCATGCATATAGCCTTGGCGTGACCGATGTGAAGATAGCCGTTGGGCTCGGGCGGGAAACGGGTGTTGAGACGTCCGCCGTTCTTACCTGCGGCAAGGTCGTCGCTCACAATCTGCTCGACAAAGTTCAAGCCGCCTTTCTCCTCATTTATTTCTTCGATTATTTCCGACATACAATGATTATGATTAGTTTTACAATTTCAAAGTTACAAAATTACTCATTATTTTTAATATTGCATAACATTAGCCCCGGCTATTTCGTTTAAAAGTCATGAATAGTGCCAAACACTTCATCCATCGTCTACGCAACCGCGCTCATCATGCCGGCATCTACTGGGAAAAGCAACTGCGTCACTCGATAAACGCTATCAGGGCGATAACCAATGTGCTCGCCGTGATCACGTTTGCCGCCGGTGTCGCCTGTGTGCTGTTTCTGATCACGTATGCGGGTTACGACCACGAGCCGGAAAGGATAAGGACCATATTTCACTTTCTGCACGTAATCCAGGGCATATTCGCATTCAACGTAATATTTAACCTCGTATTCAATACCCGCAAGACATTCCGCGACACCAAGGCTATAAAATGGATTGTGGATATCGCGATACTATCCACGCTGTTACCGCTAATGTATCCGGAGCCGGAAAACCCGTGGATAAAGTGGCTCGCGACACTGCTTTACGGCAACAAGTATTTTCTGATCACGATGTTCTGCTACGCAGTAGTCGACATAAGCTACGGCATAATTCATATCATGGGGAAGCGCACCAACCCGTCGCTGATGCTGTCGTGCAGCTTTCTCTTTTTCATATTTCTGGGGTCTTACCTGCTGATGATGCCCAAATGTACCTACGAGGGCATATCGTATATCGACTCGCTGTTTGTGGCGACAAGCGCGGTGTGCATAACCGGGCTGACCACAATCGACGTGGCTACCACCTTCACCCCGCTCGGGCTCTTCGTGCTCGGGATGCTCATCCAGATAGGCGCGCTCGGCGTGATGACCTTCACGAGCTTCTTCGCACTGTTTTTCAGCGGCGGCACGTCGATTTACAGTCAGCTGATGGTAAAGGACATGATCTACACCGAGTCGGTCAACTCCCTTCTCCCCACCCTGCTCTACATATTCATGTTCACGGTAGTGGTGGAAGCGATTGGCGCACTCGGTATATGGTGGTCGATATATGATGTGCTTGACATGCCGGTCAAGGAGCAGATTGAGTTTTCGGTGTTTCACGCCGTGTCGGCATTCTCCAACGCGGGATTTTCCAATCTGCCGGGAGGAATGTCAAATCCCGCACTGATGAACAGCGACCAGTCGGTATATCTTGTCATCAGCGCGCTTGTGTTTGCCGGGTCAATAGGATTTCCCATACTCGTCAACTTCCGCAACGCCTTCTTCGAGCACCTGCGCCGTATGTGGCGACATCTCAGAAACCGGTCAATGACAGGACGACCGGTACACATCTATAATCTCAACACGAAGATAGCGCTTTACGCCACGCTCATCATATTTGCCGTGAGCATCGTGGTATTTTTCATCCTTGAGCGTAACAACACGCTTGCCGGATTCAGCCTTTACGACCAGATCGTGCAGTCGATATTCAACTCCACCACCCCGCGCAGCTCTGGATTTGTCTCGGTCAACCCCGCCAATTTCCTTAATGTGACGCTTGTGTTCGTGTTGTTTCTGATGTGGATAGGGGGCGCCTCACAGTCAACCGCAGGCGGAATAAAAGTCAACACCTTTGCGGCAATCCTCATCAACCTGAAGGCAATAGTGCTCGGACACAAGAAGGTGACGGCATTCAACCGCACCATCGCCACAGCGTCGATACGCCGTGCCAACGCAGTCGTCACTCTCTCGATACTCTCCTATACGCTGCTCTCGCTCATCATCCTGCTCCTTGAACCGCATCTGCCGGCGAGAAGCCTCCTGTTTGAGACCTCATCGGCACTGTTCACCGTAGGCTCGTCGCTCGGTGTAACGCCGATGCTGTCAACTGCGTCGAAAGCTGTACTGATATCGGCGATGTTCCTGGGTCGTGTAGGCATCATCTCGCTGCTCATAGGCGTGACGGGCAACAGGCATGACTATCCCGTGCAATATCCAACAGACAACATAATAATCAACTGACACTTACAGAATATGCGTTACCTGATAATCGGACTCGGCATCTATGGCGCCAACCTCGCCGTCGACCTCACGGCAATGGGGCATGAAGTAATCGGCGCTGACAGCGACTCTACCCTTGTGGAAGCGCTGAAAGACAAAATATCGACCGCTTACATCATCGACTCCACCGACGAAGCGGCTTTGTCGGTGCTACCCCTGAAGACAGTCGACCTGGTGATTGTGGCGATTGGCGAGAATTTCGGCGCAAGCGTGAAGACTGTGGCTTTGCTGCGCAAATTAGGAGTGAAAAACATCTATGCGCGCGCAGTCGATGAAATCCACGAGACCATATTGCAGGGATTCATGGTCAACCGCATCCTCACCCCCGAACAACGCGCCGCCCGCGAGCTTACGCGTGAGCTTGAACTGGGATGCAACGTCGATTCGATGCGTATCGACACCGACCGCTATGTGATAAAGTTTGCCGTACCGGAATATTATGTCGGCACTCCGCTCAGCGAGCTTGATTTTGAAAAAGATTTCAACATCAAGGTAGTGGCGGTGTCACGCCCTACCCCCAAGAAAAACTTCCTTGGAATCACCAGCAATGAATTGCTGAAATTAGAAAATCCGTCGCCTGACACCCGACTTGAGGAGGGTGACATCCTCACAGTCATAGGCACCCAGAACGGATTCCGAGACCTCTTTCACCATATTGGCGGCTGAGCCGGCGGCATCAGAACTCGTAGTCGACACATGCACGGTCAGCCTTATGTCCGGCAAGCAGTCCGGCGGCAGCCACGTGAGCGGGATGGTTGGCGTAGATAGCCACATCGGCAAGAGTCGGCACAACGGCTGTCAACACTACGTCCCAGCTTTCGGCGGGGTTTTCGTTGATGCCTACTTCCATTGACTGAAGCACGTCAATCTGTGAGGGGAGAGCGAGAAGAGCGTCGCGGAATGCGGCGGCAACGCGGGCACGTTCCTCGGAGGTGCCTGTGAGTTTGAATGTTACGATATGCTTTACCATTGTCGGTTTTTGGTTTAAAGTTTAGAGTTGAGGGTTGAAGGTTGAGGGTTTAAAGTTGAGGGTTTAATGGAAAAATCTAAACCATAAACCATAAACCATAAACCATAAACTATAAACCTTTTAACCCTATAACCTCATAATCCCGGCAAGACGTCCGGCTTGCCGTTATTGACGATAGAGGCGTTCGCGGGCGGCGGCTACACGCTCGTCGGTGATATAGTCGTCGTAGTCCATCATCTTGTCGATTATGCCGTTGGGCGTAAGCTCGATGATACGGTTGGCGACGGTCTGGATGAACTCGTGGTCATGCGACGCAAAAAGCAGGTTGCCCTTGAATGTCTGCAGGGTATTGTTGAACGCCTGGATTGACTCAAGGTCGAGATGGTTGGTCGGCGAGTCAAGTATGAGCGTGTTGGCATCCTTCATCATCATGCGCGCGATCATACATCTCATCTTCTCGCCTCCGGAAAGCACCGAGGCTTTCTTCAACACCTCCTCGCCTGAGAAAAGCATCTTTCCGAGAAATCCTTTCAGGTATATCTCGCTTGAATCGTCGCTCCATTGACAAAGCCAGTCGACAAGGTTCATGTCAGTGTTGAAAAATTTGCTGTTGTCAAGCGGCAGATATGCGGTGGTGATGGTCTGTCCCCAGTCGTAAGTGCCTTCATCCGCCTTGCGGTTGCCGGTCACGATTTCAAAGAGCGCGGTCATGGCTCTCGGGTCATGACTCAGGAATGCCACCTTGTCGCCCTTCTCGATGGTGAAGTTGACATCCTTAAACAGGGTTTCGCCATCCACGGAAGCAGTAAGCCCGTGCACCTCAAGTATCTTGTTGCCCGGTTCACGCGCAGGGGTGAAGATTATGCCGGGATAGCGGCGCGACGACGGCTGAATCTCCTCCACATTAAGTTTTTCAAGCATCTTCTTGCGCGAGGTGGTCTGCTTCGACTTAGCCACATTTGCCGAGAACCGCTGAATGAACTCAAGGAGCTCCTTGCGCTTTTCCTCGGCTTTCTTATTCTGTTGCTGCTGCTGGCGCAATGCAAGCTGCGACGACTCGTACCAGAAGCTGTAGTTTCCGGCAAAGAGGGTCATCTTATTATAGTCGATGTCGAGAGTATGGGTACACACGGAGTCAAGGAAGTGACGGTCGTGGGACACGACGAGCACCGTATTTTCAAACTTCGAGAGATAATCCTCAAGCCAGGCAACGGTGTCGAGGTCGAGGTCGTTGGTAGGCTCGTCGAGGAGAAGATTGTCGGGGTTGCCGAAAAGCGCCTTTGCGAGAAGCACACGCACCTTTTCGTTACCGCTCATGTCCTTCATCAGCATGTGATGTTTCTCCTCCTTTATTCCGAGACCGCTGAGCAGCGCGGCAGCATCGCTCTCGGCGTTCCAGCCTTCGAGCTCCGCAAATTTTTCCTCCAGCTCGGCGGCACGTACACCATCCTCATCAGAGAAATCAGGCTTGGCGTAGATAGCGTCTTTCTCCTTTATTATATCCCAGAGCACGGTGTGACCCTGAAGCACGGTGTCGAGCACCGTACACTCGTCAAACTTGAAGTGATCCTGCTCAAGCACCGACATGCGTTCGCCGGGACCCTGCGACACCGAGCCGTGGGTAGGTGAAAGCTGATCGCTGAGAATACGCATCAATGTGGATTTTCCCGCACCGTTGGCACCGATTATACCGTAACAGTTGCCGGGAGTGAACTTGAGATTGACATCCTGAAAAAGTACGCGTTTACCGAATTGCTGTGTTAAATTATTGACCGCTATCATATTATATATGTTGAAATATACTCGTATTCAAATTAAGACTGCAAAGGTACAAAATATTTGCCGAAATTTAGTAATTTTGCCTATATAATCAACTCATTCTAATCTAAATTGTTATGGTAATCCAACGCTGGCAAACAGTATTCCTCCTCCTCGCCGCCATCTGCATGGCTCTCGTATCATCCCTGTCACTTGGCACGGGCACATTACCCTGCGGCGACACCGGCGACCTAAGTCCCCTTACCTTCCAGCCGCTGTTCATCGTCAATATCCTTGTGACGGTGCTTCTTGTGATTGACATTTTCCTGTTCAAGAATCTGAAACTGCAGAAAAAGGTGGCGTTAGTCAGCATCTTGCTTGAAATAGTTTCGATAGTAATCTTAGGATTGCTTATGCTGCCGCCGCTGGAATATATTCAAGATATGTCGTGGACGGCTACACTGCCCCCGGTTGCACTCGTGTTTACTATCCTGGCGCGTCAGCGCATGGCTGCCGATGAGCGTCTGCTGAAGAGCTACGACAGGATAAGGTGAGAGTTGTCAGTTGGGAGTTGTCAGTTGTCAGTTGGGAGTTGTCAGATTGTAGGGGAGGCGCGTAGCAGTAGGGGCTTGTGGAAGCAAGCCCGCGCAAGGCTGCGGTGTTACCCGGATGTTTCCGCGTGTGTGCGGGCGGCCTCCCAGCCGCCCCTACAGCTACGCGGTAATCAGTTGAGAGTTGTCAGTTGGGAGTTGTCAGTTGTCAGAGAGGGCGTTAGGGGCGCTAAGGGCACTAAGGGCACTAAGGGCGTTAGGGAGGTGGGAAGTGTTGCAATCGGTTGAGAAGTGTTAAATCGGAGTTAAAGCATAGCGCCGTTTTAAACGCCCGATTGTTATTAACGTCAAAGTATCAGTAAACGACGAAAACAACTTAACAATCAAATAAAACTTTAACTTATGAAAAAAGGAATCTTATCAATCGCAGTCGTAGCTGCATCGCTTTTCTCTTTCAACGCTTTCGCGCAGGACAAGTCAGCAACCCCCGACTGCTGTAATACACCGGCACAATGCGTCAACGCCCAGGCTTGCCCTGCAAATCCGCAGGCTTGCCCCGGAAATCCCCAGGCGTGTCCCGTTCAGAGACCATGTGCCGACCCGTTTGCAGGCATCAACCTCACCCAGGAGCAGCAGACCAAACTCACCGCTCTCCGCGAAAAGTGCAAGACCAACCGTGCAGCTGCCGACAAGGCTCGTAAGGACCGCTTCCAGCAGCGCGACTCGATGGTGCGCGCCAACAAGAAGCAGCGTCTCGAGGAGGTAAAGGCAATTCTTACCCCTGAGCAGTACGTGGTATTTCTTGAAAACATGGTAGTGGCAAATCCCGGTCATGACCGCGGTCCCGCTCCCCACAAGATGCATGCGATGAAAAAGGGCGACAAAAAGCTCGACATGAAGCGCGCCGACAGGAAAGGCGACAAAAAGCAGGATGTAAAGCGCGCCGATAAAAACACCGCGCAGAAATAAATACATTCGATATCAGCAGTTAACGGCTTCCCTCACGGGGAGCCGTTATTTTTTTGACATTTTTATGACACTTTGTTAAAATTTTTTGTTTATATTTGTGTATGAATCATTCATAACTTAATACACATTAGATATGGATATCAATAATATCATGAACGCCCTTGAGGCGAAACACCCGGGAGAGAAAGAGTATCTTCAGGCAGTCAGGGAAGTGTTACTATCAGTAGGCGATGTCTACAACAAGCATCCCGAATTTGAGAAGGCGCGTATCATCGAGCGTATGGTCGAGCCTGACCGTATCGTGACATTCCGCGTCACCTGGACCGACGATAAGGGAGAGGTGCAGACCAATCTCGGCTATCGCGTACAATTCAACAACGCCATAGGCCCGTATAAGGGGGGCATACGCTTCCATGCATCGGTCAACCTTTCGATACTTAAGTTCCTCGGATTTGAACAGACATTCAAAAACGCTCTTACCACCCTTCCGATGGGAGGAGCAAAAGGAGGCAGCGACTTCTCTCCGCGCGGAAAGAGCGACCGCGAGATAATGAGATTCTGCCAGGCATTCATCCTCGGATTGTGGAAAAATCTGGGTCCCGACCGCGACGTGCCCGCCGGCGACATCGGCGTAGGCGGCAGAGAGGTAGGATATATGTATGGCATGTACAAGAAACTCGTCGACGAGCACACCGGCACATTCACCGGCAAGGGACTTGACTTCGGCGGTTCACGCATCCGACCCGAGGCTACAGGCTACGGCGCCATCTACTTTGTCAACAACATGCTTGCCCGCAAAGGCGAGTCGATAAAGGGAAAGACCGTTGCTATCTCCGGCTTCGGCAATGTGGCGTGGGGTGCAGCCCTGAAAGCCACCGAGCTTGGGGCAAAGGTAGTGACCATCTCGGGTCCCGACGGCTATGTATATGACCCCGACGGTATCTCCGGCGACAAAATCAGCTATATGCTCGAGCTTCGCGCATCGGGCAATGACATCGTGGAGCCATACGCGGAGAAATACCCCAACGCCACCTTCTTCCCCGGCAGGAAGCCCTGGGAGCAGAAAGTGGACATCGCCCTGCCTTGTGCCACACAGAACGAGCTTGACGGCGACGATGCCAAGCAGCTTGTCGACAACAAGGTGCAGCTCGTGGCTGAAGTGTCAAACATGGGTTGCACACCCGAAGCTATCGACCATTTCATCGAGACGCGCACCAACTATGCGCCCGGAAAGGCAGTTAACGCAGGCGGTGTGGCGACATCCGGTCTGGAAATGAGCCAGAACGCCATGCACCTCACCTGGAGCGCCGAGGAGGTCGACGAGAAGCTTCACGGCATCATGGATGCCATCCATGAGCAGTGTGTGAAATACGGCACCGAGCCCGACGGCTACATCAACTACATGAAGGGCGCCAATATCGCCGGTTTCATGAAGGTTGCTAATGCCATGATGGAGCAAGGTATAATCTAAAGATTATAAGCTTAAACAAAAAAGGTGCTGTCCCGGATTCGGGCCAGCACCTTTTTTGTTAGCAACTCATCGGACAGCGCGGGCGAGCTTCCACTCGCCCCTACATCGGCTTGGGAATCAGGGCATAAAGCGTTGTGGCGCGTAGCTATAGGGGCGCCTGGAAGGGCGCCCGCGATGCGTCATGGAGAGAAATCGTTGCCCGAAGGGCATCATCCGCGTTTAGCCGGGGCGTTGAGCGTAGCGATACCCCCGGCTAAATTTAGATTATCCCCTGAAACGGGGATAAAAGCCCCGCCCCTGCGGGCAACGTGGCGGCGCGGGCGAGCTTCCACTCGCCCCTACAGCTACGCGTTATGACCGTGCCCGGAGGCTTAGAGGCGGAAGCGGTAGGCGATGCGGAGGTTAAGCACCGGATATACCTTCATTGCCTTTGCGACCTTGACGTAACTGCCCACCTTCCCGGCGATGTTGTCGACATCTTTTGCCAGGTCGACGCCTTCATGGGTCACAACCTTGGGAGTGCCTCCCCAGAAGAGCACACCTCCGTCAACACCGAAGTTGATATGTCGACCGAATGTGGTGACGTAGCCCGCGCCGAGATATGGCTTGAAGCTGTTGACGATAAGGTCGGCTTTCACGGTGGCGTCGGAACCGGGCTTCATCATATAAGGAGTGCCGTCGGGACGGTCGCCCACATGTATGCCAATCATGCCATATTCCTCCATGCGGTCTTTCAATGCGTCAGCCACCTCGGGGTCAAGGTAGAAATCATTGTATATCGGCTCTTCGATGAAGTCGGTGTTCATCACGTAGTCATACATCTTATTATACATGCCTATCGCCACAAGCGAGGGCATCTCCTCCATCGCATTGACAGCGGAGCCTATCTTCGACGAGCCCCAGTAGAAACCGGCGGTCAGATACCAGTGTTTGTTACGCAGGGGGAAGAAGTCGACAAGGAGTTTGAAATTGACCATCTTCGCCTTGCAGTCCATCTTGACGGTCTTGTCGACGTCAAAGCCCGAAATCTCTTTCATCATTTCCTGCAGCTTTGAAAAGTCGGTGCCGGCGACAGCCCCGTCGCGATAGTTGTCCACATTAAAATTAAGAGGGACATTAAACCTCGGCATGAAATCCACGCCGGTCCTTACGCGCATAAAAGATGTGGGCATAGCTGACAGCTCCACCCCGACTCCTGTCGAGCCGAGAGTGATGCCGAGATCAAAAGTGTCGGCGAGGCGGGAGGCTGCAGTGGGATAGTTTTTCAGGTCATCCGCCTTTATTGCGGATAGTGACAAGCAACATGCAAATAACAATGTGATAATGCTTCTTTTCATAGAATTTTTCTCTTAAAAATTATTTTATCGCAAAATTAAGTAAAAAATAATTTATGGATAAGTAAGTCGTAAAAATTATTTTATACTAAGCTGCATGGGCAAACTTGATATTGAGTTCAGATCCAAGTGCAGCCAACGCACGGTTGGTTGCATAGAGCAGGGAATCCGTGGAACAATAATCCGCAGGTTTGAGCCATTTGCCCTTGAGGATTCTCCAGAGCGTCTCGGCGATATTCAGATGTGGACTGTACGGTGGGAGGAAAAAGAGATACAATCCACGTTTCTCCCAGATCGGACGGAGTTCCCGCATGAGCTTGCATCTATGGATGCTTGCATTGTCAAGGACAACAAAAGTGTTTCTACGGATACGGAGAGAAAGTCGGTCAATAAAGTCGGCGACCTTGTCAGCGGTCATATTCTCAGTTGTGGAGAATCCTTCATATTGATTATTGCGGTCGATCATGCCGAAAATATTGAGTCTCAGACCTCTTTCAGATGGAATATAGACATCTTCACCGCGGAACTGCCATCCGTATGGCACATATCCCTCAGTGCAGATATGGCTTTCATCTCCATAATAAAGGTCGATCAGACCGTCTTTTTCCTGTTGTACGAGTTCTTGCAGCTTCTCGGTCTTATACTCGTAGAGCTGCGGCGAGGGTTTCCCCTTCGGACGTTTCCTTATACGTCTATATCCCGCGCCAAGGCGGATAAAAAAGCCCTGAAGGTACTCTCGGAGGCTTCTTTCCCAGAAGCCTGCTGCCATGCCTCTTTCGCTTTCTTCACGCTCTGCCTGTCGTTCTCTATGGCTCTGCGTACCGCTTCTTCGTCTGAGCAATCCATTATCGGTTTGCGACCACGCCCCGGTCGTGTATCCAGGCCTTTGATGCCTTCTGTCTCGAAGCGTTTCACCCAGGAATTGACTGATATATGGGTCATTTCGGTCTGTTCTCCAATCTGTTTCGAGGTCAGGCCGGTGGATTTCAGAAGTACTGCGCGACAGCGCATACGGTATGCGTGGCTCTTGCCGTGGCGAAAGCCCTCTTCCAGTTGCAGACGTTGCTGGTCTGTCAGTTGTATAACTTTGATTTTTGCGATAGCTGTGTGTCTTTATGTGTTCACACAAAGATACGCAAAAAATTTGATATAAACTAATTTTCAACATCTACTTA
>QAMW01000049.1 GCA_003150235.1 Bacteroidales bacterium
ATGCAGGAGCATATAATTTTCCGTTGGTTGAGCCTTAAAAGCACCATCGAGTATCTCGGAGAATGGGAAATGCTCTATAATCCCGATTTTAATTGTACCGAATTCGGTACAATTAAAAATGCAGCAGGAAGCAACAACTTTGTACTTTCCGTAAAAACATGGCTTGAACGGACAGGTGCCATAGGCATACGTTCAAAAGCCGGTCGTTATGGCGGCACATACGCACATCTGGATATAGCTTACCATTTCGGAATGTGGATAAGCCCCAAATTTCAGTTATTGCTCGTCAAAGAGTATCAGCGTTCGAAGACTGAGGAGCAGCGGGTGTTGGGCTGGTCGGCGAAACGTGAGCTGTCGAAAATCAACTATCACATACACACTGAGGCAATAAAGCAAAACCTTGTCCCTGCGGAAGTTACTCCGGCACAGGCAAGCATCATCTATGCCAATGAAGCCGATGTGCTGAATGTGGCGATGTTCGGTGTTACAGCAAAGCAATGGCGTGAGGCAAATCCCGACCTCAAAGGGAACATACGCGACTACGCTACAATCAACGAACTTATCTGCCTGTCAAATATGGAAAACCTCAATGCGGTTTTCATCGAGCAGGGAATGACGCAAGGCGAGCGGCTTGTGAAACTGAACCAGATAGCCATTCATCAGATGAGCATACTGGAAAGCGGCGACAACGATAGAAAACTATTGAAGTAAAATAGGTTATGATTCAATTTATTGAAAGAGGTGACATATTTAATATTAAGGAAGTAAACAACTATGCACATGGTTGTAATTGTGCCGGAGCAATGGGAAAAGGAATAGCGTTACAGTTCAAGAATAAATATCCTAAGATGTATTCCGAATATCGTGCCATGTGCAAGGATGGGTTATTCAATCCCGGGGATGTTTTTGATTACAATTATGGCAACGGACACATATATAATCTTGGCACACAGGTGTCTTGGAAAACAAAAGCTCGGTTGGAGTATATTGAAAATTCGGTTGGCCGAATGCTTGAATTAGCAGCTTCGGACAACGTAACCAAAATAGCCCTTCCAGCGATCGGAGCCGGATTGGGTGGGTTGAATTGGAATGATGTGAAAGAAATTCTGAATAGGGTCTCCGTGAACTATACTGATATTGAATTAAATTATATGTAGTCGAGGCTTACGGCTGATGATATTTCATCCTTCAATACTTGTCAAGGAATTGCTTACCACTACTGAAAATCAACACTATATCCCATTCAAGAAACAAGCGAGGTACAAAGAACCTTTATGATTGCCTATTAGAATCATTTTTCATGTTCTTGAGACTATGCAATGACTGTGCTTTTCATATAATTAAATGAAAAAAATAAAAATGTTTTGTAGTCTCATTAAAAAGCTCTAATTTTGTTCCCGAATGGTAACATTAATATGGAACGCGATAGAGAAGCAACGGAAAAACGGTTGTTAGATACAATCGGACAGATGATAGCCGAAAACGGATTTGAGAAGATAGGCATCAATGCCGTTTCTGCTCAGTCCGGTGTGTCCAAGATTTTGATATACCGCTATTTCAATTCAATAGACGGTTTGATTGCCGCATATATACGCAAGCATGATTTCTGGCTGAACTCTTCGCTTGAGTTCTCAGATGCGACACAGGTACTTCCTGCTGTTAAGAAAATGTTTCGTGAACATATCGAACAATTACGAACGGACCCGGTATTAAGGAAACTATATCGTTGGGAACTATCCTGCGACAATGAGGTAATTACTGCCTTAAGAGAACAGCGGGAGACGATTGGCATGAATTTGATAAAACAAGTTTGCGCTGTCACAGGACATCCTCAACAGGAAATAGCAACATTATCTGCGATGATTACGGCATCCATAACTTACCTGGCAATGCTTGGCGATTATTGCCCCATATTTAACGGAATAAACATAAGCGAGGACAATGGGTGGAAGCAAATTTATCAAGAAGTGGAGAATCTGATAGACAGAATGTTCGCTAATTGAAATCCGTTCACCGGGAACAAAAAATTTTTGCCCAAATGTTCCCAATGAGTAACATAAATAAGCTAAAGAAATGACAAAAATGATTAGTGCTCTTTTAGGATTGCTCTCGGCAATCAGTCTTGCTTCCTGCGACAAGGAACTGATCGAGTACGAGCAGGGTGATATAAAAGTCTGCATCGAGCAAGGTCGGGAATGGCTACATGATTTCCCGGTGTTCTTAGGTATAAAGAAGAAAAATCCGCCACAAATAGCCATCTGGCTGGAAGATATGCAAGGGAACTATCTTTCAACAGTATATGTTTCGCACAAGATAGCGACACAGGACTGGCAGATGGCAAAAGGCAACCGCAGAAAAGAGGCATTGCCGCACTGGTGCTACTCTCGTGGAATAAGATATGATGACGGACTTTATCTGCCTACAAAGGATAAGCCCGTGGTGGACGGTATTTCAGGAGCGACTCCCCGCGAAAGTTTTGATGTAAAGCTCAGAACCGCAAATCATCTGAAACACTTTGTAATTAAAGTGGAGGTCAATCACTCCACAGACTTTAATGACAATTTCCCTAAAAACGCTCGAGAAGGAGATGCAAATTATTCAGGTGGCAAAGAGGGAAGCGGACAGCCAGCGGTCATTTACAAGGCCGAGGTCGATTTGACAACAGGTAAAAAGACCTTTGAGGCTACGTTGATAGGTCATAGCAGCCCAAACGGAAACGATGGCGAAATCTATACGGATATGTCTGGATTGACAACAGCATTGGAAATAGTTGAACAGATAACGATAAACATACAGTAATGAGAACTCTAATTATCATTGCATTGATATTTCTTGGGAAAGCCGTTCACGCCCAAGATATTCGAAGTATATCTTATGCTACGACAATCGGTACTGGCTTCGATATGAGTAAACCATCATGTACTCCGTTTATATGGCAGATAATTGGCAGTTACAATTTTAATAAGCGTTTATCCGCAGGAGTGGGAACAGGCATATCGCTATTTGAGAAACCGATAGTGCCTCTATTTGCAGATGTGAAATTCCTCATTTGCAAACCGAGGAAATTCACTCCCTTTATCCAATGTGGCGTAGGATATGGAATTGCAGTTTCAAAAGACGCTAATGGCGGTATCTGCCTAAATCCGGCTGTCGGAATTTCATACTCAGTCTATAAACGCATGAAACTGTTTGTGTCGGTAGGCTATGAACTGCAAAAACTGGAGCGGTTAAAGAAATTTAACAGCGAAATTGTTACGGTAGAGTTCTCAGAGAAACTGAGCCATAATCTCATTTCTTTGAAAATTGGGGTGGTATATTAGATAAAACAGAATTTACAAACTGATTCCGCCTCGTCCGTTCTCAATCTTCCAGTCATACCGACCTTCCGCGACATCGCCAACCTCGTTGAGTGTATGGCGATGTTTTATTTCATCAAAGGGCTGTCGGTGTTCCGCATAGTCACAGAGCCATGTGCCGACCGCTTTCTGCTGCTCGGTGGTCTCGCCGTCGCTCTGTATGACGCTCTTGATGTCGGCTGCTTCGGAGGGAGAGAAGATTGACTTGTGCCGCTCCGTGGCGAAATGGATAATCGCGTTAATGGCTCGCCTGAACACCTCGCTTGCCTTGAAGAGAATATCAGCGACAACTTTGTCAGATTAATCGCTTTCAGAGAGGCGCATGAAAATTGCGCTATTTGGCGGCGGAGGTCCACATGGTAGGTTGGGTGCATGCCTGTCGGTAGAATAATTCTTCTTCCGACGGATTGGCGCTGTCAGCATACCAGGGGTGATGGTGCAGCGCGTAAGGCGGTGCCAGACGGTAACTTTCAGCCGCACGGGAGCGGTTAAGTCCCGATATGGGGCGATACAGTGCAAATGTAGTGTCTATAGGGGCGCGGAACAAGTCGCCTTCGCGATGCTCCCAGAATTTTTGCTCATGGGCAATCACGTCAGTCTTGTTGGCAAAGCAATCGGGCAGGTCGTTGATTAACAGTGAAGGACCGGTTTTAAGCGCTGACGGTCGTTCCACGGTCATGACATGCAACATTCTCTCGATGATATCATCGGGACAATCCTTGGCAAGTTCAACATCGCTGTCGGTGTAGATGTACCATCCTTTGCGATAGAGGTCCTTGGTGTGGCGTGATTTCCAGAGTGCCTTGAATCCGAGATTGCCTTCAAGATGTATCACCGTGTGACCGCAATTCTTGTACCATTCGAGAAGGGGAGGATAGGTGCTGGCGTTGTCGAGGATGATGATATTGTCGATGCCTCGCGAGGTGAGCGACGCTATGAGCCGCTTCAAGGTTGTGAGGCGGTTGAAATTGTTTATTACCACCGGTATCTTTTTCGCGTCGGTCGGCGGTGGACATATATGACGCGAATAGAGCCGGAGAAGAGCCGATTTCACGGCGTATTTTATGCGTTTGAATGTCATCATGGTCAGGCAATCGGCGGTTTGTGGTCAAGGATTATGGGAAACCAGAATTTGCGCATTCTGCGTTTTTGCCATGCATGACATCCGAAGGGCAGGCGGTTGCCGTTTAGCCGGAAGCACAGAGCCGGATATTTGTCAAAGGCGAAGTCGAGTGCTTCCTGCCAATCGGGATAGATGAAGCCGACACCGTGACGGTTGACCTCGACTGAAAAAAACACATCTTCATTGTAGAGATGGTTTCTGTGCTCTAAAAAGCGGTCAATCACCGGACGTAGATTTTTTACGGCATTGAGGTGTGATTCCACTTTCCGGAGCGAGAGCCCGCCGTTGCCTACACGCCACCATGTCGCGCGCGCATCGGGAAGACGCATGATATTGCGGAAGCCATGCTTGATTTTCGAGCCTACTTTTAGCAGCGGATTGTTGTAAATCGGTCTTAATAGCCAGGGCGCGCCGACATAGTCGTAGCCTTTGTCACACCATTCGTCAAGTTTGTCGGAAAATACGTATGCGTCAAGCTGGTAGATGAGTATATACCTGTAACCGGTAAAGCGTGAATAAAATTCTTCTGACATCATCAGGCGGTTGTAGCCCGCGATGCCCTGGAAATATGCAGCAGAAAACTCCTCGACTTTTGCCGACGGCATAATCTCCTTCATGCGCGATACGTCGAGTCCTGCCGGTATTACGAATGTGACCGGATAGTTGCCAAGCCTGTCGGCTGCCGCCCGGAGCGAAATTTCTTCATACTGGTTCAGCTCACTCTTGTAAGCCGGAATGACGATAGTGACCTTTTCCATATCCGCAGCAAAGTTACTATAATATTATCACACGACAAACGGTAACGCCGATTACTCAATCAGTCGCCCCTGAAGCCAGAGATTCCCGCGCATTGAATTTTTCATCGTTGGTTTCTTGTCAAAATCGGAAATCCGTGCAATCAACGGGATATTCAGATTATCCAAGGAGTCGTTTTCATTGGCGATGCATATTTCCATGCGGTAAAATTCACGACCGAGACAGGACACCTTTTTAACGCGTGACATGACCGGCGACCAAAATTCTCCATCGTCGGGATATGCCTTGTCGAGCTGCAAAAAGGCTACAAGATGGTCAAGCGACAGCATAGCAGGCTCATCGTGCCTATCCGAAAGGTGTAGTCTCATCGCTTCATCTCCTGACATCTCGACAGTCATTTCTCCTTCCGGAACGCAAGCGGCGCCGTATGCCATTGCCGACAAGGCGAAATTGTAATCTTCGCCTACCTGGTATAATTCCTTATGTAAGCCGTATTCTACGTCAAAAAAACTTAGCTCGTTGTCGCCATATTTCACCGTGATCACCGCTTCAAATTTATTGGAGTATTCCTGCACGTTGACAAGACGGAATCTGACAGGTCGGTCGTTTACGGCATACGGTACGAATGCCAGGACTTCAAGTGAATCCGTGTCGTTGCGTAAAATTGTATGAATTTTTAGATCTTTCCCTTTTGTCGACATATATGTAAGGTCGGATATCCCTTCATCAGTGACGACGTCATTTGCTGAGTCATACGGCTTACTGTGATGAATGATTTTCCCAATCTCTGCAATTACCGACTCGATATCTTCGTCGAAACAGGAAAGGTGGGCGCCATGTCCGGCTTCCGCGTCAAATGAATCCTCCTCGTCATTGTAGTAACGGGCGCGCAGCGTCTCTATAGCAAATACTTGCTCCGGAGTGAGAGACTCGCCGGAATGACCTTTGCGCCAGTTTATTTCAGGAATCTCCGTTTCAAGCAGCGAAAGGGATAGTGGTGGCTGCGTATCGGCATTTTCAGCGTGGACGCAGTGCATGTTGATGTAGTGGCTCTTTTTGCCCGAGCCACGCCAGTCTTCACCCTCAAACGGGTCACTGGAGAAAATTCCCCAGATGATTATGCCTCCGTTTTCTTCTCCCTCGCGAAGCATGTAGAAGAAATCTCCTTCTTTTGCATCTTTGTAGTCATAGATACTCCAGCGCATCCCGAAGCTTTCAGGATGCTTGGCTGTTAGCTCCCGGTATTTGTCAAGCGAGTAATCGCTGATTTCGGGATTCCACCGCATCAGATAGCACTTAGGCGTATTGCCTACTCTCTTTGATGTGATTTTCTTGTTTTTCATGGTCATACATTTTAGATTATCGAGATTAGGCGGCGGCAGAGGGTGATGAGGTCGTCGTCGGTGATGACATAGGGGGGCATGATATAGACATTCCTGCCGAAGGGGCGTACCCAGATGCCGTTGGCGACACATTTTTTCTGAAATTCGCCTACATTGACCCGCTCTTTCATCTCGATTACTCCGATTGTGCCGAGAACCCTGACCTCCTTCACATCGGGATTGGGAGCAGCGGGGGCGAGCTCGCGCTTTATGATTGTTTCGAGATGTTTGATGCGTGATTCCATGTCCTGCTCGCGCAGAAGCCTGATTGACTCGCAAGCGATGGCACATGCAAGCGGGTTTCCCATAAACGTAGGGCCATGCATCAGCACTCCTGCCTCGCCGCGCGAGATTGTGTCGGCTACTTCGCGGGTAGTCAGTACCGCGCTCATGGTTAGATAACCTCCGGTGAGCCCCTTGCCAATACACATTATATCAGGTTGCACTCTCGCCCATTCCCAGGCGAAACATTTGCCGGTGCGCCAGAAGCCTGTGGCTATCTCGTCAAATATCAGCAATACCCCGTAACGGTCGCAGAGCTTGCGCGCCTCGACGAGATATTGCGGGTGGTAGAAGCGCATCCCGCCGGCACCCTGCACTACCGGTTCAAGTATGAGTGCCGCTATCTCGTCATGATGCCGCTTGAGGGTATCTTCAAGAGCCGCTGTGGCTTCCGGACGCCATTCCTCGTAAAATCCTACGGAGGGCGCTTCCACAAAATAGCGTATAGGCAGTGCCGGACCGAAAGCCCCGTGCATGCCGGTCACCGGGTCACACACGCTCATTGCATTCCAGGTATCGCCGTGATATCCCGACCGTATGGTCACGAAATTACTCTTTTTATGGTCGCCACTTTTTGCAATAGCAGCCTGGACAGCCATCTTCATTGCCACTTCTACCGCCACTGAGCCGGAGTCGGCATAAAATATATTGTGCATTGACGGGGGGGCTATCTTGAGAAGCATTTTCCCAAGCTCGATTGCCGGCTCATGAGTAAATCCGCCAAACATGACGTGCGACATCTTTGCGAGCTGTCGGGTTATCGCATCGTTGATTGAAGGATGGTTATAACCGTGTATGGTACACCACCATGACGACATGCCGTCGATAAGTTCCGTGCCGTCGGCGAGGCGTATGTGCGTGCCGTGAGCCGAGTCGACCTTGTATGTGGGGAGGGGGGCTATCGTTGAGGTATAGGGATGCCACAGATGTTCGCGGTCCCAGTCGTCGTGTAGTGAATTTTGATTGGTCATTGCTGTCTTTTTTATTTCTATGCAAAAATACATATAATTCACTCCCGGTGCAAAATGAAATAAAAAGGGGGATGCACCTTGAATCGATGCATCCCCCTGTCGATATCTCTAAAAATCGACAGAATCGTTATCGGATAATCTTTGCAGTCTTGACTGATCCGTCGGATAGGCGATCACGGCGTATCGCGATAGTGCCTGCTGCCGGAGAGTCGATACGTACACCCTGCAGGTTATACCATTCGGTTGTAACCACTTCTGGTGCGGCTACATTTGCAGTCTCGATTCCTGCAGTGCCGACCTTGGCTGACTTGCGGGTTTCTCCGTTCACTGTATATGCGCTCTGTACCTCAATCACCGGTGTTTCTTCCATCATGAGTGTGATGGTGTGATCAGCCGAGCCTTCATTGGTTGCAACCACTCCGTACTCGGCGAAGGTATAAGGTATGTCGGTTATCGGCTCTGAAAGTGCAGGATATACCTCGGGTGTGAAGGTGAATAAGTCGCCGTTGATAAATATGTTGTAATACATATTGTCGGGGTTGATGAAGTTGCCTTCGGTGTCAACGGCGGGAATGTTGAGGGTTACCGATCTTCCCCAAGGCGCATAATATTCGCCCACGGATGTAATTGAAGGATTTGCCGGTGTAGCCGGAACCTCTTTATAGGGCACGAATGTTGCGTCAAGAAGCACTGAGCCTGAGGGCATACCTGGATTGGCGGTCTTCATACCGAAGGTCATTAGCATAGCCTTGTCGGCAATATATTTGTCGCCTTCTTTGGTAAGGGTCACAGCCGGCTGGGGAATGTAGTGGATTTCCGGTTCTCCCCAGTCGCTGACACCTTCCTCGGTGTCGGCAGCCTGGAAGAAGTAATAATACATTTCGGTAGTATATATACCGAGATACTGGTTGGTGTCGATGGTTACCTTGTCGCCATCAATCTTTCCTTTAATCCATGAATCGCTGAAATATCCGTAAAGGCCCTTTATCCAAAGTTCATCACCGACAGTGGCAAATTCAATTATGCGATTGAACGGGGTGCCCCATGAACCGGTTGCCATGCACACATACTGTGTGGTCTCTGTCCCTGCGGGAGGGGTGGGAAGAGTGGTGTCAAACACGTTCCAGTTGATGTTGCCTTCGCCTGTGCCGGTGAATGAGCCGTCGCTGTTATACATACCTACTATACGGGTCACGCCATCTTTTACCGCATCAACCTGTGTGAGGGTGTTGTTTTCCCACTTCATCACGAGATTGGGATTTTCAGTGTCTTCTACAAATTCCTGGGTCTCACCGTTGGTGACAACCTTAGCCATTCTTGCCGATACCTGCGACTCGGGAGTTCCCAGATATTCATTGGCGGGTACTACATAGGCATCTTGCGGGAAAGTGAACACGACAAGGTTGTCATCACCGAGAGTGCCCTTTATCCAATAGGGATAACCGTTGCCAAATGTATCTACCGGCTTATACATGTAGAAGTCTTTGCCGTCGATTACGATGGAGCTGATTTTTCCCTCGACGTTATTAATGTAGAGCGACCCCCACATTTGCAGATACTGCTGGGAACTGCGGTACATATTGTCATAAGCCACACCGTTAGGTGTCTCCTGGATGCCTGCCGCACTGACAGCCTGCGGCATTGTGCCACCGATGATGGCGGCGATTGATAACGTGAGTAATACTTTTTTTCATACGCGGATAATTTTAAGTCGTGTAAGTTTGATAATAATTGATGTGGCAAATGTAGGTAAATAATCGCTATCGCGCAAGCAAATTTCAATAAAAGTAAGATATTGAATGGAAAATTTCTTTTAGCTGAAATGTTTTGCTTGCAAAATGCCAGTATTTCCCGCTTCGGCTGAAGCGAGAAAGGTTATAAGGTTAACAGGTTAATAGGTTATAGGGTTGACGGCGAATAGAAGCCAGGCATTTGCATGGCGTTATTTTTGCAAATTGATTAATATTGCCTATATTTGCGAGATATGAAGCTGATAGATTCATGTGAAATAATTAAATAGGGATTTCCCGTTAGGGATAATCTGTTTTTAGCCGTAGTGTTGAGCGTAGCGAAACCTACGGCAATGGTCGTTTTTAGGAATGTTTCCGTTAGGAATCATCAAAAAGCGATACAGATGATTCATCGGAAAGAGATGTCGCGGAAGATATTGCAATGTGTGGATAGGGGGCTGGCGGTCGGGTTGATTGCCGGTATGCTGCTTTTTGCCGGATTGACGGCATGGTGGTATGTGTCGTTTATGGACAATGCCATTGTGAAGTGGCTTGCGTGGATGATGATTGTAGCGGTATGCGTCGTCTCATTTGTGGTCGTGACCGGCTATGGAATGAAGCGGTTGACCGGAATGCGGATTTACATTGTCGGCGCGCTCGTTGCTGCATGGCTGTTGTTGGGGAGGTTTGATTTTCCGCGTATAGGATGGACTGTTACGATTATCGGCGGCATACTTGGTGTGGCTTTCCCTCTGTTTTGGAATGTGCGCAGTCGTGGATGGCGTACAGTGCCGGTGGTGTTGACCGTGGTGGTATTGTCAGGTGGATATGTATGGCTTCATGAGGGAATGACAGAGAGCGATTCTCAGGTAGAGCCGATTGCTGCTGTTGACGGGATAAATATTTGGGAATATGGCGCAGGAGCTGATACACTGCGTGTCGATGGCTCGGCTTATTTCAAGGTTGAACGTAGGATTGACCGGATTGTTCGCGACAGGATATGGGGATTTGACAACACACGCCTGCCTCTGCACGGTACTCTGTTTTACCCCGATAGCGGACGCCGTCTTCCGCTCATGGCAATAATTCATGGAAGCCATTATATGCTCGACCGGTCAGACCGCGGATACGATTATCTTGCCGTGGCGCTTGCGCGACGGGGATATGCCGTGGTGACGGTTGATGAAAATTTCATCAACAAGAGTTTCACGGGCGGTTACGGTTCTCAAGATTATATAGGGCGAGGATGGTTGCTTTTGAAAAATCTTGAATATCTCCGGGCAATCGCGTCTGATGCCGATTCGCCGCTTTCGGGCGTGATTGACTTTGACCGTGTGGCACTCATGGGACATTCTCGCGGAGGCGACGGCATAGCTGCCGCTACTTGGCTTAACGGTCTTGAAGAGTCGCCGGCGGAGAATGGCGAGGTGTATGATTTCGGGTTTGGTATAAAAAGTGTCATCGAGATCGCTCCGACCGGTATGCTCACGATTTCTGACGGGTCGCCTTATATATATAATAATGTGGACTGCCTGCTGCTGCAGGGCGACAAGGATGGCGATGTGTCGTTCATGTACGGGTTGCGCCGTTATAATACCGCGACCTTTTCTGACTCGGTGTATCATTTCAAGGTGGCGGTCAATATCGCGGGTGCCAATCATGGACAATTCAATACTGCATGGGGAGCCGATGACCGTCAACCTCCGGCAGCCTGGTTTCTTGACCGTACGGGAATGTTGACCGGCGAGGAGCAGCGTAATGTCGCCACAGCCTACATCACCGCATTTCTTGACGCTTCGTTAAAAGGAGAGGGTGAAATCTCCGAAGTATTTATCAACCCTTTGCATAGCGGTGATATAGTTCAGTGGGCTGACACGCGCACACTCTGTATGGCTGATTTTGAGAGTGACGTCTATGGTGGAGACGTGGTCGAACTCACGTTGCGCGACCGTTCGCGCATGTCACAGCTTAATCATGGCGTTAAAGTGGATGAAGGTACGGAATATCGGCTAACACTTGACAGTGTGCTTGCCGTCGCTCCTTGTCATGACCTGGTGTTTTCGGCATACGCGGATGAAGATACACACCTTTCTATGGTTGTGTATGCGGGTGACACGGCAGCTCTCTCCGATACCATGGCTGTCACGGCTACTTTGCCGGCGCGCCTGTCGCGGTCGCTGTTGGTATTTCCGATTCAAGGCGACAGGGAGCAAGAGATGGTCATGCAGACATTCCGCCTTCCGATTCCTACTGCTGACAGTGTGCATGTCACCGAGATACGCTTTCGGGCACTTGACGGCTCCGCTATCGTGGACAATATCGGTCTAAGGAGACAATTTGAGGTCAAAAAATAAGATTTATGGAAAAATTTCCATAATTAACTACATTTTTCTTGCGTTTTGTTGACCTGCCTTAATAAAATCACTAAATTTGCAGATATAACCATTTAACACGTTATAAGATGAAAAAGCATAATTTTTATGCCGGTCCCTCGATTCTTAGCGAATATACGATTAAGAATACAGCCGAAGCTATCAAAGACTTCGCCGGTACCGGATTGTCTATTCTTGAAATCTCTCACCGCAGCAAGGAGTTCACAGCAGTAATCGAGGAGGCTCAACAGCTTGTAAAGGAGTTGCTTGAAGTGCCCGAAGGTTACCACGTACTGTTTCTCGGAGGTGGTGCCTCGATGCAGTTCTGCATGGTGCCTTACAACCTGTTGAAGAAGAAAGCGGCATATCTTGACACCGGCACATGGGCAAGCAATGCCATCAAGGAGGCAAAACTCTTCGGCGAGGTTGATGTGGTGGCTTCAAGCAAGGATAAGAATTATACTTTCATCCCCAAGGGATATACCGTACCCGAGGATGTCGACTATTTCCACTATACTACCAACAACACTATCTACGGTACGGAGATGCGCTATGACCCCGACGTTAAGGTGCCTTTGGTTGCCGACATGTCGAGCGATATCTTCTCACGTCCCGTTGATGTGGCGAAATATGACGTGATTTATGCCGGTGCACAGAAAAACCTTGCTCCTGCCGGTGTGACTATCGCTATTGTTAAAGAGGCGGCTCTCGGCAATGTCGACCGTGCTATCCCGACAATGCTTGACTATCGTACTCATGTAAAGAAAGGCTCGATGTTCAACACGCCTCCCGTGCTCCCCATTTATTCTGCCCTCCAGACCTTGAAATATTACAAGGAACTCGGCGGTATCAAGGAGATGGAACGCCGCGACCTTGCCAAGGCAGAGATGCTTTACGAGGCTATCGACTCAAGCAAGATGTTTGTCGGCACAGTCGCCCCCGAAGACCGCTCAATCATGAATGTATGTTTTGTTATGAAGCCCGAATACGACGGACTCGACAAGGAGTTTATCGACTTTGCATCGACCAAGGGCATTGTCGGTATAAAGGGTCATCGCTCGGTTGGCGGTTTCCGTGCATCGCTTTACAATGCACTTCCTATCGAGAGCGTGAAGGTGCTTGTTGAGGCAATGAAAGAATTTGAAAAGAAACATTAATCAGATTTCAGGCTATGAAAGTACTGGTAGCTACCGAAAAACCGTTTGCGACAGTTGCTGTCGACGGTATCCGCAAAGTCGTTGAAGACGCGGGTTATGAACTCGAATTGCTTGAAAAATATACGGCTAAATCCGATCTTCTCGCTGCCGTTGCAGATGCTGACGGTCTTATTATCCGCAGCGATGTGATTGACCCCGAGGTGTTTGATGCAGCTAAAAATCTTAAGGTCGTTGTGCGTGCCGGTGCCGGTTATGACAATGTAGACCTCGCTTCAGCCACAGCTCATAATGTTGTGGTGGAGAATACTCCGGGTCAGAACTCCAATGCCGTTGCCGAGCTTGTGTTCGGTATGGCTGTGATGGCTGTCCGTAACAATTATAACGGCACATCGGGAACCGAGCTTAAAGGCAAGCGTCTCGGACTGCAGGCTTACGGTCAGGTTGGTCGCAATGTGGCGCGTATCGCCAAGGGTTTCGGCATGGAAGTGTCGGCTTTTGACCCGTATTGCCCCGATGAGGTCATGACTAACGACGGCGTTAAGCCCGTTCACTCTATCGACGACCTTTATTCCGGCAATGACATTGTGTCGATTCATATCCCCGCCACTCCGGAGACCCGTAAGAGCATTGGATATTTCAACCTTACCAATATGCCTCTCGGAGGCGTGGTTGTCAATACCGCCCGTAAGGAGGTGATTGATGAAGATGGTCTTGCAAAGGCTCTTCGTGAGCGCACCGACCTGAAGTATGTAGCCGATGTAAAGCCTGACAATGCCGACGCGTTGAAGGAGGAATTCGGCGCCCGCGTGTTCTTCACTCCCAAAAAGATGGGTGCGCAGACCTCGGAGGCAAATATCAACGCCGGTATCGCCGCCGCCAATCAGGTAGTGGCTTATCTTCGCGACGGAATCAATAAATTCCAGGTCAACAAATAAATCAGCCTATATACAAAATAAGAGGGGATGCCGAAAGGCATCCCCTCTTATTTTGTATTGTATCTCATCATTACTTTGCGTCATCTGTTTCAGGCGCCTTGTCGATAAGGTCAAGGAACTCGTCGAGTTTCGGGGTGATGATAATTTCGGTGCGGCGGTTGCGCTGACGTCCAAGCTCGGTGTCGTTGTCGGCAATCGGGTTATACTCGCCACGACCGGCTGCCGACAGGCGCTGCGGATTGATGCCGAAGTCGTTCTGGAGCACTTGCACTACCGACGATGCGCGCAGTGTCGAGAGGTCCCAGTTATTGCGGATGTTTGTGCGGCTGATGGGCACATTATCGGTATTGCCTTCTACAAGCACGTCGTAACTGTTGTAATCCTTGATAATCTTTGCGATTTTGCTGAGGGTCTCCATGGCGCGGGGGCTTACCTCATAGCTGCCTGTCTTGAATAGCATGTTGTCGGCAAGCGAGATGTAGACCACGCCTTTCAATACTTTCACGTCAACATCCTTAAGTTCGTCGGTGCTGAGCGAGCGGGTAAGCTTGTTGGTAAGGGCAATGTTGAGTGAGTCGCTCTTGGACTTTGCATCGACAAGCTGCTTGATGTATTTGTTTGAGGCGTTGATTTCGTCTACGAGTTTGGCAATGTTCACGTTGCCCTGTGCGTTCTGGTCCATGCTCTTGTCAAGAGTGCTTTTCATCTCGGCAAGTCCTGCGCGAAGCTGGTCGTTGGCTTTATTTGCCGCATCGAGCTGCTGCTGGAGATTTTCGCCATTGGCTTCACACTTGATAAGGCTTTCACGGGTCGACAGATAGTCGCCCTGAAGCTGCTGATACTTCTTGTTGGTCACACAACCGGTCGTCAATAAGCCGCATAGGCTGCAAACGACGAGCATACTTTTAATTTTCATGACTTATAAAAATACTGTTAATCCTAAAATTTGTATTCTCGCTTAAAAACGCGCAAATATAAATATGATTTTGTGTTTTAACAAATTATTCTGCATTTTAGTTGCGGGCGACGCTTTTCCGGCGATATAATAAAGGTGACGGGATTTGCGTTATTGTATATGTTCTCTGATGATTGAAATCCATGACCAGATTATTACGATATATATTATTATGTGTGTTGCCGGGACTTGTTGTCACGGGATGTATTGAGGACGGTTTCACCACATCGCCCTCCGACCAGCCGGTATATTCCACCGATACACTCCGTATCGGCACGGTGTTTACCGCCGAGGGTACGCCTACCAGCCGTTTCAAGGTATTCAACCGTCATGACAAGGGATTAAGCATTAGTAAAATCTCTTTCCGCGACCCTGCGATGGAAGAGATTTTCAGGCTTAATGTCGACGGTGTGTCGGGTAAAAGTTTTGACAATGTTGAAATAAGGGCAAATGACTCAATATTTGTGCTTGTCGAGGCTACGTTGCCGGAATCGGGCACTGACTTGCCCGTGGAACTTAATGCCGAGCTTGACTTCGTGGCAAACGGTGTCACTTCGACAGTCGTGCTAAACGCTTTCGGTCAGGATGTGACGCGTCTTGTGGACTTTAAGGTGGCGTCTGACATGACACTTTCAGGAGCAAAGCCATATCAGATATATGACAGCCTTGTAGTGGCGGAGGGTGCGACACTTACGCTTGATGCCGGTACTACCCTGTATTTCCATGACAAGGCGGAGCTTGTAGTGCATGGTACACTGATTTCCAACGGTACGCCCGATCGCCGCGTCAATATGACCGGTGACCGTTTCGGACAGGTCGTAGGGAGGATTCCTTACGAAATAATGTCGGGACAGTGGGGCGGCGTTTACTTTTATGGCACAACCCGCGACAACCGTTTGTCTCACACGTCGATACGAAACAGCGTTTACGGGGTCTACATCGATTCTGTGAGCGTGGATGCCCTCGACCCGGTGCTGACTCTTGTCAACTGTCAGTTGCGCAATTCCACCGGTGCGGTACTTGTGGCTAATTATGCACCTGTCAAGGCGGTTGGATGTGAATTTGCCGAGGCGGCTAAAGGGGTGGTGTATGTGAATGAGGGCAATCATGTTTTTAACCAGTGTACGTTTTCCAACAATTACCTGTTTGCTGCGATAACGGGACCCATGCTCTATCTTGACGGTGAAAATGTAGGTGCCGACATCTCCAATTCGATTCTCTACGGGATGGGTGGCGAGGTACTGCCCGCTGACCTTGCCGGTAAACCGGTATATTTCCGCAACTGTCTTTTTGCAGCAGCCGGCACTGATGATGAAAATTTCATAAATAGTATCTGGGATGCCGACCCGCTGTTTTATACCGTGAGGGAGGATTACCATTTTGACTATCGGCTCCGGGAAGGTTCGCCGGCAATAGGTGCCGGTGACCCATCGCTCTGCCTGCCCGAGGCTTCGAGCGACATGTACGGGCTTACACGAGGAAATGCTCCCGATGTAGGCGCTTACGTTTTCTCTCTTGATTGACTCTGAAAATTCGTTTTTATTTTATACCTTTGCAAGGTATGAGCAGTATGCAGTCGACAAATCAATCGCCTTATAGCCGGGGCGCCTATTATGGTGTCGTTTTCGGCGCGTATTTGAGTGTGCTGTTTTTTGCGATAGCCTATTCTCTGTCTGTGCCGGTACTGAGCCTCCTTTCATTGCTGATGATGGCGGGAGTGCCTGTGGCGATATATATAATGCTCCGCAAAAGTTATGTAGCCGATTACGGGAAAACCATATTTTCATCGTTATGGATGGAGGGTATAGCCATATTCTTTTTCGGCGGACTGATAGCGTCGCTTGTATCCGTGACTTACATGACATGGATTAACCCCGGCTATCTTTACGGACAGGTCGACATGATGATAGAGCTTTATGGCAATGCCGACTGGGAGCGCGGGAAAGAACTTTCCGATATTCTTGTCAGGGCAAAGGAGCAGCATCTTATACCGAGTCCGATTGACCTTGCCGTCGATATGCTTTGGCTCATCGTGTTTTCCGGCTCGATACTTTCGATGCTGATGTCGCTGCTTGTACAGGCGAGAGGTTACAAAAAACGAGCAAATTAACAGAACGACAATGGATATATCAGTCGTAGTTCCATTATATAATGAAGCGGAGTCGCTTCCTGAGCTTGAAAGCTGGATAGCGAGAGTGATGAATGAAAACGGATTTTCTTACGAGATAATATTTGTCAACGACGGCTCGACAGATGATTCGTGGAAAGTGATTTCAGGTCTTAAAGAACATAATCCCAATGTAAAGGGAGTGAGCTTCAGGCGAAATTACGGCAAGTCACCGGCGTTGAACACCGGTTTTTCACGCGCGCAGGGCGACGTGGTAATCACGATGGATGCCGATCTCCAGGACAGTCCTGACGAAATACCGGAGTTATACCGTATGATTACGGAAGAGAGGTATGACCTTGTTTCGGGATGGAAGCAGAAACGCTACGACCCGCTGTCAAAGACTATTCCTACAAAACTGTTTAACGCGACCGCACGCCGGGTGAGCGGTATCCGTAACCTTCATGATTTTAACTGCGGGCTTAAGGCTTACCGCAACAAGGTAGTGAAGCATATCGAGGTGTATGGCGACATGCACCGTTATATCCCGTATCTTGCCAAAAATGCCGGATTCAACCGTATTGGCGAGAAGGTAGTCCATCATCAGGCGCGTAAGTATGGCACCACCAAATTCGGTCTTGACCGTTTTGTAAACGGTTATCTGGATTTGGGGACACTGTGGTTTACGTCGCGTTTCGGTGTTAAACCGATGCACTTTTTCGGGCTGCTCGGCAGTCTGATGTTTCTGCTCGGACTTGTAGCAGTGGCGATTGTCGGTTTCGGCAAGCTTTACAACATGCACCACGGACTGCCTTATATCCTTGTGACCGATTCTCCCTATTTCTACTTGTCGCTTACGCTTATGCTCCTCGGGTCACAGCTGTTCCTTGCCGGATTTATCGGCGAGCTGATAGTGCGTAATTCCGACAGGCGAAATGAATATGAAATAGAAGAGGAGATAGGCTCGTTCTCTTCTGAAAAATAAAAAAAGAAATCAATGCGATATGGAACAATATCCTCAATTTTATAATCTTTCGGAACGCCGCTACTCCTGTCGTGGTTATTCCGACCGTCCTGTTACCCGTGACCTTATCATGGCGGTTTTTGACGCTGTGCGTCTCGCACCGTCGGCATGCAACAGGCAGCCTTGGAAATTCCTGGTGATTGACACTCCGGAACTTCGGCACGCTATACAGAAGAGCTATGACCGCGAATGGTTTGACTCGGCTCCGGTCTATGTCGTGGCTCTCGGGCTTCACAAAGAGGCGTGGCATCGCCCTTATGACGGTAAGGACCACACTGATGTCGATGTGTCGATTGCTGTCGAGCATTTCTGCCTCGCAGCAACTACACTCGGTCTTGGCACATGTTGGGTCTGTAACTTTGACCCTGCTGTGCTTGTCGAGGCTCTTTCTCTTCCTGAAGGGGTAGAGCCTGTGGCAATCATTCCTGTAGGATATCCGCTTGACGATACTTCCATACCTGTAAAGAAGCGTAAGGCTCTTGAGGAGATTGTGAAATGGGGAAAGTATTGAATCCCGGGCGCGTGATATTAGGGTTGGCGCTGCTGTCAGTGTTGCCGTCATGCAATTCCGTAGGTTGCACCGACAATAAGAGTTCGATACCCCTCGCCGGCTTTTACTCTTACGAGGAGCTTACTCCCGTCACTGTCAACAATGTCTCGATCGGTGGTGTCGGGGCTCCCAATGACTCGCTTATCGTCAGTAACGAGTCGGTGAGCCAGGTATATCTGCCGTTTCGTGCCGATGCCGGTCAGTCGCGCTTTTTTATCCGTTATGAGGATGAGGCGCTGAACTATCCCGAATTGTTTGACACGATTACTTTCAACTATACCCCGATTCCTTATTTCGCATCCAAGGATTGCGGGGCTATGTACCGTTACCGTATAGATGATTATTCCTATACCCGACATCTCGTGGATTCTGTCGGGCTGGTGACGGATGTGATGACCAATGCCGATATAGAGACTATCCGCGTGTATTTCAGGACACGGCAACCTGATGAGCCGGATGTCCCCGGCGGTGAAGAAGAACAACTTGCAGAATGAACGCTATCCGTTGCATATTGATATCGCTGTTTGTGTTGACATCCTTGGTGATGTCGGCACAAAGGCGTATTACCCCGGTGGAAGTCCCTGACAAGAATACTCCTGCTGTGGTTACCGATACAGTATCGACCGGCAAGCCGGCGAGTGTTGTGGAAATGACAGATATGTCAGGTCACACCGTGCTTGTCGACACGATATCCGGTGTGGAGTACCGTGACACAATCCTTACACAGGCACCTAAACTTGTGTACCCGCGTTTTGAGTCGGTGTCGATAGGAGTAAATGTCTGGGACCCGCTGATGCGCTGTTTCGGTCAGAAATACGGTTTGATAGGTTTCTGGGGCGAGTTGAGCATCCATAACTGGATAAAGCCGGTGGTGGAGATAGGTCTCGGGCAAGCCGACATGACGCCCGACAACGGTAATTACACATATAAGTCATCCGTTGCCCCATATTTCAAGATCGGACTCAACTATAATTTTCTATATAATTCCGATCCGGCATATTCGGTGTATGCAGGGTTGCGTTACGGCATAAGCAATTTCAGTTTTGAGGCGACCGATGTAACCCTTGACCAAAGCTACTGGGGTGATGACGTTACATTTAACGTGCCGTCACAGAGAGCTACTGTCGGCTATATAGAAGCTGCAATAGGGCTGAAGGTGATGATTTTTAAAAATATATACCTGGGATGGGATGTGCGTATGCACACCATAGCCCACAAGAGTAACCTTATCTATGGTGAACCATGGTATATACCCGGTTACGGTACACGCACATCCTCATTCAGCGCGTCGCTCTCGGTCAGCTATACACTGCCGTTGCACAAACGCGTTCCTGCGGTAATTGACGCCGAACAATAGGACTATAAGTGTCAGTGCTGCATGTCTTCCTCCCGCTGCCGGCGCAGTTTGTCGCGCTTCTTCATGAAGAAATGGAGAAGTATTATACATAGCAGCGTAATGCCTATTATGCCGAAATAATACAGGTAATTTCCGGCTAAGAACTCTCCTCGGCCGATGTAGCTCATCACTCCGAGATACGCCAGTAACAATAGCGGGATGTAGGTTGATTTTTTCATGGGTAAATATAGTTTTTAGTCAGGTTTATCGCTATTCCGAATTGTTTTCTTCGGAAAGCGGTGTGTATATGTATCTTGATTCTTCGGGATTAAATTTACCCGAAATGAGGTAATTGTAAATTTTAATGCATGCCCATGCGTCAATGGAGGCATAGGTCTGCTGGGGAGGAGTCAACAAGGATGCTTCCCAGTTGGAGAGACGCTGGCTCTTGGATATGCGTTCATTGAATATTATGCCGTATATCTTCTGAAGACTGCAGTCGCGTATGCAGAAATCTTTCACCATTTCCTGCAGGTCGACAAATGAACTCGGTAAAAAGTTGTGGAGTTTATGGAGAACATGAAAGTCATCTTTAAGAGACAATCCAACTTTTGTAATGCTTTCGTCCTCAATAAATTCTTTAAGCTCGGGGGTAAATCCGAACTTGTTGATACGGAAAAGATAGCAGCAGTCGCCGGTTGATATCTGAATAAGCGCCACCTGGTTTGTGTGTCCTTTACGGAAGGATGGTTTTGTTTCTGTGTCGAATCCGACCACGCTGTATCTACGTATTGTCTCAAGCGCACTCTTAGCTTGCTCTACCGTATTCACAACCACGATATGCCCGGGATAGGTGACCGTCGGTAAAGATGCCAATTGTTCCTTGGTAATAGACAATACAATAGTTTTTACATCCATTTGGTTTAAATAATAAAGATTTCTCGACTTCTCTTGAATGTACCGGGATATTTGTATTATCTCAGTTTTGTAAAGATAAGAATTTTCACTGAGAAGTAGGATATATTGTTATTGTCAGATGTGTGATTTAACTTTTCGCTGATGTTTTTAACTTAATTTATGATTAAGATATACACAGTTTGTATTTAGAATACAAACATTTCGCTTTCAGGGAAATGCTTGGCAAGATAACGACTGATAAATCCGCGTGTGTCATCAGCGATTGTTTTATCGTTGTCAAAGTAAGTGTTGTAAAGAAGATAGCGTAGTGTTATGTCCCGGTTTTTGATTGCCTCAAGTGACAGGATTGTGTGGTTGATAGAGCCTAATACCCCGTTTGTCACCAAGGCGAGAGGCAGTTTCTCGTCTTTTACGTAGTCAATCGTGAAGTAGTCGTCGGTCACCGGAACCATGAGACCGCCTGCGCCTTCGACAAGCACGGTGTCATAACGCGAGGCAAGGACGGCACTGCTCTGTTTCACCTTGTCGAGGTTGATTTCTTTGCCGTCGAGGCGCGCGGCGAGCTGGGCGGATGCCGGATATGAAAATATTATCGGTGCGGTCGTGAAATCTTCGTCTTCGGGGAGAAGCCCGGTGCCCATGAGTTCGCGATGCTTGACAATGTCTTCAGAGTAGCCGCTGTTGCCGGTCTGGATGAATTTTTGTGTTATTACGCGCTGACCTTTTTTCATCAGGTGTTTTGCAAGCCATGCGGTAGCATAGGTTTTGCCGGCATCAGTATCGATACCCGATATAAAGATGATGTCACTCATTTGTGTCCTTTTTTATGATAAGATATATTGGATGATAGGTGAGGCGCGCTTTGCCGTCAGTCATAGGATAGGAGGCAATAAGGTCTTTGGCACTTGTGGCGGGACAGCGCATGGCGTTAACACCTGTGAGTTTAAGATGGTTGAGCACTTCTCTCGGCGATGTGAACTCTTTTATTATGCGCTCTTCTTCGACAGCGATGACACTGCATCCGTCGGGAATCATCGCGGTAAGTTCGTCAGCTGTATAATAACGCAGCGGAAGCTGTGTCACTTCCGCGATTTCGCGCATATTGTCAGGACCGAACGTGGATACGGCAATTATGCCGCCGGGGGTCAGGATACGTGCTGCATTGCGAAGCCAGCGTTCTGGAGAGTCAAACCATTGCATCGCCGATGCGGAAACGATTGCCTCATAATAATTTTCAGGCATGAGCCTGATTAGCTCCTCGGCATCGCCTGCGATTATCTCGCCTGCCTCGGGGATATCTATTTCAACCGGTGCAAGATCCCATAGGCTTATGCGATATGGATGCCAACAGGAGGTGTAAAGTCGGGTGAGTATTCCTGTGCCGTAGCCTGCTTCAAGTATAGAGAGTGGTGGTTGTGTGGTCGCATCTTGCCAAAGGTTCCATAGTTTCTCAGCGATATGGCGCTGCACGTCGGCATTGGCATCGTAGGTTGTGGCACTCTTGGAAAAGCGTTGCGCGACAAGACTCTTGTCAATGATTTCCTGTTCGATGAGCGATTGCCAGTCGGGCAGATGGGCTCCTGCTGTCAATTCTCTTGTCCTGGGGAGGAAGTTCCAGGCGCGCCGCAGGTTTTCTATCGGGAATATCCTGTCGTTTCCTGAAATCACGGCGCGATCCCAGTCGGTCATGATATTTGCCGTTTCATCTGCGGCAAGAAGGGCGATGGATGAAAGCTCCTCTTTTAGTTCGTCAAGCTCGCGGCACGGGCGGTGAGTGTTGAACGTGGTGAAATCGTCGGTGTCTTTACACATGCGACGATAAAATTTGTCAAGATTCCGTGGCGATAGATTATCGAGAGTGCCCCGGAATATCGCAACGGGTATGCCTTCTCTGTCGTCAATCGGGTTAAGTGAGCCATTTACGGCAATTTTGACCGTTGGGTTGAGTGATGTTTCTGCAATGGCTCTTGCCGCAGTAAATACGCCGAATGACCATGCAAAGAGATATATGTCGGAATACACGGCAAACGGCGTGATGTCGAGTGTCATGTCGCGATAATCCCATACTACGGCGATATCATGACCGTCAAGCCTGATATCGCGGAACAGATTGGAGTCCATTCCCCATCCGGCAAAGATAAGTATGAGCTTTTTATTGCCCTGTTTTACCGTGAATTCCAGTTTCATGTCGTCAGTGTTGTGATTGCGTTGCCAAGTCCGGTGATATCGTTGGCGGTCATGGAGGCGCTCAGGCTGAACCGCAGCCTCTCGGTGCCGGCGGGTACGGTCGGCGTACGTATCGGGAGAGCCTTGTATCCGAGGGCAAGAAGCTTTTTTGAGAGGTCTATGGCACGACGCGCATCGCCGGTGATAAATGGAGCGATATGGCTCGGAGCCCTGTCGGTGATATGCAGCGCCTCGTTAAGCAATCCGGAGAGTCGGGCTATATGGGCGCGCTCCTGCTCCATCCCGGTAAGCGTCTCGACCATGAAACGGGTCCATGCCGATGTCATTGGGGGGAGTGCCGTGGAAAAGATAAAGCTGCGCGCCTTGTTGATAAGATAGCTTTTGACGGTCGGCGTCACAGATGCAAATGCTCCGGCAGATGCAGCCGCTTTACCGAAAGTGCCTATTACGACATCGATGTCAGGAAATGCAGCTGAGTCGCGGGAGAGTCCGAGACCGTATTCCCCGGTCACTCCGAAGGCGTGTGCCTCGTCGATATAGAGCATTGCGTTTTTGTGACGGCGTTTAATCTCGGCGAGACGTTCGATATCTGAGAAATCACCGTCCATGCTGAACACCGATTCAGTGACAATCAGTATGCGTTCATATCTGTCTTCGGCTTCGCCAAGTATGTGCTCGAGGCGGTTGTAGTCGTTGTGGGGAAAGCGCGTGAATTTGGTGCGCGACAATACCATGCCGTCGATTATGCTTGCGTGACTTAGCTTGTCGGCGACAATAAGGGTGTTCCCCTCGGCAAGAGCCGGGATTATACCGGTGTTGGCGTGATAGCCGCTGTTGAAGAGAAGCGCCGGGCGACCGTAAAGATCTTCAAGAAGTTGCTCAAGACGGTTGTGTTCATCCTGACAGGAGGCAAGCAGACGCGAAGCCGACGAACTCATTGGCAAAAGTCTGTTGGCTTCATTGCTGAAAAATTTCTCCCGGAGGTCAACGCGTGTCGCCAGCCCCATATAGTCATTGGTTGAAAAATCTATGATTTCCCTGTCGGTCACTGCGGGGATTGTGCGCAGGTTGCCTTCTGCTTCAAGTCGTTTAAGTATCTCTTCGTAACTCGCCATCGCTTTCAAATAATGCGCTGCAAAATTACTCAAAAATGCTCACATAGCAATCATTTTTACTGGCATAGATGGCTTATAGGGTTTTCTTGAATGCTTCGATTATTTTAGCATAGGCTGCTTCACCGAGTGTTGACCCTGAAAACCTTTGACTTATCGGCAGATTCGATACGAAGAACCGCTTGTCATCCCACAAATTGCCCAGAAAGGCTCTCCATCGTTTTTCTCCTCGTGGAACGATGAAAACAGTGTCAGGTCTATTGTGAAGGATATATTGTATCAATTGTTTTGTGAATTGTTGAGAAGGCAGGATAGCTCCTTTTTTAAACGGTTTATAGGATTTAGATGAATAACCTATGTATTGAATGACTGCAAAACGATCGTTGACGTCTTCAAATGAAAGCCGAGTATCTTTATTGACAAATGCACTGGTCAGCCTGTCAATCCAATAATAGCTTTGGTGGATATTAGCGAGATCTCGTGTAGTTATGTCGCCACTTTTCTCTCCGTCCGGCAGAAAGCCGTGGCAACGGAAAATAAGCATTGACCGCAGATGCTCCGTATAGCCATCTGTGATTCCCTTGGGAAGAAGTTTGTAAACGCCGGCAATCTTGGATTCCCGTTCGACATACCCGGGATTAAGACTCAATGCGATTACTTTCGCTGTAAGCGGATTGCCATACCAGGGATATGCCGGTATATTTAGATAATACCTATATTCCGGCGATGTCGTGGCATTGAACTCATCAATGATTTGTTTGTCTGCTGTGCAGACAAGGTTTTCCTTATCGGATAATAAAAATGTGTTGCCGACACATTGTCTTGCAACCTCTTGCCAAGGGTTGCAGTCGCGTAGTTCTGTTTCTGTCATATCGAGTGGGTTTTTGAGATAATGTGAATCAGATGGATGAAATGGGAGATGGTAATATCGGAGTATGGCTGTAGACAATTCATCAATAAGTCCATCCATGCTTTTATGACGGAACATCTTTTCTATGGTATCTCGTGTTCCGCCCCAAAGTTCAGCGAGTAGGATATAGATAGTTTGTCTTACATCATTAGACGAAACCGTGAGGTGAGCCTCACTGTAAGTATGGTGAATGTCGGAGCGCACATCATAACCATGCCATAGAAGATAGCCTATGTCAAGAAGTTTTTGCCTGATAGAACTATAGGAAAATTCAGTACTTAAGTGGTCGAAATATGTTCGCTCTGCATAAGGGAATCCCAGTTCGTCGTATGCCCGATAAATTTTATCATAGTTAATGTATGCCATACTTATCAGTTTTATTTACAAATTTATATATCAGATGTCCCAAAATGCGGTACAGTAAGAAAAAATTGCTAATTTTGCCTTATGAGGTCATCAGAAATCTTCGATGAATATGTGTGGCTTGTCGATACTATACGACGGGCTGGAAGGATTACATTTGGGGACATTTCAAGAAGTTGGGAGTATAGCCGACTCGGCAACGGTAGTCCTTTGCCACGTTCTACGTTCAATCGTCATCGTAGTGCAGTTCAAGAAATCTTTGGGATTAATATTGAATGTGACCGTTCAAATGGGAATGTGTACTATATTTCCAACGAGCATAATCTTGATTCAATGAGGAATTGGATGGTTTCATCGCTTGCGGTAAACAATATGATTATAGAAAGCCGATCGATACATGACCGGATACTTTTCGAACCGATACCTTTTGCTGGCAATACGCTGCGTACGGTAATAGAGGCGATGAGGGAAAATGCCCTTATCGAACTTACATATCGCGGATATGGACAACCGGAGAGGAATTATCTTATTGAACCCTATTGCATTCGTCTGTTCAATCAGCGGTGGTATATTCTTGGTCATTTTGATGATAAGTTGCGTCTTTTTTCATTTGACAGGATATTGGCTATATCTAAAAGCAACAGATTCTTCACTTTGCCGGATGATTTTGATTGCGATGCCTACTTTAATGAATACTTCGGGATGATGACTGATTCGAGAGTTAAGCTGGAACGCATTGTCATTCGTGCTCATGGACAGGAGCGCTACTATTTGCGGGATTTACCATTACATAACACACAAAAGGAGATTAATTCTACTGATTCAACTACTGATTTTGAGTTGTATCTGCGTCCTACGGCAGATTTCTTGGCAGTAATATTTTCTCGTGTCGGACGCATTGAAATAGTGTCACCAATCCATCTAAAGGAAGATCTGCTCGGTTGGTGCCAGGTCATGATAAGTCGGTTATGTGATGAGAGTTAGCTATTTACTGACATTCTCCGACAAGTATTTCTGTATTTGCATAGGGAGCTATTTAGATAGCATATAAGGACATAAACCATTTTTAGACAGGTTTGTTGCTAATATTGGAAACTTTTGTTAACTTTGTGCAAAATAGCATATTGACCATGGCTGATAGATTTGATGAGATAGGTTCTCTGTTTCTTCAACGGAGAAAGGAACTTGGTCTCACTCAGGAGCAACTGGGGGAAAAGGTTGGTGTAACCAAGTCTGAGATATCCAAAATTGAAAATGGCAGAGGAATTACATTCGCTACGATAAATAAATTGTCGGAGGCTCTTGGTGTTGAGGCGGAGGTCAGGCTTAGAGCGACATCTCAGGTGACTAAAGACATTATCCATTATATTGTAATGAGTCTTGGGATGTTCGCACGCAAATATAATCTTTCAAAAAAGGAAGCGTGTAATTATCTTTCTCGGTTTAAAGGATTTGAATTTGCAGTTAACAATTATGAGGCAGAACACCAGTTGTCATTAAATGAATGTGTTGATGATATGGCTGCAATTTGTCGTAGAAATGGAGGTGCGATCCGATGAAACTATATCATGGTTCTAATCAGCCGATTCATAATATTGACTTATCAAAAGGTAAAAAATACAAAGACTTTGGACAAGGCTTTTATATCACACATCTTCCGGAACAAGCAGTGTATTGGTCTAAAAGAATATCTGATAGGTTTGGAGGAATAGCTACAGTCACAGAATTTGAATTCGATATGGATGCAGCGTTAGCGGAAGGACTTAATGTGAAGATATTTGAAAAGCCTGACAAAGAATGGGCATTATTCGTAATGGCGAATCGCAAGCAACGCGGCGAAGATTTTAGCCATGATTATGATATTGTTATTGGCCCGGTTGCTGATGACAGGATGGCTCGGCTGTTCGGACTATATGATATGGAAATTATCGATCTCGACGCTGTCGTCGCCGGATTGATTTATAAAGACTTAAATTCACAATACTTCTTTGCGACAGCGAGGGCTTTGAATTATTTAAAAAGAGTATGAAATCAGGCGAAAATAACTTCGAGTTTTTAGTGGAATATATCACCACTAAAGTAGTAGAGTGGATTATACAAGATAATAATATCAGGCTTGAAGAGGCTCTACTGATGTTCCATAATTCAGCGACATTTGACAAATTATGTGAACGAAAGACTGACATGTATCTCGAAAGTCCGGCTTATGTTTATGAAATATTCAAGGAAGAACTTCGCAGAGGTACTTTGAGGGGAATGACTGAGTAGAAATTTCGACGTTATTCCGTAACGGATTCTTCTCTGTCCTAACCCACGATGCCCTCAAAAATTTCATAGAGTCGGGTACACTATGCGATTGAGTTTGCTTCTTTTGGTTTAGTTACAATTTTTATACTATAGATGTCATTGAATAGCCGGATATATTGGTCGCAGATTGATTGTCTGTAAGTTATTAATTTATAAATCCGATTTAAGAAAATCATGTATCGTTTCCCGATTATAATCGGAAAAACGCGCATAAAATGGTGAATTTTCCGGTTGTAGTCGGCAATTAGGGGGATAGCGACGGCGTAGGGAGGCAGAAAACAGTGTGCCGGACTTTGCGCTGTGTCAAAAGTTAGTATTGTCGGTATTGCGGGGTGGGAGGGTGACGGAGTTGAGCCACAGGTCAGCCATGCGGTGATGACCGGCGGGAGTGGGGTGGATGCCGTCCCATATCCAGTAGTCGGCTGGCAGATCCGGAATTGATTGGAGCCTGTGAAACATTTTGTCGTAGGGCAGATATGTTGCATGATAGTCTGCCGCAATGCGGGCAGTGATGGCGTCGAGATGCGCTATCATTGCCTCACGCTCGGAGAAGTCCTCGCGAGTGCCGGCCCAACCTGATGCGGCGGTGAAGGGCGCTCCGATGACAAATTGTACGTCGGGTAGTGAGTCGAGAGTAGTGTCGAGCAGAGAGCGGTAACGCTTCTCCCATCCCTCATAGTCAAACGGCACGGTCTTGTCGCCGTCAAGCCAGTAATGCACATCGTTGGTGCCTACAAGTATCGACACTAAATCGGGGCGATTGGCTATGACATCGCTCTGCCAACGTGCTTCGAGATCGGCAAGAGTGTTGCCGCTGATGCCACGGTTGAGAAACCGGCGCTCGGCGCAAGGTTCCTCGCTCTCGTATTTGCTTGCAACGAGGAACACATATCCATGTCCGTAAATATGATTTTTGTCAGTCAGCGACCTTTTTTCGGTAGGGCAAGGATAACCGACGGGATTACCCCAGTTTCCGTCGGTTATCGAATCGCCTATAAACAATATCGTGGTCGAGGAGGTGAACAATACCAGCATTGCTGCAGCAAGCGGTAAAATTGAGAATTTCTGTCGTTTCATTGTTCCTCAACATTAATTATTGCTCCTGCAGAATGGGCTGACAGCGCGGGTGCATACTGGCTTTGGATTGATGCGACCCCGGCTGAATATCGCCCTGCATTGTTCACATAAAGCTCGTAGCTGAGACGGTAGATGCCTTTGGGGAGATGTGTGACGAAAATACTGGTCGCTTCATCGCGGTTTTCGCGATAGAAGCAAATACCTTCTGCATACAGCGGCTGGGGAAGTTGCTCGACAGGTTCGAAACATGCTCCCCGGTCATCTATTATCGCCACATAATCCATGTCGCGTTTCGTGATGATGGTGAGATTGACCTGCACTACATCACCTACTTTCACCGTGTCAGCGTCAAGCCATACGGTCTGGTTGCCGTCAGCCGACTTGACGAAGAGTTTCTTTTCGATTGACACGTCGTCACATGAAGCGGCTTTTATCTCTGACACCTCGCTTCTGTAGCGGCAGAACACCGCACCCCACGAAGGGATATCTTTCTGCTTAGCCACGGTGAGCATTGCCCCGGAAGGATTGAGACTACTGATATCGCGGCGGAAATATCCGAGAAGCGAATCGACACTGTCGGGTGTGACATTTTTATCGCCGACTTTTACAACGGGCACAGACACCGGCACGGTCATGTTTTTGCCGGAAAGCAGTATGGCGGCTATCGCATCGGAGGTGGCTACCGATGTGCCCCAGTTCTTTGCCTCTTTTTGCAGTATGAGCCACTGACGTATATGTTCCACGTCGGGCGATTGCGGCTCGATGGTGTTGAATGCCTCAAGAATCAGTGAAGTGGCTGCAACCTTACCCATCGACCATACGGTCATGTCGTCAAGCGATGCCCACCACATGCCTTTCTGCGAGGTCGTGGTGGCATATTCACGCAGTGATGCGAGGATATTGCGGGCTGCAGTGCGGTACTTGTGTCCGTAAAGGAGGGTGGCGGCAAGAGCCTTCTCGGTCACGCCATATTGTTTCCAACGGGCGTTGACCTCGGCAACGGTATTGTTTACCATGCACTGCGCGCCTGCCGGAAGTGCAATTTCCGGGTAGTCAAGGCGAATCACGGCATAGCTTAAGTCGGTCGATTGCGGATATTCCTTTATCGTTTTTGCCGCGTCACGGTCAAGATACTCGACACCGCGCCTTATCATCTCGTCAAGACGCTTGTTTGCCGGTAGAAATCCGAGACGCTTGAGCTTGCCCATCATGCCGATAATATTTTCAGTAATCCACGGCGAGGGGTCTTTAACCTGACCTATCCATGACCATCCTCCGCGCGGAGCCTCAAGCATGGCAAGCTGCCTGATAGCCTTTTCGTAGGTGTCGGCAATCATTCCAGGGTCAAACAGCAGTGCGAGACGCTCCATCCTTTCGGTGTCGCTTTTCGCATCCATCACCCACGGGGTGCAGTTAAGAAGGATGGTTTTAAGGTCGGAATTGCGTTCAAGCATCGACACGAGCGTAGAGTCGCTGCGGTCGCTCTCATTCCACATCTTTATTGCCTCGGCTATATTGCGGTCGCTTTTCAGGATGCCATCGGCTATCGCTGCCGAGAATATCGCCGCTGATGCTGAAAGCGCGTCCTTTGCCTCCTCTTTGCGCAATCCCGGAAGGGCTGTCACGACATACCATGACGGATTATTACAGAACTGAAGTGTCACTGACGCGTCGGCAGCCATCGCGGGCAACTGCATCTCAAATGCAGTTGAATCGGGGGAGATATAGAATGGATATGTGTCAATAACCGGGGCGATTGATGACAATACCGGAATCACACTCTGTTCGCCGTCGGCGTATGTATCGGTCGACGATTTTATGCGGTAGCCTAACGCGGTCATATCTGTTGTGGCGTTAACAGCGGTGCTTACGACAGCTGATTTACCCGCCTCGATGACTGAGTTGTAGTTATATGTAGTAAATATTGCACCGCTAAAGGGGTCGAACAGCTCGACAACAGTGTTGACCGTAGCAGTGGAGTCACTGTTGTTCATTATCGAAGCCTTGACGAGTGCCTTGTCGCCTGTGCGAAGGAAGCGCGGCATGTTGGGCTGTACCATTATCGGCTTGTTTGACAAGATTTCGCGCGCAAGGTCGGTTACGAGCAGGTCTTTAGTAAAGGCGAGTGCGCGTAGCTGCCATGTGGTGTTGGCATTAGGTGCCGTGAATGAGAAGGAGAGATTGCCGTCGCTGTCGGTGGTGAGCATCGGGCGGAAAAACGCGAGCGGAGTCTCTGCGGCGCGATACTGGAAATTGTCGGGCTTTCCGGCTGTGGGTTCGGCTGCTTCCTCTTCGACGTTCTCAACACTGTTTCCTGCATCGGCATTAACAGAGACCGCCATTTTATGTTCGGCAACCATCGGGGCTGCCATGTCGTATGACATTTCCTCTTCAACTATCGCATCTTCTGCATCATCACTCTTGGCAAGTGACCGGAACATCGCACCTGTCGCAGTAGGTCTGGCTCCATATCCGCGTATGCGAATATCTCTTGACCAACGCTGTCCCCAAAGGTCAAAAGCGGGGGCGGTGATTGCCGGGCATTTTTCCAATTTAAACCAGTTATACCAGATTATATCGTTTGATGAAAGGCGGTCGAATCCTGTAAAATTGGTGTAGAAAATGGTTGTCGCCATTCCTCTCGGAGCGATGAAAAGCCGTTGAGGATGCAACGCGTCCAGCGCCTTGGCATACATGTCGAGGATAATTGCCGACTTCACTCCGGCGCCGTTGCGGTCGCGCACGGTGAAGGTCCATTTCTCCTCATTGCCCGGTACAATCTTGTCGCGGAAACTCTCGATTGCGAGATTGATACGCTTTATTGATGCATCGGTAACCACATTTATGTCTGATGACTCATAGCGGTAATCATAGTTGGTGGCGAGGGTAATGCGCACTTTGTCAATGCCATCGGGGAGACGGTAGGTGAATCGGTGCATTCCTGCCTCAACTTCAAGCCATCCTTGTTCGATCATTGCGGTGTCGGAGGCAATCGCATAACGGATATATTGGCGCTCGCCCGTAGTTCCATAAAGAATGTCGGTGACACGATCCTTAATGGTATAGTCGCTGACAGGAATCCATAAGATAGCATCCTTCACCGGGCAATCCTTGTCATAGGGACGGTATAAAGTTACTGTTGAGACTTTCGCAGAGTCAGCTAATTCCGGATTGGTAGTGCTGAATGTCATGGAGTAGACACCTGACTTTATCTTAGACAGGTCGACCGAAGGTTTGTCGCTCATGAAATGCCCTTCGGCGACAACCGCGCTATCGCCATCGATGATTTTATAGGCAATCTCTTCATTGACCGGCTTCCCGTTGAGGTCGGCGAGGGTCACATCAAGTTTTACGTTGTCCGATATGTCAAGCGACGATGGAAGGTTTGCGGCGAGGATATACGGTTTGCCGGTGGTGAAATTGCGGTCGGTCTGACGGTTTTCTCCGGTAGGAGAAGTTGATGTGAGCCGAGCGGTGAATATCCCGTCAACTACGGGCGATGATGCAAGCAATGCCGCCGGGAAGCATACGGTGAACTCCCCTGCATCGTCAGTTGATACGGTCGTGGTATAGAATGACTGCCCGTTGCTGTTTCCCCACCAGAAGCGGAAACGGGGCGACACTTCAAGATCAGCCGTAACACTACATCCCGCTATTGGGAATCCGGAATAAGTCTCGGCTTTGCCTTTGAGGGTCACATCGCCTTTTGCGGGATAGTCACGTAACACATCGGTAACCTGAAGTTCGTAGGTTGGCAATTTATAGTCCGACACCATAAACGTGGTAGAACCGTAGCTGTTCCACTGGTCTTTCTCTTTAGAATTTTGGAATACGAGTGAGTAATTACCGGTGAGTCCTTCGGTTGGAATTGAGAAAGAACCTTCAATTCTGCCAAATTCATCGGAAGTGACAATGAGGGTGTCCTTTACTTCGTAGTTGGCATCGCGCAGTGATACTTTGACAACAATTCCGGGAGCTACCACTGACGGCTTATTGGTGCTATAATGCTGCACAACCGCTCCCCATCTTACCGTGTCGCCCGGATGATATATGGCAAGATCGGTGTTACCCTGAACCATGTAAGAGTCGTGGCGCTCGGGAGTGTAGAAATAGGGAAGATAGCAAGGTTGAGCATAACGGTCATTGCCTTTTGTTGCATAAGCACGGTGTCCCGTACCTTTTATCTTTACAACCGCACTGTCGGTCATGTAGTCTTTTGTGCGCTTGTCCGACAATATTTCAGTGACAGTCACATTGCCTTTTTCCGGCGCACCGGACTTGGGATTGGTGATGTATGCCCAGCGGTCACCGCCGTATGCACCTGTACTTACGTTGAGCGATGTGCAGTGTACAATATCGAAAGCACGTCCGTAGGGATTGTCATTGCGTTCGCCTTTAAGGCTCGGATTGTCACGCTTCCCGTCAATCACCGGCACTATGATGTAGGCACCTGCTTTGTCCAGTACAAGCTTTTCCTTGGTCTTGCTAAAGAAAGGTGCGACAAGGTCGTTTTGCAGCCGGATGGTTTTTGTGAGTGTTGCCTGCGCCTTGCCTTTACGCATGTTGTACATGCTGTTGCCGGTAAGCGCATTATAGGGCACATTGTAGATTTCTATCCTTGCCGAATTGACATTCTTGTTGTTAACTGTGATTGTGAGTGTATCACCCGGCACGATTGTGGAGTTGTATTCAAGATTAAGATTCTTGAGGGTGATATTGTCGATACAAAATTTGAGCCATTCGGCCCTGAAATATTTCGGATAGCGGTGCAGACATGCTGTTGCCGCGTCATAAAACTTTCTGGTCTCGGCAGGAAATTCTTCGATGTCAAGACGGTGAGAATCTGTGCCGATGGCAATCAAAGCCTCGGTGGAGTAGGGCGATGCGCTGTAGGCATAGTACAATTCATATAGAAGTCTTGCCTTTTCCTTAGCGGGGTCGTCAACACCTTGCGCCACGAACTTGATGCGGCTTATGTCGGTATTGATAAACGGGGCGGCATTGCCTTTATGAAAGTCGAGCAGCTGCTGGTATAGGGTAAGTATGCGTCGGGCGATAGGCGACTGATAGTTGAACGGTAGTGTGACATAGACATCGGAACGACAAAGCCAGCCGACCGGGAACATCCATTGTGACGGTGACAGCTGCTTTAAAATGTCGATTGACCGCCACGCCGCGAAGTCATACATGGTAGGATAAAATGGTTTCGAGTCATCCGCTATGGTTATGATGCCCGCATAGTCGGAGATTTTCTGCGATTTCAGCGCTTCGGGATGAGAGAGTGCTTCTTCTGTCAGACTAAGCAATTTTTCACGGAATTGCTCGCCGCTCCATAGCGAGTAATCCTCACCGGCGGCATTAGCCGGCAGCTTGCGGTTGTCATAAATCCAGCGGTTTGCCTGATATAGGGCAGTGTATATGTCGGCTTGCAGGAGGGAGAGCATGGCACGAGTGGTAACATCCTTTTCACGCCCCGCGATGTCGGCGATTTTATTCAGCACAGGCTGCATGCTGTCATTGTCCACGGCTTTCTCAGCGAGGCTATAGTCGATGAGTGCCCTTACAAGCAATTTCCCGTCGCCGTCGGCAAGAGCCTTGTCAAGCGAGGCAAGGGCGTTTTTGCTGACTGTCTTCGGATACGCGAAGTCAGGCTTTGAATATTGTGCGTTGACGTTCATTGTTACGGTTAACAATAGCAGTGATAGTAAAAAAATCGCCTTTTTCATAATAGTAATAATATAATATTGGCGCGAAAGGTTCGCGCCAATAGTTGTTTATGGTTTAGGGTTTATAGTTTAGCCCTTAATGTGGTGACACCTTAATGCTGTTGACTTAGGACGCATGAGTCGTAAATCCCCGGAAGGGGATTCTTCTTGTCGGGTATTAGTACACATTTATGCAACCCGTTTCAGGGTTGTATAGTGTGGTAGGGCTTGCGCTCCACGGATGCCCACTCCGGGGCTACCCGCGGTTAACTCTATCTTGCCCGTTCCGGGCAAAATCCTTAAGCTAATAGCATTAAGGCACGTCCCTACATCATGGCGTTTTTGCCACCCATTCCTGTTTCAGATTAAATCGTGTCAATTTACTTTTTACCGGCTTTTGCCTTGGAATGTTCCTTCATCAACTTATCGGTGAATTTTCGTTCCGCCCGTTTTAGCTTAAACAGCTGTTCCGGGGTGAGTACGGTCTTGAATTTTGCGAAATATTGCTTTTCGATAGCCCCTTCCTTGCTTTTGGTCTCATACATGACTTCGGCGGCTTTTTCATATTCGATGTCGGAGACTTTCCCTGTGCTCTTGGCAATTTTGCGCTCGAGACCGCGCGCCTCACGGTTAATCTTAAATATGGCACCGTCCATCTCGTCGTACATCGGGAAGAATTTCGCCTCCTGCTCCTTGGTCAGGTTAAGCTCTTTAGCGAGGAAGCTGTGCTTATACTGGCGCAATTCCTCGAACCATTCCTTGCGGTCGATATTCTTTTTGTTGTTATTGTCGTCGGCATAGCCGGGTAGCGCGAAAAGTATTGTCGCGATAAGCAATAGCAGTATGTTCTTTCGGTTCATATAGGTCGTCATTTGAAGTTTGCCAATGTCACGCCGTCATCATACATTCCCTCGATTACGTCATATTCGTCAATCTGATCCTGCATGTAATAGTCATAAAAATTATCACTTTGGAGCACAGTGGCGATGACGGGGTTGTCGCTCATGTGGGTCGAACCTCGACCGCTTATATCATTGAATATCCACATCATGAGCCATATACCACAGAACATTGCCGCCATATATACATAGGGACGGCAGCGCTGCCACCATGTGCGCGGAAGAATCTTTTCCTGTTTCTTTTCGGGAATCTGCTCCATCATACGCGAGGCAAAATCAGCAAAGTACCCCTCGGGAACAGTCATCCCCGACCGTCGGTCGACCTGCTTTAGTATGTCATTGTCATGTGCCATATCGTATAATTTTTTATTGTATGACTAAAAATGTGGTCAATGGTTTAATCGTTGTCGGCAAAATATTGCTCGATTTTCTTTGCCGCGAGGTGGTAGGAGGCTTTCAGTGCGCCTACCGAAGTGCCGAGTACTTCAGACATGTCTTCATATTTCATTTCGTCATAATAGCGCATATTGAACACAAGCCGCTGTTTTTCAGGCAATGTGGCGATTGCCTTGCGCAGCTTCAACGCGAGTTCATCGCCGTCGATGAAAGTATCGGCTTCAATCATGTTGACGAGATGTGACTCTTCATCATCAAGCGACAGGTTGAGGCGTTTGCGTTCGCGGGCAAGAAATGTTATACTTTCATTTATTGCAATCTTGTAAAGCCATGTCGACAGTTTTGCCTCGCCACGGAAATTTTCAATAGAGCTCCATGCCTTCATGAATGTGTTTTGTAGAAGGTCGTCGGCATCCTCGTGGCTTTCCACCATAAGGCGTATCTGCCAGTAAAGCGGCTCTCCGTAAAGCTTGATTACTTCCCCGAAAGCATCACGGCAGGTAGCGGGGTCGCGAAGCCTCGCCACAAGCTCAGGATTTTCTTTCACAAATTCTTTGCTCATTGTCTGATACTTTGTCTTACAAATTTAGGCATTTCAATCCACTCCCGCAAATTTCGCTGTCACCTATTGCGAGCGGGGAGGGAATGTAGTGTGCCGGTGCTTCTCGGCGCTATATGAAATGTAATAAAAAGAGGATGTATCAATTTTGATACATCCTCTTTTTATTGTTGCCGTATAGCTTCAATTATTCGCCGGGGATAATTGCTTCGCTGGGGCAAACTTCTGCGCAGCTGCCACACTCGATGCAAGTATCGGGATCGATGTGATAGATGTCGCCTTCAGAGATTGCTTCAACGGGACACACGGGAAGACAGGTGCCGCAAGCTACACACTTATCAGTGATTACGTAAGCCATGATTAATTAGAATTTAGATATTATACGATAATTGTTTATGATTGCTTTACAATGCAAAGTTATATCTTTTATTTTAAAATCATAGACTTTTCACGAAAAATTTACTTTACGAGCACCTTTCCGCTAAGTGCGCCAGCCTTGTAAAGATATACGCCGGGTGCAAGACGGTCGAGTGAAAGCGAACCGTGACCGTTGACTGTGCGCTCGAGCACTGTAGCCCCGTTTATTGAATATACATCGAGCTTGGTACCTTCGGGTACATTGTACTCAAGGATATTGCCGGCGGCGAGATTCACGAAATTGCCGTCGCCTGCTACATTGTCAATTCCGGCAGTATTACCGTCAAATACAAGTGTAAAATGGAATCTTTGTCTGAGTTTTACGGTGACAGTTACATCAACCGATGTCTTTTCAGGCACGGTGTTTTGGTCGATAGCTGTAAAATCTTCATATTCGATGTCGAGTTTTTCAGCTTTGTTGGCTTTAAGATCAAAAGTATAAGAAATTACATCGAAACCGTTGTCAAGTACGGGTGATTTGCAGATGCCGTAGCAAAATTTTACCGGACTACCAGGCTGGCATGATGTCTTTATGTCGCAACTGACATCTTCAGAAGAACTTAAAGCTATTTCAGGCACTGACTTCCAGAATGGTGCGCCGTCTACTCCATAAGAGTATCCAACGGTTACGGTACCATCATTTTCTACCGGTTTGCCGTCTACTGTGCAGGTAAAATCCTGTGCATTAACTGCAATTGCGCATATAATGCTGATAATAAGAGTAAAAATTTTATTCATCTTTATTTAGAATTATGATATTATTCTGTGATGTTTGAAGTTGTTACTTTGCATTCGGCAGCTTGGAGCACACCCTCGTCGGAATTATAAACAAACGCGACTACCGACAGGTTTGCGGGGATCCAGTTTCCTTTTAATGTAATTTCATTGGAAATCGTTTGCGGCTCACGGGTTATGAGGGCGATTTCTTCACCCCAAGTACCGTTGACAGCCGCTCTGAATACATGATTGTGAACGTAGTCCGGTTTGTAGGAGAAGCCGGTTTCAGAAGGATTGCCGCTCTGGGGTGCAATTATGCCACTTTCAGTAATCCAAAGTTGGAGATAGCCGTCAATGTTGGCTCCGGGGGTGAGTCCGGTGTTAATGGATATCTTTTGGGTATCAGCATCGTAGTTAGCTGTCAGTTCAATATCAACAAGTGACGGTTTTTCCATCTCTTGACGGATTATTGCCTGCCATTCCGAGTGCATTTTTATGCCGCTTGTACGGTTTACGATGCCGCTTGGATAATCGGTGATGTTCCAGTTGGAGGCATATTCATTCCCTTCATCTACTCTAAGCCCTGTTATATTGGGATTCTCATTTTCCCCAATGGACTGTCGTCCGGCGTGGATGCTTACTGCGACAACATTTTCGCCGTATTGTTCTACTATATTTTCAATAGTTCTATGTGCCAACGGACAGTTGGTGCAGAATTGTCCCGTAAATTCCTCGAGAAGCACTGTGCGCTTCGCGGTGATTTCACCCATGTCGATGTAGCGTTCATTCTCCTTGACCTCATCGCAGGAGGTTAGGATTATGCCCGGTATCGCTATTGCGGCAAGTGCCGTAGTTATTCCAAAAAATTTCATAGTGTGTTTTCTCCCTGTTTAAAAATTGTAATTGTAAGAAATGTTGACACCTTGTGTCTCCGGCACGTATCGGCACACACCGCCCGAGCAATTGTAGCCGGCGCGGGTTCTTCCATAGCCTATCATAAGTCGGTTTGACTTATATGTGCCGGTCACCGATGCCATATAATAATGTGTACCTGTGTCACCGCAGTTCCATTGGTCGCTCACGCTGAACATAAGATAGGGTAGTACCGATAATTCAAGCAATCCGTAAGCCCAGTCTTTCTGGTCCTGGCGGGTGGTGAGATATTGCAGCTCGCCGCGCAGGGTGAGTTTCTTGTTGAATTTGTATTTGCCTTCCGCCACGAAGATGTTGGCGTTGACCATTCCGCCGTGACCTTCAACTACCATCTGGTTGTAGCGCTGGTTCATGTACATGAAGTTGAAGTTGAAGTCACGGGTAAAACGCTTTTCAAACTGCAGGTTGATGTCCTGATAGTACAGATCGCCCATGCCGAAGAATTTGCATTTGTCACCGTCAGTGCCATATTCCGATCCGTTGAAAGTGGGCTGCTTTTCGTGATGCAGTCCGCGGATGTAACTTACATATAGTTTCAGCTTGGTGCCATATTTGCCGCCGAGCGCGGTTTTGCGCTTGAACGTGTAGGCAAATGCTCCCTGAAATGCCCATTCTCCCGGAGCAGCCTGGGTAGCGTATGGGTACATTGCTGCCAGAGCATAGGTGTGCTGGTAGGCAAATGCAGGCATATTGTTGATGAATGCCGAGGTGAGTTTCATCGACCGCTGGCTGCGGAATGCCATGTTTTCCGAGCGTTTCGCCTGCACAAGTGCGCTCCATCCTGTCTTTGAATATGATGCGGAGAGCATCACGGCTGTGCCGTGGCGATAGGTGTAGTTATTGTCAAGAGAGGGGTCGGGGGCTTTCCACGCAAATTCGCCGAGCAGGTCAAGACCGCTGCGGTAGAAATGGGTGCGGGCGTCGAAAGCGTTTACTGTCTTTGGCAGGTTAAGGCGGTAGTTTGTGCCCGGCACCATGATTGTCTCGTCGTCTTCATGACGTAACACCCATGAGCCGCCGAGAGTCCAGATTATGTTATGGTCACGCAGCCCCTTGATATGTTCCTGCATGTCCCATTCGAGGTCGGCTCCATATACCTGCGAGTGCTTGCTCCAGTCCCAGAAGCGTCGCTGCAGACCTCCGAGTACGGTGAAACGGAGTCCCGGGAGGGAGTTGACTTTCAATCGTCCGCCCCTTATCGAGTTGTCGATACCGAGACTGCGCTCTTCATAGGTGCGCAGGATAAATCCGCTTCCGAATTGCTCGTAGAAATCACCGGCGGTAAGCTCCAGTCCTTTATATTTGCCCTTTACATATATGTTAGGCAAGCCCCATCCCTGAAAGTCGGGCTCAAAGCCGGGCAACGGGTGGTCGAGATACTCGACACGCAATCCGGCGTCGACATATTTGCTTATGAGTCCTACATCGGCGTATGTGTTGGTCAGGAAATCGCTGTGATGTTCCTGGTCATTCATGTCCTTGTAGGGCTTGGTGGGGAAAAGGTTGTCGCTTTGTACGCTACCGTGCACCGCAACACTGTTTTGGGCGGATGCGTTAAATGCCATCGCTCCGATTGTGAGCAATGCGAGTGGTCCGGTCAACTTCATTATGGCAGGAAATGAATAGATGATATTTATTTGTTCTGCAGTTCGCGAATCTTTTCGATGATATGGCTCTCAGCGCCTTCGGTGTAACCGCTACGGCTGTCGGCGATATTACCGTCGCCGTCAACGATAAGGCAGTGAGGTATCATCTGTATGCCCATCGCGCGCATAAAGTCGCTGTTGGGGTCGAGAAGTATGTCATACTCCCAGCCCTCTGCGTCGACAGTAGGTTTTACCTTGCTGGCATTCTGTCCGGTATCGACCGATATCGCCACGACCTTCATACCGGTCTCTTCCTGCCAGTCGGGATATACTTCGTGGATAGCCTTCAGCTCGCGGTTGCAAGGCTTGCACCATGAAGCGAAGAATGTGATTACAAAGGGCTTGCCGTCGTTGCTAAGCTTCGCTGTGTCAACGGTCTTGCCCTCCAAATCCTTTAGCTGTACCGAAGGTAGCTGTGCCTGGGCGGTTATTGCCGCAAGCGCGATCATCAGGGTTGCGGCTATTGTCTTAATCGATTTCATATTGTCAGTGATATGATGGTAATAATGTGCAAATTTACTACTTTAGACTGAAAAAATATAAATATAATTGAAAAAAATGCGGTGGAAAGATTCCAATAGGAAGTGCAACTGGCATTTCCTCACTCCTCCTCAGGGGAAGGCCGCGCGCCGAGGGGGCTGGGTAAGCCCCCGTTGAGGGCAACGCCGATTAATGTATTTTTCACCAGAAATTACCTGCAACACAAAAAAGGAGACCGAAGTCTCCCTGCGATTAAGTAACTTTGTGTTGGTAAAATGAAATATAATCACCTAACCGCGGAGCAAAGATACACAATAGACGTGTTACTCCGGCAAAAAAAGAGCAGAAAAGAGATTGCGCAGACCATAGGAGTGTCGCAATCTACCCTCTGCAGAGAGTTGAAGCGCAACAGTGGTCAACGCGGCTACCACTGGCAAAAGGCGCAGGTAAAAGCCGCTGACCGGCAGCGACGGTTGCAGAACTACAGGAGTCTAACGCTTGAAATACGTAATTTTATCCGCATTAAGATGCGTGAGGAACAATGGTCCCCGGCTCAGATTGCAGGATGGTTACGTAAGCAAGGCAGGAAAAGTGTCTGCGTGGAAACGATTTATGCCTACATCCGTACGGACAAAGATAATGGAGGGGATCTATGGAAGCATTGTCGCCATCAGCTCAAACATCGAAAGCGTCAGGTCTCGGCTCCGTATGTGACAGTACAGGACCGCACTATGATCGATGACCGTCCGGCTGAATGGGATGGCTCCACACCGGGTGATTTCGAGATGGACACAATTGTCGGAAAGGATGGCAAGGGAGCAATCGTGACATTGGTCGAAAGGAATACCAACTTTACGCTGGCACGTAAACTGCCACAGGGAAAGAATGCCAAGGCTCTGGCGCAGACAGTCATTCTCATGCTGCTGCCTTATATAGGCAAAATCA
>QAMW01000045.1:0-2286 GCA_003150235.1 Bacteroidales bacterium
CCGAGTTCTTCAAATTTATTGCCTAATTTTGCACTTGCAGGTAGAATCTGCGACCTGGTCGATGATTCTATCGACGAGTCTAATTCCAAATCTTCTACGAGTGTTTTTATGATTGAAAGGTTTACTGAATCGTATTCAGATTTATCATATATGTATATGAGGTATAAACACCCGTTTCGTTCAACTGTATTTAGCGTGATGACGCGACATCCTCCTGACTTTCCTTTATTTTTCGAGGAAATTATCATTCTTACCTTACGATAGCCGCCTCCTAAATCAGTGCCTGTTTTAGGATTCAGTGATAGAGCTTTAATCAGTGCTTGATAATCCGAATTGAAGCTACGGTATTTTTTAGCAATGGATTTTGCACAGCGTAAGAATACCTTCGTGGCGATAATTTCCATCAGAAAATAATGTCCTTTGCTCGGGGAAGCTCTATTTTCCCTTCAATATGAGCTTTCACTTCGGAGCAAGACATGCGAATATCGCGCTCCACGATTTCATCCTTTTCTGAAACAGGAGTTATTTTGAAATTCCCGTATCTGGATGTCAACAATAATGACTGTCCTGCTCTGGCTGCAATAAGATATTTGCCTTGATTGCATCGAAAGTCTCTTGCGCTCACAATTTCCATATCATTAATTTAAGTTTTGCATTTTGATATAAAGATAAAATATGGTAGCCAAAATGGCATCATAATTAACATATTTTATAGAAAATTATTATTGAAATAATTACGGCAGATGATGTTTCAGCGGCGTTTCTTGGGGCTTGTCACGTTTTTTACAAGTTCTCTGCCGATGGTACGCCCCATGGTGGTAAGTATGGGTACGGCTATCTTGGTCACCGTGCTCCAGAATCCGCCCTTGGATGATTTTTTCTTTGCGGGAGCTGCAGGCTCTTTTACCGCCTTCTTTGCCGCTGCTTTTTGTTCGGCATCCTCCCGGGTCTTGCGTTCGCTTTCGGCGAGAAGTATCTCAAATGCGCTTTCACGGTCAATCGCCGTGTCATATTTGCCATATATTGCCGACTTCTTGATAATTTCATCGCGCTCGGCGGGAGTTATGGCACCTATCTGGCTGAGCGGGAAGAGTATTTTGGCGCGCTCGACCATTGCCGGGGTGCCTTTCTCGTCGAGAAATGACACAAGCGCTTCACCGGTACCAAGTTCCTGTATCGCATCTCGGGTGTCAAATGCCGGGTTGGCGCGGAATGTTTCCGCTGCCGCCTTTACCGCTTTTTGGTCGCGCGGGGTGAAAGCGCGCAAGGCATGTTGCACTCGGTTGCCGAGCTGTCCGAGTATCGTTTCAGGCACATCAATCGGATTCTGTGTCACGAAATATACTCCGACGCCTTTACTTCGTATGAGCCTCACCACACGCTCTATGCTATCAAGGAGTGCCTTGGGCGCGTCGTCAAAAAGAAGATGTGCCTCGTCAAAGAAAAACACGAGTTTCGGCAGTTCCATGTCGCCTACCTCCGGGAGGGAGGCATAGAGGTTGTTGAGCAGCCACATCAGGAAGGTGGAGTAGAGTTTTGGCTGAAGCATGAGTCTGTCGGCGGCAAGCACACTCATCACTCCCTTGCCGCCCTCGGTGGCAAGCAGGTCGTTTATGTCAAACTCCGGTTCGCCGAAAAATGATGTCGCCCCTTGGTTTTCAAGCGCGAGCAGGGCGCGCTGTATCGCTCCGATTGACTGGGTGCTCACGTTGCCGTAGGCGGTGGTAAACTCTCCGCTGTTTTTTGCAACATAATCGAGCATGGCGCGTAGGTCCTTCAGGTCGATAAGGGTGAGATTGCGGTCGGCGGCGATGCGGAACACTATATTGAGCACACCCGTCTGCGTCGGGTTAAGCTCCAGCAATCGTGCGAGCAGTTCCGGACCCATGCGGGTGACGGTAGTGCGCATCGGGTGTCCCTGCACTCCGAATACGTCGTAAAATCTTACCGGGCAGCCTTCAAATTGCGGCATCTCCATGCCGAATTCCTTGCAGCGTTTCTCGATGAAGCCCGACGGCTTTCCGGGTCGGCTTATGCCCGACAGGTCGCCTTTTATGTCAGCCATGAAGCATGGCACTCCCGCCTGGCAGAATGTTTCGGCGAGCACCTGCAGGGTCACTGTCTTGCCTGTGCCGGTGGCTCCGGCTATCAGTCCGTGGCGGTTTGCCATCCGTCCGGTTATGCTTATCGGTCCGTTAGGGCCGTGGGCTACATAAAGCCCTCTCTCTTTATCATACATGATTCTCTTTTATTTATCTAACTGCAATATTCGTGAAAAAGTTCCGG
>QAMW01000045.1:2390-22381 GCA_003150235.1 Bacteroidales bacterium
AAGGTCTCTAAGGTCCTTAGGGTCACCCCTAAACCTTAACCCCTAACCCCTAAACCTATAACCTCGTAACCTTTCAAGCCTCCGGCTTGAAATAATCATCGGTGGGCTTGCCGTAGTTTTTAGAGTAGATCCATTCGTCAAACTGCAAGTCGGTCGTCACCTCGTTGAATTTTTCTTTCTTCATGCGCTTTTTGCGCGTTTTGAGGGTATTGTCGCTCATCCCTGTCAGGAGGGCGATGTCGCGGCTCTGCAGTCCGAGTTTTATCAGCGCGCATATCTCTACATCCTTGTCTGCCAGGGTGGGAAATTCTTCGCGCAGACCATCTACAAATCCTTCATGACATATATTGACCGTGGTAATCAGATGCTCCATCTCCGCGTCGGTCATCATGAACCGTGAGCCGGAGGTGGCGCGTTCCTTTGGCGATGCGTCGCGCAGCGCCCTTATCTTGTCGAGCGTGGTATCCATCATTATCACGCGGTTGCGCAGATTTTCGATATGGCGGTCGCGGTGAAGCAGTTCGCGGCGCATACGCTCTTCCACGCTGTTAACCGCGCTGTTAATGCTTTTTTCGCGCGCTTTTTCAACCTTGATTCTTCTTTGACGCTGGATATAGGCGTAGCCCAGTGCCGCGAGCAATAGCACGAGGAGCGCTACGGTTATTGAGAGCCATTTTATATTTTTTGCCTGCGACTCGATTTTTATCCGGTCGAGGGCGATTGCCACATCCTGATAATCGTAGCGCCGCTGAAATTCAGCCACTCTGTTTCGCTCTTTTTCGATGTACATGGAGTCGAGAAATGCGGAGTATTTCCTGTGGGTTTCGTAAGCTGACTTGTAATCCCCGCGTTGTGCTTCATATTTGGCGCGAGCAAGTTCAAAAAGTGCTTGGTTTGCATAGCTTTGAGTGACTTTGCCCCGTTCAGCGGCGTCCAGATAGTAGGCGACTGAATCGAGCCTCCCTAATTCAGTCAATATTTCTGCCTTGGAAACCAATAAGTACCAAGGTGAGGTATGATTTTGTTCAATGGCTGAATTTATGGATTTGGTTATCCATGGCAAAGCTTTTTCATTATCTCCCTCCATATGATAAGATGTGCTGATTCGTTCATAGATGCGAGGAAGTCTCCAGGCTTTTTCAGGATAAACCATAATCAGATTTATAGATCGTTCAAGATAATTTCTTCCTGTCTCATACTCGTGATTTTTTAAAAATAGTGAGCCAACATCGATAAGTCCGGAAATAATCCTGGCGGTATCATTAATTGACATGGCATATCTTGCGGCAATAAGATATTTGTCAATCGCATCATGAAAAGGGCGTTTGTCATAGAGGATGTTCCCCCAAAAATTATATATATACATATTTAAGAGCTCGTCGTTTAATTCATTTTCTTCCGCTATTTTTGCCGCCTCCCGGATATATTTTAATGAGAGTGAATCGTTGCCGCATTTTTCATTATTAATTTGTGAGGCATAGACAAGAGACCATGCCAGTTTATATGGATTGGATTCACTTTGAGAATAATATTGTACAGATTTTAATATAGTAGTATCGCCTGCTTCGAGTGCATTATTTCGCGATCTTGCTTGCGTTGATATTAAGTGATAGTATGCTTTAGTGGCATCATCGCTCCTATCTATCCCTTTAATACTTGAGATTATCTTTAATGAGCTGTCAGGGTATATGAACATAAGGCTGTCTGCTAAGGCGACTTGTTGCCAAAGCTTGTCGTCAGTGTTTTTTATACATCCATTGATTGTGATGAATATCAATACGGAAAATAGAAAGGTCGGTAAAAATTTCATACGGATTTTATAGATTTATGGCTGTAAATATACAAAATTCTAGGTGGATTTTTTATCACGTACACCAAATGTACACCGACAATAAATAGATGTATTATATAATTAGTTGCTATTTAGGGTCTTGCTGCTTTCGATTCTGCCTGTCATGTACACCCGATGTCACTGTGCTTTTTCTGGGTTTTGGATTGACGCATTATAACTTTGCAATGTGAAACTTAAATAAATTTTTATGAAAGAAAAAATAATTACATTCTGTTTGATGCTTACTTGTGTTATCCCAACTTACAGTGAGGAGGTGAGTCTTTCTGTCCATAATGAAGGAGAGGGACATGATAATAATTATGAAATACCGATTCATGTTGACCATGACTCTGCAAGTAAACTATTGCGTATTGATTTTAAGAAGAGCATTGATTGTTTTGTCGTTGTCTCAGGTCCGGAAGGAGTTGTATATCAAAAGTCGATCAATGCAAGGAACTATCAAACAATCGCAGTCGATCTTAAACCATACGAAGAAGGCGATTACGAAATCGTATTTTATGATAAGGAAGGCAATGTCATTGATGGCTCATTCTATCTCAAAAATAGCTTCAAAAATTTAACTAATTATTAATCACTAAATTAAAAACAAATGAAAAAAGGTATTCTTTTTGGTGTGGTTTGCGCCGCAGTGTTATTCATCGCAACTTTTGTTGCCTGTAATTCAAATGAACCCCAATTAAGCGGGACCAATCCCTCTAATGATGACCCTTACGTTGAGCTAATGCAAAATCTGGATGATTTCCATGCGGATTACATGGAGAGCCATCCAACCGAAGAATCTCGAAGTATCGGAAGTTTTTTTAGAAAGTTGATTGATTGTGTTAAAGCCGATCATTTCAGCCTAAAGGTTGTCGAAGATCCCAGCTCTCCGATTGGTTATGCCATTGTTACCGCAGGATGTCCGTCTTCTTCATTTAAAGCGTGGTGCTCGTATTATGCTACAGACATGACCGATTCCGAATATAATGATTTCAGGGATAAATTAGTGGCAAATGAATCTACTTTGTGTAAAATAAGCGACAATACGTCGTCAATTGCGGGAAATTTTGGATATTATCATAACAAAATTTTGATTGAATTATTTAAAAGATGTCGTCCAAGTGATAGCTTGTATAAGATAGTAAGAACATCTGCGCAAATTTCCAGTGAGATGGGCTATCCTGTTTCCGGAACTGAGATATTGGTTATAACTCGAGAACTAAATAATTTCTTTTCTGATATTTTTCATGAATCTGATGAAATTATGGCTGAACATATGATTGAAAGATATCCGGAAGAAAAAAATCAAATTAATATTTTAAAGCATTATTTTGTGAATATACAAAAACTTAATAGCATAGCCGAAGTTGAGGAGTACACTAATAGATATAAGGCAGTTATTTTCTCTTCAGAGATATTAGATGATGATAAATACACACTTTTATCAGATTTGGATGTCGCACCATCGAGTTTAAGATTATGGTCGACTATAGAAAAGTAATAAATTAAAATTCGGTGAATGAAAGAATTTATGATGGAAAGAATTATAGTAAGCATCTTGTGCGTCATGTCGGTTTTCGGCATGGCTGCACAAAATGACAGCATCATGACCCGCGCGGTGAGTACTATTTCGACATATTACGGAGTACAGGGTAATATAGGCATAAACAGTATCAGTGCGTCTAACCTGACGCAGCATAACAAGCCGGACTTCGGCGCCGGATTTTACATCTCTCACATGCGTGGAAGTCTGCTCATGGAAACCGGAGTCAACTGGACTACGCGCAAGCTTGATTTGACCGGGTTTATTCCACAATATACTGATATCACATCACTTAAGAAGAGCCTGAACTATATCGATGTGCCGTTGAAATTGGGCGTGGCTGTGAAATTTTTCAACCGTGACACACAGAAAGTGTCTGCGATTATAGCTCCCCATGTAGGAATGTATGTGGGATGTCTTGTCAATGACCGCCTTGACGGATTCCGGCGTTGGGATGTAGGTGGAAAAGTCGGCATTGATTTTTACATTCGGCGTATCAGGATTGGATTTGACTATACGCGGGGGTGGGTGGATATAAACAAACATATCGACCGTCATGTCAAGACAAAGAGCTTCGATTTTTCAATCGGCTGGACATTTGCAACGCATGTAGCTAAGTGAGAATGTCAAAATCGGCGGGAGGGGGAGCGTCACGTAAATATAATTGAGCCTTTAGTGACGCTTCCTTTCCCGCTTTTTATGAATGTTACCGGTCGTCAGGGATACAAAGGGACAGAAGGTCAGAAACGATAGAAGAAATTTTGCCGCAGGGCGTTCGGCACAGTGCCTGTGCCGGAAAGTTGCCCGAAGGGATAATTCCCCCCTAGTTCTTTTTGACCATTTGCCCTTATGTATCTTTACATGTGTTTCGGGGATTTATCCAGTGAAAAAGTCAATATAAGGGCTTCATTATCAGGTAGGGATGCACCATGGTGCATCCGAAAACAGGTTAATGAACAATAAATCAGCGGATGCTCCACGGAGCATCCCTACCATCTACCGGTAACCCGCTGTTGAAATCGCTGAATAATTATATGTAAGCATTGACGTGTTAAAAATAATGATTATATTTGCGAATGGATATAAAACTTTGAAATAGATAGATTATGAAGGCGAATAATGGAAATATTAATGCTTGGGCGTGGGCATTGATTGTGATTTATCTTGTGGTGTGGATTGACAGCCTAACCGGGGTACTTGGGAGTCGTGTTCATGACATTGTGATTCAAGCGGGTGCGATATTTTGTCTTGCTTTTGGCGGTAATTTGCTGCTAAAAAGAATCGCATCACGTTAATATTAACCGTTAATCAACAACTTTCGCTTACGAAAAAGATATAAAATTTTTTAACCTTAAAATAACGAATAATGTCAGTATCAATAAAGCGGATGTTATGGTCCGCGACAACAAAAAATCTATATATTGCCACAATAGCGTCGGCACTCTGCATATATCACACTGTGCCATCGTCATGGTGGATTGCCTTTGCTGCAATCGGTTTTATCGGGCTGATAACGCTCGGTGTCGATATCTCGCACTCGGCTAACAATCCGCAGGCGGGGGAGAACGGGGTTACACGCGCGATTTCCGAGGTGCTTTTATTCTTGATTCTCGTGATATTGTCGTGGTATATCGTGGTAAGCGGTCAGACGGAATATTCCACCACCTATGCCGTGACATCACTGGTGTGCGGTATAGCCGGAGCTGTATTGCTGTACCTGTTTCAGCGCAGTGAGATAACACTGATTACGGGGATTGTGACTGTCATCGCGGCTCTGCTGGGCGCGGTGAATTATTTCCTGAGCCCGGAGGCTATCGTCTGGTGGAGTCTCAACGGGGCATTTGTGATCGCTTCGGTAGGAGGCACGGCGCTGTCGTTTGCGCGAAATCCGGTATTGGATGTGCGAAACATGCCTGTGCTCATCATACTCTTCTATGCAAGCATCAATACGCTGTATCTCTATCTGACATATTAGCCCTGTAACTTTAGCCGCGCGCGATACCGCCCGTTTCACGGGAATTTTGTAAATTTGCGGAAAAATTGCGCGATTTATGGAAGAAAACGAAAAGAAATCCAATTCACTATTTAAAGTAGTGATAATACTCGGCATACTGCTTGCCGCCGCCATCGTGGCTATCATATTGACTACCACGTCGATGACAAAGAAGGTGAACGAGGCGACGCTTGCCAACGAGCAGCTTCAGCTTACCAACGAACAGTTGCAGCTTGCCAATGAATACCAGGCGTTGAACACCGAGTATGCACAGTATGAAAACCAGTCGCAACTGCTTGCCAACGATTCGCTCGTGTCGAAATATGCCGCCGCAAAGAGCAAGGTGGAAAAACTGCTTCAGGAACTGAACTCGGAGAAGAAGAAAAGCGCGCAGCGCATCAAGCAGCTGCAGGACGAGATAGGCACCCTCAAAAACATACTCCGCCACTACGTCACCCAGATTGACTCGCTCGGCAAGGAGAACGAGGGATTGCGCGCCGAGGTGGCTGAAGTGCGCCAGCAGAATCAGCAGCTCTCCACCCGGGTCGCCACCGAGACTCGCCGCAACGAGGAGCTGTCGGAGCGCATGACGCTTGCCGAAAAGCTGAATGTGACCGGGGTGAGCCTCGTGGCTTTGAAGAAAAACGGCAAGGTTGAGAAAAACATCACCAAGGCAAAGCAGCTTCAGGTGACTTTCACCATACCGCAGAATAATTCGACTCCCGTCGGCGAGAAGACAATCTACCTGCGCATCACCAATCCCGAGGGCGCGCTTCTCGGTGCGGGAGGCTCATTCTCCTTCGAGGGAGGCTCGGTGCAGTGTACGGCACGTAAGACCATCGAATACTCGGGCGAAGAGATTCCGGGCATCCACATGTACTGGGATGTCAATACCACCCTTACTCCCGGTGACTACATGGTCGAGCTGTTTGCCGACAATTATCGTCTGGCTTCACGTCGCTTTACCCTCCGCAAGTAACCGATGGCTGACGTTTGGTCGATATTTCTCGATAACATCAACTCGATTGAGGTCAACAATGTCTCATCGGTGTTCAAACTCGTGCTGAGCCTCGTGCTCGGATGCTGTGTCGGCTTCGAGCGCAAACGCAAGGGGCAGATAGCCGGTGTGCGCACCTTTGCGCTGATTTCGATGGGCGCGACCCTCGCCATGCTCCTCTCCATCTATGTGCCGCAGGAGTATCTGGGTCTTAAAAACGGCGACCCGGGCCGTATAGCCGCACAGGTGGTGACCGGAATCGGTTTTCTCGGCGCCGGTGCCATAATCCAGATGAAGGGTTCGGTGCGCGGTCTCACGACAGCTGCGGGTATATGGATGGTGGCGGCGATAGGCATGGCTGTAGGCGTAGGGATGTATTTTCTCTCAATCGTGGCGACTGCTCTGATACTGGTGATACTTGTGTTGATGGAGCGTTGGGAGCATCATATAAGTGCCGGGGTGGAGTCGCGCATCATCCGGCTCAAGCTCTCGACGATAACCGAGAATATCGACGGTTATCGCGAAGTGCTCAACCGCCACCACGTGCATCTGAGCAATGTCTATGTCGAATATGACTACGAAGTGCAGGTGACACGCCTCAATCTTGTGGTGCTTGTAAGGGAACGCACCAATTATCTCGACCTCTTTGCCGACCTGCGTCAGGTGAAACCAACGCTCGCGATATCGCTCGGCAACCAGGTGAGCATATAACGGAAAAGGTAATTAAGACAAAATGACGCTTTCACTCATACTCGCATTTATCTCGGCAGCCGGGGGTGAGACCGCTGCCGCCGCGGAGTCAATCTCCGACGTGCAGGTGGAAAACCTTGTGTCGGACCTCGCATTCATCCTGATACTCGGCGCCATTGTCACGGTGCTTTTCAAATGGCTCAAGCAGCCTGTGGTGCTCGGTTATATCGTGGCGGGATTTCTTGCAAGTCCCCACTTCGAGTATCTTCCGTCGGTCACGACCGAGAGCAACATAGAGTTCTGGGCGCAACTTGGTATCGTCGTGCTGCTATTCTCGCTCGGACTTGAGTTCAGTTTCAAGAAACTGCTCAATGTGGGCGGCTCAGCTGTGGTCACGGCACTTATAATCGTGATAGGCATGATGGTGTCGGGCTTCGCGATAGGTCATTTCCTGCATTTTTCCGACATGAACAGCCTTTTTCTCGGCGGAATGCTGTCGATGTCGTCGACCACTATCATCATAAAGGCGTTCACCGACCTTAACCTGCGGCAGAAGAAGTTTGCGTCGCTCGTGTTTGCCGTGCTGATCGTGGAAGACCTTTTTGCCGTGTTGATGATGGTGATACTGTCGTCAATCGCGCTCAACAACAGTGTGGAAGGCTCGGAGATGCTTTTCAGCATAGGCAAACTGGTGTTTTTCCTCGTTATATGGTTTCTTGTCGGGGTATATGTGCTGCCGACGCTGCTCAACGCCATCCGCCGCTATCTTAACAACGAGACGCTGCTTATCATATCGCTCGGACTTTGCTTCGGGATGGCGGTGTTTTCCGTCTACTGCGGCTTCTCGCTCGCTCTCGGTGCGTTTGTGATGGGTTCGATTATCGCCGGTATAAGTTATGCCGAGCGCATAGAGCAGATAGTGACACCGGTAAAGGACCTTTTCGGCGCGGTGTTTTTTATCTCCGTCGGGATGATGGTCGACCCGCATATCATAGTTGAATATGCCTCGCCGATATTGATATTGTCATGCGTCGTGATTGTGGGCATGATTACTTTCGGCACATTCGGCATGCTTATCACCGGTCAGTCGCTGCGCATAGCGATGGAGTCGGGTTTTTCGCTCACGCAGATAGGTGAGTTTGCGTTCATCATCGCGTCACTCGGTATGTCGCTCGGAGTACTTGACCCAAATATTTACCCTATCGTGGTGGCGGTGTCGGTAATTACCACCTTTACCACGCCATATTTCATACGCATGGCTGACCCTGCCTACAAGCTTGTCGAGCGTGTGTTGCCCAAACGGCTTCATTTCCTTATCGACCGCTATAGCGACAAGGCGGCATCGGAAAGCGAGACACGCACCTTGTGGCACTCGGTGTTGAAGCGCTACCTCTGGCGTATATTGCTTTATTCGACAGTGCTGATAGCCATTATCGTGGTGTGTCTTAAATTCCTGCTTCCGTGGCTTGTGGATGTAATGCCGGGCTGGGGACGGTTTTTCTGCAGTCTTGTCGCGCTGATACTGATGGCTCCGTTTCTACTTGCATTGGCGATGCCCGCATCAAAACACACCGAGCGTCAGCGGCTTATTACGGCAAACGCTCATTTTGACGTGCCCCTCGTGGTGATGACCATCTTCCGCCTTCTGCTCGCTCTGAGCTTTATAATCTATATGCTCAGTGCCGTTCACTCGATGCGTGTGGGCTGGATTGTGGGCTTCCTTATTTTCATTGTGCTGATAGGTACCTGGTCGGGGCGTTTCAAGAAGCAGATGCGCCACATAGAGTCGCGCTTCTTCAACAACCTTAACGAACGCGAACTGCGCCGCAGCGGTAAGAATAACAATCTGGTGAGCGACCTTCACCTCGCGTTTATCGAGGTAGGTTACGGTTGCCCGTTTGTAGGGGAACGTCTTGCCGACTCCGATATGCGCAAGCGTTACGGGGTCAATGTGGCGAGCATACAGCGTGGCGCGTCTTATATCGCGGTGCCAAACGGCAATGTGCGTATTTTCCCCGGCGATGTGCTCGGCATCATCGGTACCGACAGCCAGATTGAACAACTTCTCCCGATACTTGAACAGAATAACGATGATGCCGTATCGGCAAATATAAATGAAGTGAAACTTACCAATATACAGCTTACCGACAAGTCGCCTCTTGTAGGCAAGACCTCGGCTTCGGCGCAGATTCGTGACAAGTACAAGGCTCTTCTTGTCGCGATACAGCATCCCGACGGCTCGTATGACCATCCTACGGGAAGCACTGTGTTCCAGCCGGAGGATGTGTTATGGCTGGTAGGTAACCGTAAGCTGCTCGAAACGCTTAAATAAGCTTTCCGGGAGTAGAATTGTAAAATTTGTATCAGAATGTGGATATTGCTTGCAGTGGTGTCGGCCCTGTGTCTGGGGGCTTATGACATTTTTAAGAAAATCTCGGTCGACGGCAACAATGTGCCGCTAGTACTTTTTTTCAACACACTTTTCAGTGCGTTGCTGATGTCGCCCGTACTGATAATCGGGGTCACCGGCAGCGAAGCGATACTCGGTGGCGGCGTGACCGGTCATATCCATATCCTCATAAAATCGTTCATTGTGCTGTCGTCGTGGCTGCTCGGCTATTTCGGATTGAAACATCTTCCGCTAACAATAGCCGGACCTATCAATGCGGCGAGGCCTGTGATTGTGCTTGTCGGCGCGTTGCTGATATTCGGCGAACATCTTAACTGGCTTCAGTGGATAGGTATATTGCTCGGTTTCTGGTCGCTGTTTTTTATAAGCCGTCTCGGAAGCAAGGAGGGCTTTTCGTTCAAACACAGCAAATGGCTGTGGTTCAGTATCGGCGCCACGTTTATGGGCGCGGTGAGCGCTCTTTACGACAAATGGCTGCTTAAGCTCTACGAGCCTCTCGAAGTACAGGCATGGTACTCTTTTTACCAGTTGATAATAATGGGCGTGACGCTGTGGCTGGTGATACGTTTTGCTCCCGGCAACAAGACGCGATTTCACTGGAGCTGGGCTATACCGTTCATATCGGTGTTTCTTACCGTCGCTGACCTCGCTTATTTCTATTCCCTGTCGATTGACGGGTCGATGATAGCCGTGGTATCGATGATACGTCGCGGAAGCGTCATCGTGTCATTCCTTTACGGCGTATTTGCCCTTCACGAGAAGAATATCAAGCTTAAGCTCATTGACCTGTCGGTGCTTTTAGTCGGTCTGTTTTTCCTTGTGCTCGGGAGCCGGTAGTCAGCCGCATTGCTCGCAGTCACAAGACTCATGTGCATAATGGCGTTTTGCTGTACATTCATGTAGCTCATGGTTGATAATCAGGTGGCGGTTAGCCATGCCGGATATTGTCGACATTTCGTGTGACACAAGCACAATCGTGGTTGTCTCGGCAAGATTCTCTATTATATGATAAAGCTTATGCTCATAATCTTTGTCGAGGTAACTCAACGGCTCGTCCATCACAAGTACTTCTGGTCGGGAGATTATAGCTCTTCCTATTAGTACGCGCTGAAGCTGTCCGCCCGACAGTTCTCCGATAGCGTTGTCAGCATGTTCGACGAGACCCATCAGTCTTATGGTGTCATTGATACGGTTGAGCTTTTCATCCTTTGAAAGGACGCGGTCGTTCATCAGTCCGAATCCGATTACCTCCCTTACCGTGACCGGGAAACCGCTGTCGATAAGATTTTTTTGCGGCAGATAGCCTATGCGCAGGCGTCGTTGCCTGTCGCTGATGTAGCTTACTGTGCCTCGGGTGGGGGAGAGCAGGCGCAGTATTATGCGGAGCAATGTGGTTTTGCCTCCGCCGTTGGGACCGGTCACGGCGATGAAATCGCCTCGACATATATCGAGATTGATGTCGTGTAACGTAACCTTGCGGTCATATTGCATTGACACTCCACTGAGTGAAATGAGCGGTTTATTGTCGGGCGATTGCATTGGCTATATTGATGATTTCCTTGTTCCAGTTGTAGCTGAGCGGATTTATATTGACAAGCTTGGCTCCTATCTGCTCGTTGGCGGTCTCAGCCTGACGTGAATCGATTTCCTTTTGGAAGAAAAGAATCTCGGCACCGGAGGCACGCGCCGAGTCGACTGCTGTCTGCATCATGTTGACCGATGCCTCCTTTCCTTCAGGACTTAGCGAAATCTGACGCAGACCGTAGTCGCGCGCGAAATAGCTCAACGACGGATGCCACACGACAAATGCTTTTCCGCGGCTTGACGCGAGCAGCGAGTCAAGACCGGCGTCGAGAGAATCGAGCGATTCGACGACCTTGCGGTAGTTTTTTGCATAGGTCTCCTTGTGTTGCGGGTCAAGGTCGTTCATTGCGTCAAGCATGTTTCGGGCAATTATCTTGGCGTTTTTTACCGATGTCCATGTATGAGGGTCGGGCGCGTCGGTGTGTTTTATGTCACCGTGGCTGTGTGTGCCGGTTATCAGCTCTATGCCGTCGGAGTTGTTGTATATGCGTAGTCCGGGATTGTTGTTGTGTACCTTGTTGATAATGGCGCTTTCGAAAGGGATATTGCCCATGCGGAAATATGCCTTGCTCGACTCAAGGTTGAGCAGGTGTGTCATCGCCGGGTCATAGGATTCAGGATTGGCACCGTTGGAAAGAAGGCATTTGATTTCCCATTTGTCGCCTGCAATCTTTTCAAGAAAATATTTCTGAGGCTGAATGCTCACCGTGATTACCGGCTTGCTGTCGGTGCTTCCGGTACATCCTGCAAGCATAAAGACGGCGAGAAATATCGCTGTAATATATGTTGAGATAGATTTTTTCATATTGTCGTGTATTGGTGTGTAGTCATAAATATAAGAATCATTGTCATTCCGCTTCGTAGACATGCTTGTAAATACGTTTTCGCGCCACCTCCGGGTCAAGTGTGCCATGAACCATGAGTGTCATAGGTATAGAGGGGAGGTCGGGAGAGTAGGGAGGCTGGATGTATTTATAGTCGGGCAGGTCGTGAAATCCAAGCCGGCGATAAAATCCTATGCGGCGTTGTGCCGTCTTTCCGCTTTCGGCAGGCTCTACTTCAAGCACTATGGGCAATGATGTGGAGTCGATGAGCTGAGAAAGTGCTGCTGACCCTATTCCTGAGCCTCGGAGGGCGGCATCAGTGGCAAAATGCTCGATGTAGACAGCCTCGGGGAATACCCATGAGGTAATAAAGCCGACAAATTGTGCGTCATGAAATATCGCATAGGCTTTGAAAAACTCATGACCTCCATAAAGAAGCGATTTTAAATTTTCCCATCCCCGGCGCTCCTCTATAGGGAAAGAATCCTCGTATATCGCCTTGAACTTATTGAGATTCAATGCTGTGGGCTGTATGTTATCCAAAGTGACGTTCATTTCACAAAGTTAAACTAAAATAAAAAGACAGTATAATTTTAAGCGAAAAAAATTAAAAAAATAATTTTATTGCGTAAATTTGCTATCGTGATTGATTAAATAATTAATAAAGTATAAACAACAACCTTAAAATATTAGTTTATGGCTAAGGCTCAATTAGATTCTTTAGACTACAAGATCTTGAAAACATTGTCCACTAACGGACGAAAACCGTTTCTTGAAATAGCGCGTGAGTGTAATGTGTCGGGAGCGGCGATACATCAGCGTATACAGAAACTTATGGCAATGGGTGTGCTCCGCGGATCGGAGTGTCTGATTAATCCTGCATCGGTAGGATATGACACTTGTGCCTACATCGGATTTTTCCTTAAGGATCCGGGCAAGTTTGACGAGGTGGTGGAGCGTCTGCGCGAAATACCGGAAGTGGTTGAGGTGCATTTTACCACCGGTCAGTACGACATGTTCATAAAGTTGTATGCCCGCAACAACGACCATCTGCTGCATATCATTCACGAGCAGTTGCAGGGTCTGGGTCTGGCACGCACCGAGTCGCTCATCTCTTTCAAGGAGGTGTTCAAGCGCCAGCTTCCCATCGAGGAGAATCAGGATTAAACAATTTGCCGCCCGAAGATATTCTATATAGAGACATACATTTTAAATGTTGGCGTATATGAATTATTCTTCTTTATTGCTCGACGCAATGTCGTGGGCGCGTGAAGCCGGGGCTGTGCATTTGCGCTACTTTCGCGGTAATGAACTTGACATACAGTCGAAACTTAACGATAGTGATGTTGTGACTGCTGCCGACAAGGCTGCTGAGAAAGTGTTGATTGACCATATCAAGGCTTCTTACCCGGATCATTCGATTCTTTCAGAGGAGTCGGGAGAGGAGGCTCATTGCGGCGAGTACCGATGGGTGATTGACCCGCTTGACGGCACTACCAATTTCAGCCAGGGATTGCCACTGTTCTCGGTGTCAATAGGCATCGAGCATAATGGCGAGACGGTGGTCGGAGTTGTGTTTGCTCCATATCTCAACGAGCTTTTTCATGCTGTGAAGGGACAGGGGGCGTGGCTCAACGGCGAGCCGGTTAAGGTATCCGGAAAGACACGCCTTGACCGGAGTGTCGTGGCTACAGGGTTCCCTGTGGACAAGGATACTAATCCTGACAATAATCTTGACAATGTGGCGCGCGTGATGCCGCGTGTGCGTGGTTTGCGCCGGCTCGGTTCCGCGGCAATTGACTTATGTTATGTGGCGGCGGGATTTCTTGACGGCTATTGGGAACTGAATCTGCATGCCTGGGATGCGAGTGCCGGATTGCTCATTCTCGAAGAGGCAGGCGGAAGTTACACTCATTTCCGTGCCGACCGTAACATCTCTGTGCTTGCAGGGACTCCTGCGATCCATGACATTCTTCTGCCGATGCTTTCGACAGGTGATTGATGGCTGCCGATTAGTAAATGAAATATCCGTGAGGGTGCGTCAAAATTTTGGTGCACCCTCCTTTTTGCCCTGTTTTTCCGATGTTTGCTTAGGAAAATGTGTAAATTCTCACATCTCTCGTTGGAAAAATGTGTAAAATATCACATAATATCTTGGAAAAATGTGTATATTTGCGAGAAACAAATTAGACGGTTATGGATTTACATCGTGACATAATGGAGCAATTGGTTGAGTGGAAGGGCTCTCCGGGAAGGAAGCCGCTCATCTTGCAAGGTGCCAGGCAGATCGGCAAAACATGGCTGATGAAGCACTTCGGAAAGAGGTGCTTTAAGTATGTGGCATATTTTAATTTTGACCAGTCGGAAGAGCTTTGCCGTGAGTTTGAGTCTACCAAAGAGCCGTCCCGGCTCTTACCGATACTTTCGCTATATACCGATGTACCTATTGTCGCCGGTGATACACTTATAATATTTGATGAGATTCAGCAAAGTAACAAGGCACTTAATTCATTGAAATATTTTTGTGAGGTTGCTCCGGAGTATCACGTTATTGCCGCTGGGTCATTGCTCGGTGTCGCACTTTCCAAAGGTGATTCTTTCCCTGTAGGAAAAGTGGAGTTTCTCAGGATGTACCCGGTGTCATTCCGTGAGTTTTTGAGGCGTGACGACGAAAAGGCTTTTCGCTTTTTGGAGGGTCTAAATGAGATAGGTTCACTTCCTGAAATAATAAAAAACAGGGTGTCAGAATCATATCGCCGGTATCAGGTATGCGGCGGTATGCCTGCGGCAGCCGTATGTATGCTTGAAGGAAAAGGGGTAGGAGAAGTTGAGCGTGTACAAAGAGAGATACTCCAGGCATATATGTTGGACTTTGCAAAACATGCGGCGGGAAGTGATGTGCCGCGTATATCTGCGATATGGGATTCGATTCCTTCTCAACTCGCACGTGAGAACCGGAAATTTGTGTATAAACTCGTGAAGCCCGGTGCCCGTGCACGTGAATATGAAGATGCACTTTTATGGCTTCAGCAAGCAGGACTGATCTACCGTGTATTTTGTTGTTCCCGACCCGGTTTGCCGCTTTCTGCTTATGATGATGTGGCGGCTTTTAAAATCTATCTTTTTGATACGGGATTGTTAAGGGCTATGGCTGCCTTGCCTCCGGAAGTGTTCTGGAACTCCAATATAATGTACAGGGAGTTTCGCGGGGCGCTTGCTGAAAATGCCATATTGCAGTCGCTTGTACCTCAGCTGCAGGTTCAACCCCGATATTGGGTGTCAAATGCTACTGCCGAGGTCGATTTTGTCATCCAGTACGGGGCTGATGTATTGCCTGTGGAGGTGAAATCCGGCACTAATACTTCAGGGAAAAGTCTCTCGGTATATATAAAGAAATATATCCCTGCATACAGTATCATATATTCCGAAAAGGAATTGGAATATCGTGACGGAGTGTTGCGCATTCCGCATTTTATGGCTGATTGGACTGTCAAATTGTTGAATTTACTGAAGTAAGTGCCGACCTTGCAGGAAAAATGCTTAACTTTGAGGTCGGAATTAAAAATGTTAAATTATGGAAAAGATTATATTGACAGGCGACCGTCCTACAGGCAGGCTTCATCTGGGGCATTATGTCGGCTCCCTGAAGCGCAGGGTGGAGCTGCAGAACTCCGGTGAGTATGACAAGGTATTCGTGATGATAGCTGATGCGCAGGCGTTGACCGACAATGCCGACAATCCGGAAAAGGTGCGTCAGAATATCATCGAGGTTGCCCTCGACTATCTTTCGGTTGGTCTCGACCCGGCAAAAACCACGATATTCATTCAGTCAATGGTGCCGGAGCTTACCGAGCTTGCGTTCTATTACATGAACCTGGTGACAGTGTCAAGGGTGCAGCGTAACCCGACCGTGAAGACTGAAATCAAGATGCGCAATTTTGAGCAAAGCATCCCCGTAGGTTTCTTCTGCTACCCGGTGAGCCAGGCGTCCGATATCACCGCCTTCAAGGCTACTACTGTGCCGGTGGGAGAGGACCAGGCTCCCATGATTGAGCTTACGCGCGAGATTGTCAACCGATTCAATAATGTGTATGGCGAGACATTAGTCGAGCCGGAAATCCTGTTGCCTGAAAATGCCGTGTGTCAGCGTCTGCCGGGTACCGACGGTAAGGCTAAGATGAGCAAGTCGCTCGGTAACTGCATATATCTGAGTGATACCGCCAAGGAAATGGCAAAGAAAGTTAAGGGAATGTACACTGACCCTCTTCATCTCAATATTTCCGACCCGGGACATCTTGAAGGAAACTGCCCGTTTATCTATCTTGACGCATTCTGCACCGACGAGCATTTTGCGAAATATCTGCCCGAATACAAGAATCTTCAGGAACTGAAAGACCACTATACCCGTGGCGGACTCGGCGACGGTACAGTGAAGAAATTCCTTATCAATGTGCTTGACGAGACTCTTGTGCCGATACGTGAGCGTCGCAAGCAATGGGAACAGGATATACCTGCCGTCTACGACATACTTAAGAAAGGTTCGGAAGCAGCGCGCGAAGTAGCCGCGAAGACTCTTCATGAAGTGCGCGAGGCAATGAAGATAAATTATTTTGACGATGCCGAGCTGATCAGACAACATTCTGAAAAATACGCATCGGTTAAATGATGTTAAATTAGCGCAGAAAGTCTGTTAATATATGGAGGATAGTATAACGAATGGTTATATTTGTGAAAATTTATTATTTAATCATTGCCTGAAAGGACAGGCATTATCCAATCATTATGCTATGTACTAACAGAGGATTTTGGAAGACATTTTTTCTGAATCTCGTAACTTTCGGACTTTACAACTGGTATCTGATTCATTCTTTTGCCAAGGAGACCAATATTGCCTGCAAGGATGACGGCGACTCGACCTCCGGTCTGGTGACTTATCTTCTATTGAATATCATCACGCTTGGAATCTATGGCATTATCTGGACCTATAAATGGATTAACCGATGCAACCGCTATCTTAACAAGAATGGAGAAATCGGCGGTCTTCAGTCGTCGACCTACCTGTTGACCATTTTCCTTTTCGGTCCGTTGACTTTAGGTATCATGTATCTTGTTGTATTCTGTAAATCGCTTTATCTTCAGAATGCCGTAAACAGGGTGCACAATCAGCTCTCGGCAGCCTGACATTTTATTGGCAAAAATTAAACGCGGGTGTGTAACGAATTACATACCCGCGTTTTTCGTTGCGATAAGCATTATCTTTTTGCCTCTATTTCGATTCTTCGGCGGCTACGCCGGCGGCGTTGTCGGCTTCAGCGTCGTACCATGTGGAGTACATCAGATAGTTTTTGGCGATTTTCCGGTTGATTTCCTTGCTCTGCTCCGGGTCGACCATCTTGATGAATTTGGCGGGTGCGCCTCCCCAAAGCTCGTTGGCGCCGATCTTGGTGCGTGACAACACCACGCTCCCGGCGGCGACGAGTGCTCCTTCGCCTACCTCCGCATCATCCATCACAACAGCTCCCATGCCGATGAGGGCGAAGTCATGGATTTTAGCACCATGGATGGTGACGTTATGTCCTATGGAAACGTCATCGCCTATCTCAATGGTCGATTTCTGGTAAAGGGTGTGAAGCACGGAGCCATCCTGAATGTTGACGCGGTTGCCGATCTTTATGGAGTTGACATCGCCACGAAGCACAGTATTGAACCACACGCTGCAATCGTCGCCCATCACCACATCGCCTATGATTGTGCAGTTGTCGGCAAGAAAACAGTTTTTGCCGATTATTGGCGTATATCCTCTTACTGATTTGATTAATGCCATTACTGATTGTTTTTGGTTAAAGGAATTGTCTTGTGTTCGAGCCATGCGCGTTCCTCTTCGTCAAGCTCGGGGGAGAGAGTATCGTAGACGCGTTTGTGGTAGGCGTTAAGCCAGCAGATTTCAGCGTCAGACATTATGGTGACATCGAAAAGCTTCAGGTCAAACGGGAACAAAGTCACTGTCTCAAACTTGTAGAAATTGCCGAATTCGGTGGTGAATGCCGGAACAGTCAGCACAAGGTTTTCGCAACGGATGCCATATTTGTCGGTGATATAGAGACCGGGCTCGTTGGAAGTGAGCATTCCCGGTTCAAGAGTTGCCGGATTCTCGTTGAGGCGGATATTCTGCGGCCCTTCGTGTACGTTGAGGAAGTGTCCTACACCGTGACCGGTGCCGTGGAGATAGCTTTTGCCTTCGTTCCAGAGGAAATGACGTGCAAGCGCGTCAAGTTGCGAACCGCGTGTCCCTTCCGGAAATATTGCGGAGCCGAGTGCGATATGCCCTTTCATCACCAGCGTGAAGTCGTGGCGCTCATCGGGAGTGGGATTGCCGAGCGATATTGTGCGTGTGATGTCGGTGGTGCCGTCGAGATATTGTGCCCCGGAGTCAATCAGGAGAAGCCCGTCGGGGTGAATCACCGAATTACTTTCCGGTGTCGCCTCGTAATGAACAATCGCTCCATGTCCGCGATAACCCGCTATGGTGCCGAAACTGTCATCAAAATACAATTCCTGCTCACTGCGGCGACGGGTAAGTATTCTTCCAACTTCCATTTCAGTGAGCGGCTTGCCTTCCGAAAGCATTTTTTCGATATCCATCATTGCCTTTACAAGAGCCACGCCGTCGCGTTTCATCGCTGCATGGATACCGGCAATCTGCACATCGTTTTTCACGCCCTTCAGCAGTGGAATCGGCGATTTTGCCGTAACCATGCGCTCTCCAAGCGGTTTTACCATGGCACTTGATGTAGTTGCCGGGTCGACAAGCACACGGGTTGACTTCGGCAGTGCCGAAAGAAATTGTGCCACGCTTTCGTAGGGTGCTGTCGCGATACCGTTAGCCGAAAGGTATGCCTTAACCTTGTCATCGAGTTTGACATCATTTATAAATAATGTGGAGTCGCCTTTGCCGAGATAAAGGAATGCCGTCACTACGGGATTATATTTTACATCACTTCCTCGCAGGTTAAGCACCCATGCGAGTTCGTCAAGTGCCGAGATCAGTATAGCGTCGGCACCTTTTTCTGCGGTTGCCGCAAGTATCTTCGCTATTTTGTCGGATGCCGCTTCGCCGGCATATTTCTGCTCGTGGATAAAAGCCTTGTTGTCGGGAAGGGCGGGACGGTCGTGCCAGATGGCATCGGCGGGAGCAAATCCGGTGTCGAGCTTTATGCCATGCTTGCCAAGTTCGTCGGCAAGCTGTCGCTCGGCATTGATGGAAAATTGCATTCCGTCTATACCTACAGTGGAGCCGGACGGGAGATGCTTTACAATATATTCGGCTATCTCCGGTGTGCCGGGGATTCCTTCCTTCATCAGTGCTATTCCCGTACCTTCAAGCTGCAAGGCTGCCTGAAGGAAATAGCGTGAGTCGGTCCATAGAAATGCCTCGTCTTTTGCCACAACCAGTGTGCCAGCCGAGCCCGTGAATCCGCTGAAGAAGCCACGCAGGTGCCAGTGGCTTGACATATACTCGCTCTGATGCGGGTCGGCGTGGGGGATGATGGCAAGGTCTACGCCTGCTTTTGCCATCTCTTCGCGTAAAGCCGCCAGTCGTGCTTTGATATCTGTTTGCATATCTTGTATGATTTTAAATTGGTTAATGCAAACATACGAAAAAATATCGACTTAATTTGCCGAATACAGAAAAATATATGTAACTTTGCACTCGCAAAGCAGAGGCTTTGTTATCCGGTTTTACATAATTACAAGAGAGATAATCGGTTTAGTGTGAAAAATACGATGCTTGATGAAAATTATGGGCAAAAAATTTGGATAGAACAAAATTGATGCGTAACTTTGCACCCGCTTGACAGTCATAACGGCTGTAAGGCGACAAGATACTAATAAATGCCTCTTTAGCTCAGTTGGCCAGAGCACGTGATTTGTAATCTCGGGGTCGTTGGTTCGAATCCGACAAGAGGCTCAAAAGTATCGGGCGAATACCAGAGTGGCCAAATGGGGCAGACTGTAAATCTGCTGGCTTATGCCTTCGGTGGTTCGAATCCATCTTCGCCCACGTTACGCGGAAGTAGCTCAGTTGATAGAGCATCAGCCTTCCAAGCTGAGGGTCGCG
>QAMW01000032.1 GCA_003150235.1 Bacteroidales bacterium
GAAGAATAAGGATGCGCAAAAAATATTTTGGTTCTCAGTCGCTTGGCTATGAGCAGATGCTCGGCAAACTCACTGCCGTTATCGGTGGTTATCGACCTGATTTTGCCTATATAAGGCAGCAGCATGAGAATGACTGTCTGCGCCAGAGCCTTGGCATTCTTTCCCTGTGGCAGTTTACGTGCCAGCGTAAAGTTGGTATTCCTTTCGACCAATGTCACGATTGCTCCCTTGCCATCCTTTCCGACAATTGTGTCCATCTCGAAATCACCCGGTGTGGAGCCATCCCATTCAGCCGGACGGTCATCGATCATAGTGCGGTCCTGTACTGCCACATACGGAGCCGAGACCTGACGCTTTCGATGTTTGAGCTGATGGCGACAATGCTTCCATAGATCCCCTCCATTATCTTTGTCCGTACGGATGTAGGCATAAATCGTTTCCACGCAGACACTTTTCCTGCCTTGCTTACGTAACCATCCTGCAATCTGAGCCGGGGACCATTGTTCCTCACGCATCTTAATGCGGATAAAATTACGTATTTCAAGCGTTAGACTCCTGTAGTTCTGCAACCGTCGCTGCCGGTCAGCGGCTTTTACCTGCGCCTTTTGCCAGTGGTAGCCGCGTTGACCACTGTTGCGCTTCAACTCTCTGCAGAGGGTAGATTGCGACACTCCTATGGTCTGCGCAATCTCTTTTCTGCTCTTTTTTTGCCGGAGTAACACGTCTATTGTGTATCTTTGCTCCGCGGTTAGGTGATTATATTTCATTTTACCAACACAAAGTTACTTAATCGCAGGGAGACTTCGGTCTCCTTTTTTGTGTTGCAGGTAATTTCTGGTGAAAAATACATTAATCGGCGTTGCCCTCAACGGGGGCTTACCCAGCCCCCTCGGCGCGCGGCCTTCCCCTGAGGAGGAGTGAGGAAATGCCAGTTGCACTTCCTATTGGAATCTTTCCCTTACATATCGCTCTTTTATGGGTATTGATAATTTGCAAATTATCAAATAATTCATTAATTTTGAAAGATGACTTTACCCATAAACATAAATCGAAGTACAGGTGTCTTCGCCGATGATTTCTTAGAAGCTATTTGATTAATGAGCAAGCAAGTTCCTTGACCAGTTCACTTACCGCGACAAAATCAACGACCGCGAGACGTTTATGAAAGGTATTGACTACTCATATTACTATGAGGAAGAATAAGTAATGATTATGGATAACGGACAGATTATATTATTTCAGACACAGGGCGGGGAGACGAAGATTGAGGTCCGTCTCTCAAATGAGACTGTGTGGCTCACGGCAGACCAGATGGCGGAACTGTTTCAACGCAATAAATCAACTATTTCAAGACATATCAAGAATGTTTTTGAGTCAGGAGAACTTGACCCCAAAGAGGTAGTTGCAAAATATGCAACTACCACTCAACATGGTGCTATTGAAGGTAAAACTCAGACCCATCAGGTCGATTTCTATAACCTTGACATGATTATCAGCGTGGGGTATCGTGTCAACTCGCATCGCGGTGTGCAGTTCCGGCAGTGGGCTACGCAAGTGCTGAAAGAGTATATGATCAAGGGTTTTGTGCTTAATGACGATTTGCTAAAAAATGCCGGACAAGGGAATTATTTCGATGAACTGTTGGCTCGTATCCGCGATATCCGCAGCTCGGAGAAAGTGTTCTACCGCAAGGTACTGGAGATTTATGCCCTCAGTATTGACTATGATCCCCGCACATCCGTTACTCAACAATTCTTTAAGACTGTGCAAAACAAGATGCACTTTGCAGCCCACGGACATACTGCCGCAGAAGTGATTTATGACCGAGCCAATGCTGAAAAAGATTTCATGGGCATGACGACGTGGTGCGGTGCCATGCCTACACGACATGAGGTCGAGATTGCAAAGAATTACCTGTCGGAAGAGGAGGTTGACATGCTAAACCGCATTGTCAATCTATATCTCGATTTTGCCGAGTTGCAGGCAAAAAGCCATGTGCCGATGTATATGAAAGACTGGATTCAGAAGCTCGACGACTTTCTGAAGTTATCAGGTAAGGAATTGCTGACCCATGCCGGCTGTGTCTCAGCCGAAGTGGCAAAACTGAAAGCCAATGAGGAATACGATAAATTCCGAGAGCGCACCCAATATCAGCTATCGCCGGTAGAAATCCATTTCCTTGAAGCCTTCGACGCGGAGCAAAAGCGGCTTCGTGCCAAGAAGTGAACCCTGCAATATTCCAGGGAGTGTCTTATTGCTATTGCTAAAGCGAATGGGGAGGGGCGATTTGCATAGTGTCAACTTTTTGGGTAACTTTGCGGATGGTAAAATAAATACATTTCATGGATAAGCAATTTAAACCGGAGACACTTTGCGTACAAGCGGGTTGGACTCCGAAGAAAGGCGAGCCGCGTGTGCTTCCCGTATATCAGAGTACCACTTTCAAATATGACACCAGCGAACAGATGGCACGTCTGTTTGACCTGGAGGACAGCGGATATTTCTATACGCGGTTGCAGAACCCCACCAACGATGCCGTGGCGGCAAAGATTGCCGCCCTTGAAGGCGGAGTTGCCGCTATGCTCACGTCAAGCGGTCAGGCGGCAAATTTCTATGCCATATTCAATGTTTGTGAGGCGGGCGATCACTTTGTGAGCTCATCGGCTATCTATGGCGGTACATTCAATCTGTTTGCCGTGACTATGAAAAAGCTTGGCATAGAGGTGACATTTGTCAGTCCCGATGCTTCAGAAGAGGAGATTTCAGCGGCTTTCCGCCCCAATACCAAGGCTCTTTTCGGAGAGACGATATCCAATCCCTCGCTTGATGTGCTTGATATCGAGAAGTTTGCCCGTGTGGCACATAAGCATGGGGTACCGCTGATTGTCGACAACACATTCCCGACACCTATCAACTGTCGTCCCTTTGAATGGGGCGCTGACATCGTGGTACATTCCACCACGAAATATATGGACGGTCACGCTACGAGCGTGGGGGGTGCGATAGTCGATAGCGGTAACTTTGACTGGGATGCCTATCCCGACAAGTTCCCCGGGCTGTGTGCCCCTGACGAGTCATATCACGGACTCACCTATACCAAGGCATTCGGCAAAGGCGCTTATATCACCAAGGCTACGGCGCAGCTGATGCGCGACCTCGGCAGCATACAGTCGCCGCAAAATGCGTTTCTGCTCAATCTTGGTCTGGAGACATTACATCTGCGCATGGAGCGTCATTGCAAAAATGCCCAGGCTGTTGCCGAGTATCTTGCCGCAAACGACAAAGTGGCGTGGGTAAACTATTGCGGACTTCCCGACAATCCTTACCACGTGCTTGCCGAAAAATACATGCCCAACGGCTCTTGCGGTGTGATTTCATTCGGACTGAAGGGCGGACGCGATGTATCAATCCGTTTCATGGACAATCTTAAACTGGCGGCTATCGTGACCCATGTAGCCGATGCGCGTACAAGTGTGTTGCATCCCGCAAGCCACACCCACCGTCAGCTCTCCGACGAGCAGCTGCTTGAAGCGGGTGTTCGTCCCGACCTTATACGTTTCTCTGTCGGCATCGAAAATGTAGGCGACATCATCGCCGATATAGAGCAGGCTCTTGAAGCGGCTTACAAATGATTTTTTAATAAAAACAAAAACGAATTGTCATGTTCTCCGGAATAGTTGAGGAAGCTGCCAAGGTGGTAGCGATAGTGCGTGACGGCGGTAATGTGCATCTCACGCTCACATGCTCTTTTGTCGATGAGCTTAAAATCGACCAGTCAGTGTCACACAACGGTGTGTGCCTTACCGTAGTGTCGCTCCCCGGCGACAACACCTACACCGTGACCGCGATACAGGAGACGCTCGACCGCAGCAATCTCGGCGACCTTAAACCGGGCGACCTTGTGAATGTGGAGCGGAGCATGGTCATGAACGGTCGTCTTGACGGGCATATCGTGCAAGGTCATGTCGACTGCACTGCCGTGTGTGACAATATCGAGACTGTGGACGGAAGTACATATTTCCGATTTCGTTACTCTGTTGACCCGGCAATGGCGAAACGCGGTTATGTGACAGTGGAGAAAGGCTCGGTCACTGTCAACGGTGTGAGTCTTACCGTGTGTGACTCGGAACTTGACTCTTTCCGGGTGGCTATTATACCCTATACTTTCGAGCATACCAATTTCTGCCGTATAGCCGAGGGGTCTCGCGTCAATCTCGAATTTGATATCATAGGCAAGTATCTTGCCCGGCTGATGGAGGTGGGCGACTGATATGGAGCGACCTTCAGGTATAGTCGTGTACGGTGCGTCAAGCTCCGACATCGACAGCCGTTATTATGACTTTGCCCGCGAAGTGGGCAGGGAGATTGCCTTGCACGGCTACCGTCTTGTCAATGGTGGCGGCAGGGCGGGGCTTATGGGTGCGTCGATAGAGGGCGCTCTTGAAGCCGGGGGAGAAGTGACGGGGGTATTACCCGATTTCATGATAGAGCGCGGCTGGAATCATCCGCAGCTCACCGAGATGCTTTCGACCTCTTCGATGCACGACCGCAAGTCCACGATGGCGCAGCTGTCGGTGGGCGCAATCGCGCTTCCGGGCAGTGTGGGTACCCTTGACGAGCTATTTGAAATCATCACCTGGCGTCAGCTTGGACTGTACAAGGGGAATGTAGTGATTGCCAACGCATACGGCTTCTACGACCTTCTGCTCGCTCATCTGCGTCACGTCGATGCCGAGCATTTCATGCGCGCGGGCAATCTATGGCAGGTCGCGTCGACTCCCGCAGAGGCTGTGGCAATGGCAATCAATCGCTGTGAATACCAAAGTCAGGGCGAAAAGTATTGAAAAATATTGGCAGATAAGAGATGTCGTGGTTGGTCGATTCGCTAAGTCATGTTACCGATGCCCCGCTTGAGGTCGGTCGGGAGGTGTTCAGCACTGTCGTGACGCCTTACATGCAGGGTATGCCGGTGGAGGCGCGCCCGGAGTTGCTTGGCTATAATTCCGGCATTCTGTGTGTGGTCATGGCGATGCTGCTGCTCGTGGCATTCAATATCAGGCAATACCCGAAATTTTTCAGTGTCATGCTTCATGATTTGTGGAGCCTGAGGGAACGCAACCATCTTTTTGACACGCGTACCGTCAACGAAACCCGTGCTTTCGTGGTGTGTATAGTGCTGATGTGTGTATGCGAGGCATTGCTTACCCTCGCCGCAATCACCATGCACATTGCAGTGCCGCCTTCCTCGCTGATTATGGTGGCGGGGATTTTTGCCGGGGTCGCGGGAGGATATTATCTATGGCAGCTGATGGCATATAATTTCATCGGTTATGTGTTTTCCGACAAGTTTTCCACTTCGCTCTGGCTGCGCGGTTTCAATGCAAGCCAGGCAATGCTTGGGGCTTTGTTGCTGGTGCCCGCCCTTGCAGTGCTTTTTTATCCGTCGGCAACGAAATGGTTGCTGATTGCAAGCGTTTCGCTCTATTTTTGCGTCAGGTTGGCGTTTATATATAAGGGTTTTAGAATTTTTTACCAGAATTTTGCCTCTCTGCTTTATTTTATTTTGTACCTTTGCAGTGTGGAAATAATACCGCTCATTTTACTATTTAACGGCACGTTTTCACTTTGTTGTAATTTAATTAGCTAATCTACACAAGTCGATAAGAGAGTGAAAGTAAAAAAAGTACTTGTTTCACAACCGAAACCTACATCAGACAAATCGCCCTATTACGAAATTGCGGAGAAATACGGAGTTGAAATCGAGTTTCGCCCTTTCATCAAGGTCGAGGGGCTTAGCGCGAAAGAGTTTCGCCAGTCACGGATAACCCTTTCTGACTTCACGGCAATAATATTTACAGCACGTACTGCTGTCGACCATTTTTTCCGCCTTTGTGAAGAGATGCGTTACACTGTGCCTGATACTATGAAATATTTCTGCACAACTGAAGCGATAGCCAACTATCTGCAGAAGTATATCGTGTATCGCAAGCGCAAGATATTTTTTGTCAACACCGGCAAGCTCGACGACCTTCTGCCCTATCTTCTGAAGCATAACAAGGAGCGTTACCTCTATGCTGTCAGCAGTGTGCATAAGGAAGACCTTAACGTGCTTGACCACAACAATATCAACTATACTAAGGCTGTCATGTACCGCACGGTCAGCAATGACTTCGGTCCTGATGAGCCGTTTGACTACGACATGTTGCTTTTCTTCAGCCCGTCGGGTATCGACTCGCTCCTGAAGAATTTCCCTAAATTCAAGCAGGATGAAATCAAGATAGGCACATTCGGCTCGACCACGGCTAAGGCTGTGCGTGACGCCGGTTTGCGTCTTGACATGGAGGCACCCTCGGTGCAGGCACCCTCTATGACCGCCGCCCTTGACCTTTTCCTGAAGGAAGACGCTAAAAACGATTGATGCCGATGGTTGCTTCGGGGCGTTTATATAAGCGCGAGAAGCTGTGTTCGGTCACGGCTATAGATGCGTTATTTGACCGTTCCGGAAGTTCGGTGTCATCAACTTCATATCCGTTGCGCTTCGTGTGGCGTAAAAGCGGAGTGAGGAAGTCGGGTGTACAATTCATGATTTCCGTTCCAAAAAAACGACTCCGTCATGCGGTTGACCGCGTGGCGGTGCGTCGTCGTGTACGTGAGGCATATCGCCTTAATCGCCTTATACTTGGCGATGTGGCGGAGATGCCCATTGATATCGCGTTTATCTATTTGGCTGACAAGGTCCTTCCTTCCGTGCAGATTCATGCCGCCATGCGTAAGGCTCTTGACAAGTTGCGTGACGCAAACAGTGAAGCGAAATGAAACGTCTGATAGTGGCTATTCTTATTCTTCTGGTGAGGTTTTATCAGCTGGTGATATCGCCGATGCTCCCTCCGTCATGCCGGTATGTGCCTACGTGCAGTCAATACACTATCGAGGCGTTGCGCAAGCATGGTCCTGTGAAAGGATTGTGGCTTGCCGTGAAACGAATACTGCGCTGTCATCCCTGGGGAGGCAGCGGATATGACCCGGTGCCGTGACAATGCTTGACATCCACACGCATCATCACGACCGGCACGATGCCGTAATCAATCTTAATGACGCCGAGATGCCTGTCGACGGCTATATTTATTCCGCCGGAGTGCATCCGTGGGACACTGTTTTGCCCGACGAGGAGATTGACTTCCGCATGGAGCGTGTGGCACATCTTTCACTGTTACCGCAAGTCGTGGCAATAGGGGAGGCGGGGTTTGACCGCCTGCGAGGTGCTTCATTAGACCGACAAAGAGAAATCCTGATGCGGCAGGTCGCAATCAGTGAATCGGCGGGAAAACCGATGATACTTCACGTGGTGAAGGCGTTCCCTGAAATCATACGCCTGCGCAAGGAGCTGAAGCCGTCGCAGTCATGGATAATACACGGTTTCCGTGGAAAACCGCAGCTTGCTGAGGAACTTCTCCGTGCCGGTTTCCATATCTCCCTCGGCGAGCATTTCAATCCTGCCGCGGCTGCGGTCATCCCTCCCGACCGCCTCTTTGTGGAGACCGATGAAAGTCTCATGCCTGTGGAGCAGATTGCGGCTCGATTCCCGCATCAGCCCGAAGCATGTTTATAAGCTTCGTATGAAATTGCTGACAATCCCATGCAGCGGGTCGTTGCCGTAGCTTTCCGGTATGGGAAAATCACTTTTCGTGGTGAAAATATATCCCGTTACATCCGCCTCCATTGCTTTCAGCGCGGGTGCCGCTCCTTCGGCAGGTGTGGATATCACGGGGCGGAACAACCGGTCGCATAGATAGTCAATAACCCGGTTGCCCATGGTTATGATTCCGGAATCGACTATTCCGGGGTCGGAGCAGTTCACGCGTATGCCGCGCGGAGCTAGTTCTCTTGACAGGTCGAGCGCAAAATGAGTGAGCATGAGCTTGCTGCGCCCGTAGGTGGTAAAGCGGTGGTGATGGGTCACGGCGTGTTCTTTCCAGTCGGTGCACAGCCGTGCGATGCGGCGCGTCATGGAGGTGGTGAACACGATTGCGCCGCCATCGGCGATTGCGGGCAGGAGCAGGCGCGTGAGCAGGGCGGTCGACACGAAATTGGTCTGCGTAGCCGACTCGTAGCCATCGGCAGTGAGGCGCATATCTCCGGGCATTGTGCCTGCGTTGTTGAAAAGTACGTCGACGCGCATTCTCTTTCCCCTTATTTCTGAGGCAAACCGCCTGACCGAATCAAATGATTCCAGATTCAGCTCCATCACTTCAAGCGTGGTTGAGCGGCGGTCGATTGATGTGATAACATTCCGTGCCTTGGCGAGATTGCGGCAGGCGAGTATCACCTGCCCGGCACCGCGCGTCACAAGCCCCTCGACAATCGCTTTGCCGATGCCCCCTGTGGCTCCTGTCACTATGTAAGTCTTCCGGTCGTTCACTTTCCCTTATTCTCCTTTTTACCCGGGCGGTCAAGCCCGATGCGTTTAATCATGACGCGTCCCCATTCAGGAAGCATGGCGACTGCTACTATCGACACGCGGTTGAGACCGCCGTTGATATATTGCGCTTTGCGCCTGAACATTTTCCGGAGGGCGCGGCGTACAAATGTGTGTGGGGTGGCAAGCACACCGATGCGCACTGCAAACTTGCGCCATTTCTCAGGCAGTCCGAAAAGCGATGTTGCGATTCCCCCCGGACACGCCACAGTCACCGACACGCCGTAATCTTTCATCTCCACACGCAGGGCGCGTGAAAACGCGCGGATATATGCCTTGGTCGCGCTATACATGGCAATTCCGGGCATCGGCATCCAGCACGACATAGACGCCATGTTAAGTATGTAACCACCCTTTGCCTCCGTAGCCATCATCATCGCTATCTCGGTCGACAGCATCGTGACGGCACGGATGTGCAGGTCGATGTAGAGGTTCAGACGGCGACGCCCAAGCTCCTCGACTTTCTTGAAGTCAAATATGCCGGCATTGTTGACGAGCACCTCGGGCACGATAGAGTTGGCGCGCAGCACACCGATTATGCTGTCGGTTGCGTTAGGGTCGGTCAGGTCGAGCCGGTGGGCGATTGTGGCGACGCCGTACTGTTCATGGATTTTTTCAGCCCATTCCACAAGCTCGTTGTCCTGATTGCTCACCATAAGCACCGAATAGCCGCGCTCGGCAAGCTGATGGGCAAACTCCAGTCCGATGCCCGATGAGGCACCGGTCACTACCGCCCATCTCATGACTGCTGACGTGCTTTAATCCGTTCGATCTCGCGTTTGAGGCTTTTCGGAAGGTCATGGACACACTTGTGACACGCCATCTCGCGCGAATACATTCTGCCGATGCAGTAGTTGGTGTGCTCGCATCCGGAGCTTTCAAGACCCTCGTCGCGCATACGGTTGACAAAGTCGGGCATCGTGAGCAGTGACCGCGCCATCTGCACAAACTCAAATCCTTCGCCGAGCACCCGCTCGATTGAGCTGCGAGTAGAGCACCCGCCCACATAGATAAGGGGCATCTTCAGCTCCTTGCGGAATATCTTTGCGTCGTCAAGGAAATAGCACTCCTTGTAAGGTACGGCAGGCACCATCATCTTGCCGAACATCCTCACGCCGTATTTCAGCCACCAGCAGCCCATGTAGTGAGTCATCGCGCCGATAGGCATCTCACCGCGCATCACATACATGGGCGCTTTGCTGACAAAGCCTCCGGAGAGCACAAGCGCGTGTGCGCCGAGCTGTTCGAGTTCGCGGGCTATCAGAAGTCCCTCGTCGATGTCGATGCCTCCCTTGAAGCCGTCGCGCATGTTGGTCTTGACAATCACGCCGAGGTCGCTCCCCGCCGCCTTCATCACCTCCTCCATGCAGAGGCGCATGAAGCGCATACGGTTGTCGAGCGAGCCGCCCCAGCGGTCGTGGCGGTGATTGGTGTAGGGCGAGAGAAACTGGCTGATGAGGTAGCCGTGACCGGCGTGTATCTCAACACAGTCCATTCCGGCGTCACGGGCGAGACGTACAGCGTCGCCAAACGAACGTGCCATCGCCGTTATCTCGTCGTCGCGCATCTTCCTTACCGGAGTGGGGGAGTATATGTTGAACCGTCCCGATGCCGATATGGGGGTCTCGCCCGCGGTCGACTTGTGCGACATGTTGCCGCAGTGACCGAGCTGTATCGATGCCTTGGCTCCGGTGGCGTGGATGGCATCGGTGATGTCGCGCAATCCGGGTATGATTTCCTTTCTCATCCAGAGCTGTCGCGGGAAGGAAAGTCCGTTGCGGGTCACCGAGGCGTAGGCGAGGGTGGTCATCCCTACGCCTCCTTCTGCTACCGACAGATGATAGTCTTTGAGCATCTGCGACGGACTGTTGTCGGGGCACATTCCCTCGAATGCCGCCGAGCGTATGGTGCGGTTGCGCAAGGTCACGGGACCTATCTGCGCGGGGGTGAATAATAGCGATTGGTCGTACATGGTGTCAGTATATAAATGGGATAATGCTTTTCAGGCGTAGTGACGTGAACTCGTCGCCGAACTCGCGGCGGTAGCGGTCGTTGATTTTAAGCGCGCGGGGGGCAAGATTGGCGAATGTCCAGAGAGCGAACACCGCACCTGCCCACGACCAGGTGAGGATGGCGAAGCCGGTCCACTCGACTACCTCGCCGAAATAGTTTGCCGACGATACGTAGCGGAACATGCCGCCGCGCGGCAGGTAGTGGCGCGTGTCGCCGGGCTTGCGCAGATGGCGTATGATGTAGTCGCTGTGGATGTTGATTGCCATCCCGGCGAAAAATATCAGCGTGCCGCCGATGAATTGTGGCGAGAGCAGCCACGAGTCGGGGTAGCGGTCGGCGGGCGAGAGGTAGAATATCCATCCTCCCTGCATGACGGCGTTGATGAGGTTGAATGTCACCCCCATCAGTATGATTGAGAGCGGCATTCGGCTCTTACCCTTGATAAGCAGCGGGAAGATGAAGGAGCGCTGGAAATAGTGCAGCTCGAAAAGTAGCGCCATCACGAGCGGCGCGGTCTCGGCACGTCGCGGCGAGCATAGCCACAGCGCGAGCATGGCGAAAAACACGGGCGACTCCATGATTACCCACCCGAGACGGTTGTTGACCGACGCACCCCAGCGGCGCGAATACATGATGCCGTAACCGGCATCGATAAAATGCAGGGCGACAAACACAATCAGGGCTGTCACTGCCATCCCGACAAGCAGCCAGTCGTACCACAGCGTAAGGTTTTCCATTGCACATCAAGTTATAATGGCAAAGATAGTAAAAAGTTGTCAGATTTCAGATTTCAGACATCAGATTTCATAGAGGGATCTTTCCCTGGCGGGAAAAGAGGTGTTGTCAGTTTTCAGGGGTCGTTAAAGACTTTGGAGACCTTAAGGACTCTAATGATGCGGGGCGGACACACTTCCCTGCGCCCCTACTGCGGGGTGAAGTCGACCTCGATGCCGTCGCGGATGTAGCGGATTATGCCGCCATCGCTGAGGATGCCGATGGTGGCGTTGACTGCTGTTTCGGGGCGGTCGCCTCCTGCGCGGTCAATGAGCGCGATAATGTCGTAAAAGGTGTTGCGGTCGGCGCGGTAAAGGGGGAATATCTGTTTGGTTAGCTCCGACATGTCGAAACACTGGTGGTCGTTGATGGTAGCAAAGCGGAAATTGACCGGCACCTTGTAGTAATACCATGAACTTTCATATTGCGCCTTGACGATGAGAAACATCTCGCGGCTCTGCTTTATCGGCGCCTTGTCATCGTAGTCAATCACTTCGTAGCGCTTGCCGTTTTTGTGCTCGTCGTTATTATGCCCGGTTTGGTTGAGGCGTGTACACTGGTTTTTGACTACGGAGTAGTCGATCCAGTCGCTCGGATATGTGTAGTAGATGTGCCCTTCGTCGCCGGTGCGCTGTATACCCCGGGTGGTGATGTCGGCGGGATACGCCCATTGCGGTTTGGTGTCGTCGATGGTTGTGCCGTCGGCGATGAGGGTGTTTGACAGCGCGACTGAAGCGGTGGAGGGGAGCAAGGTCGTGTTCACGTCAACGCCCGTGAATTGCAAAGCCTGTGATTCGGGGAGGAGCGGCGATGTGGTGGCGTAGCGGCAGAGCATACTGTAAAAATTGCCGTGGCTGACTGTGGCGTTGCTCGCGTCATGCAGCGTGACACGGATTTTTGCGGCGACACGGCTCAGCGGCACTTCGATGTTGGCGTAGCGTGACAGGTTTGGCGCCACAATAACCTCTCCGTACATGACAAAGAGATCCTGTGGTCTATTATGCTGCAGACCAGAAAGTCCATCCTTAAAAATCTCGGCAAAAGTCTTGCCGTGGGGATCACCCATGTTTATATGATAGTTTGCTACCATCGCTATTTTTGAGGCAGCTTTTACGATATCAAAGGTAATGTCGCCGGTTTGGTCTGAGGCAAATGAGACGATTTCATGTCTACCATGAAATTCGGAAGGAACATCAAAAGGCTTGTATAGCGTCACCTTTCCTTCATTGTCAAGAAAAAAGAGATCGATTGTCTCCACTGCTGTCTCGTTCATGTCTTGCCAGCAATATTCCTCAGTGGCGCCATCGGCGCGGCTAAGTCCGCGCCCGTAGCCGTCGGTGGTGTAGCTGATGGTGATGCGCTCGACATCGGCGGCCGCGGAAGGCTCGGCGTCGTGCTTGTCGGAGCAGGCGGCAAGCATCAACGCGGCAAGCAGTATACATTGTAGTCGGTAAAGTTTCATGACATTTCAGGGTTGATTATGGGTTGGTGGTCGCCGGGGCATCCTTGTGACCCTCCGGATAGCTCCACCAGCACCGGCTGCTGTAATCGGACCTATTGCTATTTATCCCTTTGATGAGTTCAGCCTCATCTCGTTTCTTGTCCGTGGTACCGGCATTTTTACTCTTATTCCTATAGAACGGGAAAAGATGTCGTATCTGGATACGGGTTTTTGTACCGGCAAGTTTCAGGGGAGTAAACGGCGATGTGCCGCCATCAGGATTTATCGGCAGCTCCTCGGTGAAATTTATGCCGTCGTAAGCTACCTTTATTACGAGATAGCAGGTCGGGACTTCTCCTTTTTCTTTCCAATACTGCCCGTTGGCGTTAAGCTGTATGATATCTCCGGCTTCATCTTCCATTTTGGGTTGTTTATTTTCGTCAAAATCCACCGTCTTTAGTCGCGAGCCCACTTTTACCTGATAAGCATCAGCACGCGCAACGCCGGAAGTCACAGCCTTTCTGTTTTTTCCATCGAGGTTTCCTACTCCGAAGAAGAAACCGTTTGGAGTGTTAGACGCCGAGGCATAATTGATTGAGCCGTCAGCATTGGTCGTGAATTTATCTTCGGCGGTGTATTCGACGCCATCCTCGATGAGGAATGCTTTCCACACAGCACCGGCAGGCGCGGGGAATGTGAAAGTATAGTCGGCAAAAGAGGTGGAGTTTTGTATTAGCTCATAATCTTCGTGATAAGATGGGAATGATACGTAACAGTGCTTTGCTTCGCTGTCACTATTGGCTGAGAATTCGTAGTCGGTTGGATTCCAGCCTATCGCGGAGTTGGCGTAATTCCAGCATTCCAGCTTATAGGAGAGTTTGCCGGGTTCAATGTCTTTGTCGATAGTAAAGTGATAAAGATGATTGCGATTTACGTTATACCGGCTATTAGCGTAATGAGGGTTGGTTTCTTCACCGGGATAATTGTCAATTACCATGTCGCAGGTTTCCTCACCGCCGGTATCGTTCTTGACTGTTACGGTGATAGTAGTTTTTTTAATTTTATTATCAGATGTTTCGGGAAGATAAAACACTAAGCTGCCGTCACCGTCGGTTTCGTTATAATATCCACTACCGGAATTATCATAGCCGGGTGCTGTTATCGTTATCGAATCTGATTTTTTTGAACCGTTGTTAGGATTTGACGACTTGTCATAAACGACGCTGTTGTCGTTGGTTTCGGCTGCGTTTTCCCAGCCATTGGGACACGGCATCAGTTTTGAGTAATACTCGTCTAGCTTAGCTTTAACGAGTGTATATCCGGCGTCAATGAGCTTTTGGGTCAGCACGATTTTTACTTTTGCGACAGCACGGAGAAGCTTTATCTCGCCGACATCTGCGCTTGTCGTGCCGTCAAGATTCATTGTGAAGGTTTTTACGCCCCACATGGGTATGGTCGGGGAGTATTTTGGCGCCCTACTTTTGCTTTCGAACCAAGTGACAGGTGAGTTAACAGCTGCTGTAAGCTCTGTCAAAGTAGTCAATTTATTTATATGTGCGTCTTTACTCTCATTTTGACGGTCGCGGAAATTGGCAATAACCATCAGACGGTAAGTGCCTTCGCTCCAGCCTTTGCCTGCTGTGTTGAGTTTGGTCGTGACTTGATAATATCCGTTGCTAATTGGCACAAGCTCGCTTTCTTTGATGTCGATGTGTGCGATACTCCCGTCGGTATTGTTAATAATCATCACGTGAAGCCAGTTGGTTTCCTTTGCATTGGTATTAGAGAGGATGATTTTGTTGTCGAAGGAGCTGCCGGGATTGCCGGGGTCATCGGGATTCCAGATGCCGTCGCCGTCGGCGCGTGAAAAGAGGTCGCCGAGCTGGTCAAGTTTCAGCACGAAGCTCACCGGCACCTCGTCGGGCAGTTTCCCGGGCTCGTCGCAGGTGTCGTAGTCGTTGACGCATCCGCCAAGCATCATCGTCAGGACGATGCCCCACAATGCAGTAATATGTCGTGCAAGATACTTCATTTCCTTATCATCGTTTTAATTCAAGATGAACATCCTTTGATGCTCGGCGATTGTGCGGAGTCACCGGCTTAGATTTGATACTTTTCTTTATGCTGTAGCCCAGTGTTCTTGCAAAGTCAGTACCACCTTCGCCATAGTAAGCGGCATCCTGTTGATTTTTAAATCGCATGAAATACCTTACCTGAGCGCATACGCGTGAAATTGTCTGCTCCCTTTGCCATGCGTCTTTGGCAATAGTATATTTTGTGGAGCTTGGATAAAAACCGGAAAATTCGCTTGAACTCCAGCAGTTCCAGGAGTTAAAAGAAGCGTATGAGATACCTAATTCGTCACGGTAACGTGAAAGCAAAAGGAGTGCAGCGACATCACCTGGAGAACCTCCTCCACCGGTTAGGTCATTACTCATGAATCCCCTTGGACGGAGATTGAAACCGCTTATATTTGAGCAATAGAGGTCACAGTTGGATGATGTCCAGTCACCGGCTCTTAATGCTTCGAGTTTACTTTCACTTGGATTAGGGATATCCTTGTTATTTATGCCTTCCCAAACACCTTTAGTTGACATCTTTGCTGAAAATACATAGTCGTAGTAATGCATAAGTTTATCCATGTCTTCCACATACGGGGCATTATAGGTATAGTTGGATTCCGGTGACAACGGGGTAAGAAGCTCATTTTCAAACGCGCTATAGGTGTACAGTGCGGCTATTTGTCGTGCTTCTCTTTCTTCGCTTGTCATATTGTTAGCCGGGTCAAAGACTGTATTTTCATCAATCGTTGCATAACTGTAAAAATATCCGGGTTGTAGCACTCCTACTCCGTCATCATTGTAGTTGCCGAATGTAAGACCCGGTTCACCGACTTTGTTATATGATACAAGCGGTGTGCCGTCACGCAATGTCTTTGCGCGCAATGATTTTGACATCCAGAACTGGTTGAATCCGATTTTAACTATAGGATATTCCTTGGTCACTACGGTAGTGCGGTCTTCGCTTAATCGGCTGTCATGCAACGTGCGCGGGATAAGTTTGCCGATCTTACAGCCGTCAGTGTCTATTGTCGCTTCCTCGTTTGCGGCAGGAGAGTATGACACATACGGAGCGGTGCCGTCGGCGGGGATGGCTATATGTCCATATAACGACGCCTCGGAATTGGTGATGCCGTTAGGGTCGGAAATGCCATCTGTACGCAGCTGAACATCGGCGATTTTATTATTCATTCCATCCCAGATTATTTTGGCTCCATGCATATAGTATTCTTCGTAATCGCGTGAGTCGGTACCATAGATTCCGAGAGCATCCTGCGCGTCGACCCATCTATGTCCGTGAGCCACTGACAGGATAATCTGCTGATATATGCCAAACGCCTTATGATGTGGTAGGGGCCATGTGGATATTCCTCTCGGTGAGTTACCGGTCTTGTTTGACACATACAGTACATCGTAAACAAAGCGCATGGCTATGCCTTCACCTAATTCAGGTGTCTTGCCGTCATCCTGAAGCGAGTAAAACACCCATGCCTGAGAGTTGACGTTTTTTGTCGGATTTCCGTTGAGATCTTTTGCCGTAGCGACCGTACCGGTTTCCGCGCCTTTTGCGAATTGTTCAGTTTGGTCGGGTTGGAAACGTAGGTATTCGCGGCAGAGCAGTCCCACGAGTTTGTCAGGATGGTCCGGATCAACCACATCGAGTACCCATGATTCATCATCGGAGACGGTAGGAATTGCCGGCAATTCCCCGGTACGGAGAGAGAATATATAGTTATGACCCGGAAGTAAGGTCATTTCGGTAGCCGATTTATACTTGGTAGGAGTGGTCAAAATCGTGCCTGTGGTCTTGTCACGTTCTTTTACAAGCTTCACATCGATAATTTCCTGATCTTTATGGATTGTCTGGTAGGCGGGCACTGCTGCGCGGAGTATGAGCATATCCTTGTCGAATGGGTCCTGATAGCTCTCGACATGCATATTGATTGACGCGGCGCGGTTGGTGAGTTCGGTGCTGCCCTGTGCGTCGGAGGCGGTGTACCGGCAGCGGAGCTGATGACCCTTGTCGCATAGCTGAGTGGGCGATGACGCGTCTGCCGAGGTAGCATCGTCGGCAAGATGCACGTTGCGCGTAAGGTCGACTCCCCACGCTGTGTCAAAGAGGTTGAGCAGCCTTACGCCATAGTCTGTGTCAATACTGTCTTTGTAGACTTTAACTACGATAGTAGCCATGACATGATCCATATATACTTTGATAGGGTTGGAGCCGCTTTCGTCGATTTTGTCGCCGGTGTAGGAGTTTTCGGTGGTCACCACATCCCATAGCAGGTCGCTCTTTTCGAAATCTTCATCATTGCGCTGGTCGGTCTTGACAGAGTAAGCGAGGTTGGCGAAATTGGTAGTGGTCGGTTCGGTTGCCGAGCGGTCAAATCCGGCATCGTTAAATACCTCGTCGTATGGGTAATATAGGAGATAGCCACCTTTGAGAATCTTGAGTGCCTTGTCGCCCTCAGGCCCCGCGAGCACTTGCAGACGCTGTATATTGTCGCCGTCACCCGGTTTAAGATTAGAGAGTACATGCACGGTGTATATGGCGTTTCTGTTAGGCTCGCCGTCACGCCAACCTGTCGCGGGGAGCGTGATATCAAGGTCGTTATCTGTTGTCGGATACTGGAGGGAGAATGCGCCGAGGCGGTCTTTGTCAGAAAATTCGCTGTGGAAATGGTCGGTGTAGACGGTGCGCGAGTAAGTCTCCTCGGTGGCTATCATAAAGTCGTAGCCTTCGAGTCCGGGTATGTATTCATCGGGCGTGGCGGGGCTTTGCATCGGCAGCTCGTCGGTGCAGGCGGTCATCGCGGCGATGGCGGTAAATAATATGAATTTTGATGCTCTGGTCATGGTCGGTTAATAAGGTCGCGGTAATATCCATTCCTCGTTGTCATTGTTCCAGTCATTGATTACAAGGTCCCAGGTGTAGGTGCCATCGGCTTTCTTGATTTCAAGACGGTAATATGTGTTTTCCTCCATTTTGCGGAGGTAAGGGTTGTCGGGAAGATGGATGGTCCAGCTTTGCTCTATATTGTCTTTTTTTGTTTTGAATTTGAGGTCGAAATAAAACTCACCGTCACGTTGCGGCATAATCACAAGGCGGTAGAGGTCGTAACGCTTTGATGCGTCCTCGACATCTTGTGCCGACTGGATTTTTAGCGGTGAAAAGGGCTCTTTTGTCAGACTCTTCGGATAATAGACGTAGTTGTACGCATCTATATCTGCCAATCTGCCGGTAAACAAATCAAGATACTTGCCATGGTAAACCGGATATGTATATTTGTTTCCACTGTCTTCAGCTGTTGTGCCATTATGCTCTCCGGCGACAAAGTTTACTTCAGGCACCGTTTCATCGAGCGCGCTGAGAAACGCCACCTCAATCGTGGCGCACTTTTTGCGCAATTCGACAGGCACTGTGGCGTGAGTGTTGGCTGTGAGAGGTGAATTATTGAATGTCGACACGCCACACCACATTATGTCACTGTGATTCTGCTTCAGTTCGTCGGTCTGTTCATTTATCGTATATACAGGCAGCTTTTGCCAGTAGAAATCGCTTTTTTCGTCACCGGAGGGAGTGCCAACCAAGAGATTCCAACTGGAATCTTTTGGATAGTTGTCGGAATTAGCTGCGATTTTATCCGTATTATACATCGGATAGTAGAAGCCAAACCGGTAGTTGACATCAGGTTTCAGCAGCTTTACGTAAGGCTCCTTGGCGTCCTTCTCGATTACGCCCTCGGTGGTGGCGTTGTCGAGTACGAGATAGCCCCCTTTGACGCGCCACTCGGAGTTGGTGAGAAAATTGCCCTCGGAGTCGGAGATAACGCAGCCCACGGCGGCGCCATCCTGAAGCGTGGTGGCGAGGCGGTTGTAGGTAAGTTCGGCGCGGCTCATGCTCATCGGCGCACCGGCGTAGCGGAACGCGAGGCGCGACCCGGCTTCGGGCGCACCGCCATCGCTGCTGTCGCCGCTGCAAGCCGCGAGGAGCAGCAGGGTAGTGGCGGCTGCGAGGCGAGCCGCCCGGTGGAGGATAATATGCAGGATGTTATTTAATGACATATTCGTAACTATATGTGCCGCCATCAATCATGTCGGCTACGGTGACACTGAATTTCAACCCGCCGTCGATACGGACGGTGAAGTCGTACTGGTGGTTGCGTATTATGTTTTTAGGCGCTTCGTCGGCAAGTCCCGTCGCGGTGAAGTGGAGAGTGCCGCTGACGGTGTCGCCTACGGGGATATCGTTGCCCACGTGAAGCGACTTTATGCTGATGTCGATTGACGGACGCGTCGCGCTTTCGGCATCGTTAAGCTGCTCGGGGAGATAGAGTATATAGCTCTTGACGCCGGAGGGGAGCATCATCACCGGGGTTGACTGCAGGGCGGAGGTGAACGCGTTGATGCAGTCGGATACGCTCAGCTCCGTAGTGGCAGGTTTCAGCGGGGTCGCCGCGCCCTCGACAGCGTTGTCCATGCGTATGTCGGAGGGCATGTAGTAGCCTTTCGGGTCATAGTTGTTGACCGTGACGGAGGCGATATCGTAGTAAGGTGCGGTGGTCGACGCGGGGGAGGCGGCATCGTCCTTAAGCATAATCTTTACCTTGGCGAGGGAGCGCAGTAACTTGATGTCGAGCAGATTGGCGAGGTTGTCGGTGGAGAAGTCGACATGGATGCGGCTCTGTCCCCACATGGGTATGTAGCCGTTCTCCTTGGCACTCTTCTCGGCATTCCAGTTAAATGTGGCGGCTGCCGCTTCAAGGTCTGCGATTTTGGATTCGGAGGAGAGAAGCGGGGTGACGACTGATGCGCTCCAGTTGGCGAGCGCGATTACGGTGACTTCGTTGACCGACTCGGTGACACCGGCGGCGTTGGAGGTGGTTGTGCCGTCGGCTGTGCGGGTGCCACCGGTTGCGTCCTTGAACGCTTCGAGGCTGATGCTCAGTTCGCCGCCATAGTGGCGGTCGTCGCCTGACTGGTCGGTGAGGCGTACACCATTTACCCAGGCAATCAGCTTTTCGGTGTCGGAGTCGTAGATGAGGAGATGGAGCTTGGCGGGGTCAATTACGCAGTCGGCGGCATCCTCGTCGCCGGGGTTGTACTCGTCCTTCCAAAGGAGTCCCGGGTCAATCGGGTCGGGACCAGGCGCAACGGCTTTCTTCGCCGTATATGTGATTTGGGTGACGGTACATTTATTGGATTTAAGTTGAAATCCATTAGCGATAATCTGTTTGACTTGGTCTTCGTTTAGGTTGGCAATAACCCATGTGCCTGAAGCATCGCTCGGACCTTTAATTTGGACATTATTTATATATGCCTCGACATAAGTGTTGTCAGTGAATGTTATACTGAGTTCACCGGTGGTAATATCGGGAAGTAAGTTTGCATTAACGGTGTACATTTGCCAGTTTACAAGAGAAATCGCTGGATCAAGCTCCACTGTTCTTACCTCTTTGTCGGATGGCACGTCAGGAGTTGGGTCATCGGCGCCTGTGCCGCCAACGGTAGCCGTATAGGTGATTTTGGTGATGGTCTTATTGTAAGTCAACACCTCGAGACCGGAATTCATTAGATTATTACTAATGCCTTCTGTGATTGGATATTGATAGATATATGCTCCATCGACCTCAGTGTAATTTGTGATGTTATTCCATCCATTAGAGATAAATGCTACAGCTTCCCAACTGTTTCCAGGCTCTTTTACCGTGACAGTGATATTTCCACCTACAGCAGGCTTATTGGTCTTAAACAAATCGTTCTTGAAGATATATTTTTTAGAATCATAATCATTGGCGCCGAACTCGCGTTCTTCCTCGGAAAGAGTGATTTCTTTCGTGCCGGTGGGTTGCGGGTCGGTAGTGACTGTTGTGACGGAGTATGTGATTTTAGTGATGGTGACATTGTAGCTGCCTATCGACAAGCCCGATGCGGCTACAGCCGCTGCTTGCTCGGCTGTAAGCTCGATGGCGAGATCACCGGCACCGGTGGGGGTGTTAGCATCGTGAAGATTGATGCTGCCGGCAGTGACGGCGAGGCGCTTCGGGGTGTTGTCGGAGGTGTTGTAAGTTATGGTGAGGGTGCCCGCAGTGATGTCGGCAAACCGGTCGGCTGCTACGGCAGTCCACCAGCCGGGGATGATTGCCGGGTCGGTTGCGGGGTCCCATGCGGTGCGTATTTCTGTGGTTTCGGCGCGGGAGAGGGCGCGTGATGCAGTGGGAGAGGATGAATTGAGATTGAGTGAGAAGATTACGGTAGCAGTGTCGTCCGGAGCGGGGGCGGGGGCGGGGAGGGGCGTGTCGGAGCAGGCCGCCATGATGATGGCGAGGAGCGGGATGAGGATTATATGTCGTGGGTCGTGCTTCATGCCTGCGGGATGGAGTTATTGGATGGTTTCTTCCTGTCGTACTATTCGCCAGGAGTTTATGTAGAGTCCGAGGGAGAGGTTCCAGCGGTTGTTGTCGTCGAGTATGAGCATCATCGAGTAGTCGTCCTGCCGGTCGAGGAAGTCCTGGTCGGTGAGGTGACGGTTGGCGCTTCCCTTGATCATGAGGAAATAGGATATCAGGTCGAGGCGCGCCACAAGGTGCTCGTTGCCGGGCTGTGTGCAGTTTACCTCAAGGGTCGGGCGACACGTGGTGACGAGGCGCGAGGTGGTCATCTCGGCTATCACGGAGCTGATGGTGGTGACGGCGCGTGAGGGCGATGCCGCAGTGCCGCGACCGGCAATGTTGTCGGGGTCGGGAAGCTCGGTGGCTGCTGTCGTCACCGCCCAGGGGCGGTAGGTGACCACGGTCGCCGACGCGGGGGCGTTGGTGTGGTCAAGGGCGGTGTTGGTGTCGGTGATGGTGAAGGTGAACCAGTCGGGGTTGACAGGTTCGCCGTCGGCGTGTTGAAGGATTACGCGCACGAAGTTGGTGTCCTTCGTCAGGTCGATGGTATAGTCGTATGTGCCGTATCCGTCGGGCATCTCGGCGGCGGTGAGTGTGCCGTGGTATAGGCGGTGGATGTCTTTGTCGCTCACGGCATGACCCGGGGTTGACGACGGGGTGGTCGCGAGGGTGCAGAGCAGGTCGGCTTTCTCGACGGGGTTGTTGCCTCCGGCGAGGGTCCATCCGGCGGCTGCGGTTTCGCGTGATGTGCCGCCACACCATGCCACGAGGTCATACGTGCCGGGATCGACCTCCACGTTGATGCAGTTGTCGGCGGCGTGTAGCTCGGCGGCTGTCGTGGTTGTGGACCATGCGATGCGTCCTGCCTGGTCAAAGGCGTAGAGCGCGACATGGGTCACCTCGGAGGGAAACGCGTCGGCATTCTTCATGTTTTTGGTGTAGGTGAGCTTCACGCGGTATGTGACGGAGCAATCGCCTTCTTCATCGTAGAAGACGCTGTCGCAGGCTGTGATGCCGACGGCGAGGAGCGCAATCAATATCCGTGTCAGCGTATGTCGGAGCATAGGTTTATTTTAGTTGTCAGATTTCAGATTTCAGTTGTCAGTTGTAGGGATGCACCATGGTGCATCCGCGTGGAGTTGAGGCCTTTAGGACCTTTAGGGACCTTAGTGACCTTAAGGAGCCGGCTTTATCGCGGGGCTGTGACTGCTTTACCGGAGTTGCTGGGGCGGCTTGCAGCGGTTTCCCGGAGGGATAATCCGTGTTTAGCCGGGGCGTTGAGCGTAGCGAAACCCCCGGGCGGTGTCTTCTTTTTCTGTTTCCGTCAGGAATCATCAGTGTATCGCGTTACTCAACCTACGGCTAAATCCGGATGATGCCCTGCGGGCAACATTCCACCCTCGATTCCGGTGTTGGCGCCACGGGCGCACATAAAGTGCAGCCCGTGGTTGCCAAAATCGGTTATTTTAAGTTATTCTTGCCCTAAAGTCACATTTTGCTTAATCAAGCGCCATGCAAGCACTTTAAAGTTGGCTTTGAGGTTATAGTCGTCATTAGTAGTAGAAGGAACAATTTCTTCTGTATCTTTAAATACGCCTGTTGCCATCGCTGTATTAGCGATTTTTTCTACAGTAATTTCATAAGTATGGTTACGCACGACTCCATAGTATCCTGCACCTAAGGATTCTCCGGTTTTCACTCCAAGGTGGCGGATAGGAATGTTGAAGTAAGCCATGCCATTGGTATATGCTTCAGTAAGACCACAAACTTGAAGAAGATATTCATTTATTGTGGTTGCAGTCCATGTAGATTGCACTTCGGTATATTTCTGGTATTTCCCATCAGAAACTCTAATATAGTATTCATTTAGTGAAGCATTGTTTTTGAGTTTGATAGAAACTTGATTTTCAACAACTTTATCTTGTAGAGTAGTTGAAGTAGGATGGTATATTTCAGCAATTCCTTTCAATTCGCTGGCTGATAATCCTTCATAAGTGACTGTCTCTGCATTATCTGCACTTGTCTTTTTTGCAATTAGTTGCTGAGAAGAAGCCATGGCTGCCCAGAATCCATCTGCAGTATAAATAGAGCTATTTCTACGGTAGAAGTCGGCGGGGGTAGTTGATGTTGTCGAACTTGCTTTGTCTCTGATTTCATAATGCCCTACCAGCACTGCAGAAGCAACCGCTGAATTTTTTAGGAAAGATGCTGACTGTCGGGTGTTTTCAAATGTATAAAGCGGGCTTCCTATGGTCGCTCCGTTGTCTTTGATGTCCTTATAGGTATGATATGTTAATGGAGTAACTGTAGATACATCGTCGCTTACATCTGGAAAAAGTGCAATTGCAGTTGCGAAATTTATAGAATGTGCCCAATAGGAACGAAAATTTGCCGGATGATTCCAAAGTACATTCTCTCCCCAATTTAAATTGGTATTCAAGGTGCTATAAGGCTGTATGAATTGTTTCATCAGATATGTAGATGTTTCCTCGGCGTTTATCTTCCATTTCTCCGGTACAAAAACCAATACTTTGTCTTCTGAAGAAGTCCCGTTATTGATTGAAGTTTCCTTCGATTCTACTTCTATTGTTTTATTGTCGGAGGCACCGCTTTTCAATATTACCTTACTTGCGATACGCTCGATATAGAAATCTACGGCTTCTGCCTTGGAATCGTCTGTTCCTTTGTAGAAATTTTTATCGGTAACGGGAGTCGCTACCTGAAGTTCATGAGTTGCGGCATCCTTGTCTCCTGAAAAATAGACAGAATTGTTCATTGCAAAAAGATACTTCGTCATATTTTTGTCGTCTTGCTTTATGCTGCTGCTGGTCCAAAATTGTGTTCGTTCGGATTTTTGTGTGGCTTCGACATTTGACAAACTGGGTTGATTCTGTATAGGATTGGCAAACGCAATGGCATATTTAGGAGTGGATTGGTCAGGTCGTAAGGTTAATTTTACTTTTGCGGTACCAAGTGTTTCTAAATTACCTGTTGAGGGAGTAGTTGTTATGTCTGCATTTCCTGCGGTTCCAAACGTAATGAAATTCATGTTAGCGTCATAGAAAGCGATGGTTAAGGATTCTATGGCGTTTTCGGCATAGAGTTTGGTGTCATCAGTGACATTGGTTCCGCTTGAATATTCTTCATCGGCGCGACCATAAGCTGCTGTTGCGTCCATGATACGCACGGTGATGTAGGATTCAGTGCCGTCATTCAGCACTTGGTCGGGTGCATTAGTGTTTTTGTCATCGGAGCAGGCGGTGAACGCCAGGAGGGTTAGTGCTCCGAAAAATAGCTTGTTACTTTTCATGTGTAATTGGGTATTGGTTTTTAGTTGATGATTTAGACGAATGTTAATCGGGTTGTCAGTTTGTCAGGTTTCAGGGTGTAATCTAAACTTTAAACCTTAAACCCTAAACTTTTATGGTTTTGAGGGTTGACGTTTGATTATTTCTTGGAGCTGGGCGCGGGCGTCGGCAGCCTTGGCAATGCCGCCTTTTTCGGCGGCTTCAAGGAGCGGGAGGGCCGTGTCGTAGTCGGCGCGCTTGGCGGCGAGTATTCCGCGGGCGTATGTTGCTTCGGGGGAGTCGCCGGCGCGGTCGAGGTAGCGCGATGCGCGGTCAAGGTCGCCCGACTGGAGGACGGCGAGGGCGGCGTTGAGGTTGGCTTCCGGCTCGGCGGGGTAGAGCCTGACTGCGGTTTCAAACACTTCGTTATATTCCGGCGAGCCGGGCTGGAGTGTCTGCGCGAGCAGATACATCTCGCGGAGCGAGAGCTTAGACGGCGCGGTTTTCATCACGCGGGCTATCTCGTCGGTGGAGGTATAGGTGCGCACAGTGTAGCGCACGGTGTAGTCGGTGTGACGCAGACCGGGGTAGACATCGGCAAGCAGCATCTGGTATTGCTTCGGGAATCGGCTCTTGAGTCGCCATTCGCGACCGTCGTCGTTGCCGTCAAATACCGGGTCGGTGCACACGGCGATCATCGCCTCGCGGTCGGGCAGGTCGCTGGCGCGTAGCCATGCTATGAGTCCCTGCCAGTCCTCGGCTTCCCACTCCGAGCGGAGTATCGACGCGGGGAAGGCGTAGAGACCGCGTATATATTCGCGCAATGCCTCGGTGCGGCCTTTGGCGAGCCGCTCGTTGTTGGCGTAGGAGCCTTCAGGCGATGCGTAGCCTTTGAGTGTCAGCTCGGTGATGGTATAGTCGGGGTCGTTTTTGATAAGTTCGATGGTGTCGCGTATGGCGGCAAGCTCCTGCGGGTTGCGGCGGTAGTCGGGGTAAATCGCTGTCTTGTTGACGGGGAAGTCGATATAGGCGTGACCTGCCGCCTCGCGTATCTTGGCGGCTTCGGCAACCGGGGCGATATACTCATACTGTGGGGCAAATATGCGGGGGCGCAGGTCGAGTGTGGCAAGAAGCTCGGAGCCGCCGGTGAGGGGCGCGCAGTTGCATCCCGAGAGGGAGTCGGTGATTATTAGGTCGGCGTCGAGCATCCAGTCGGCTACGGGCACTTCGGCATGGTAGGGTAGTTCGGCGGGTACTTTCCCGGCGCGATAGGCGGTGTAGCCTGCGGGGGTGGCGAAGTGCTCGCGGGCGTCGCGCAGGGCGCGGTTACGTCCGGTGACCGTTATGCCGGGGAGGTCGAGGCGGTTGTCGCCGTTGACAAGGGCGGGGGTCACTATGAGCTGCTGCTCGCTCTTTACCTTTATGTCGGCGAGGCGCAGCGTCATGTCGACGATAACGGTCGACTCAGTGTGTGTGATAGTGGTGTTGTAACCCCCCCCTATCTGAGGCGGTTACGGTTGCGGCTGCATTGTCGGCGGCAAGCAATGCCGATGCCGGGAGGAGAAGTAGCGCTATGAAGGTTGACAGGTTATGATTCATGGTTGCAGCTGATTAAAACACATATATAAGATTGACGGCGGCTTTGGTGGGCCCCACATAGTTGTTGTGACGCCCTGTCTCGATTTTTTTGCCGCAACCGGCACACTCGTAGACATCATAGCGTGAGTGGATGTAGCCTACGGCTATCTCCGCCTCGATGTTCCAGTGACGCGACAAGAGCCATGAGTACCCGTAGCCTATGCCCGCGCCTTCATACCATCCCTGATGGCGCAGTGTGCGGAAATCCTTGAAATTGGAGCCGAGAAAGCTGAGGAAATCGAGGTCGACGTGACCTACATTATATTGACCTCCGAGCAGATGAAAGGCGAAGAAGTGACCGCCCATCTCGCGGCAGAGCCAGTAGCGCAACTCGGGCTGCACGAGCCAGTGTTTCCACCGTTTGCCGTCGGAGAAGCTCCATGCGTTGAAGTTGCCTGAAATGTCAAGCGACCATTTCGGCGCGAGAGCCACCTCGACGCCGGCGTTGATTGTAGCCGTGGCGTCATAAAGCAGATTGGTCTTTATCGCGACATTCTGTGCCTGCGGCTGTAACGATATGATGATAAAGAGAAAGGTCATCGCTATCGAAAGCCTGCTTTTCATCGGTTTTAGGTACTTTAACATTACTAAAATCACTTTTCCATATACGCCGGGGAATGTTCGGTAAGGCACAATTCACTTGTCCCCGACACCAACTTTGAATTGTGTTTTCAGGTTTAGTTAGTAAATGCAAAAATAAATGAAATTTTTATTTGATGCAAAATGAAATGAGGGGTTATTGTGTTAATTAACTATTGTTAAAGGGAGGGGCTGTCAGTTGTCAGATTTCAGTTTTCAGAGATACAGAGGGACAGAAGGTCAAAAGCAACAAGATTATTTTTAGAGTGTCCAATGGTGAAGCTGCTTTCTCTCAGCGAAAGCATCGCGTAGCTGTAGGAGCGCCCGGAAGGGCGCCCACCGCCAGCCCGCTTCTGGTATCGCAGGGGTTGCCCGCAGGGCATCCTCCATGAGTAGCCGTAGGTTGAGTGTAGCGAAACCTACGGGATATGGGGTTCGCTGAAATGTTTCCCGACAGGGAATCATCATGAAGATTTATGGGGTAATGCCATTGTCCCGTAGCCATTGCTCGAATTCATCTATGAATGACACCCTTTTATGATGTTCTTTCTGATTTTTTATATAAGTTACTATTTTCTCCATGTCATGCCGCGAGTAGGTAAAGGCACAATATCCATCTTGCCATCCATGCCAATCGGGAAGAATAGCGTCTTTCCCAATGGCAAGACTCGATTCACGCTTGAGCTTTTGCACAAATTCCGAGACCATTATTGTGGGAGGAATGGATACAAAAATGTGTATATGGTCGGGCATTCCTCCTATTCTATAGGCAGTCGCCCCATATTTTTTCAGAATGGAGAAGAGGAGTCCGTAGACTCTCCGTTCATTTTGAATCAATATGGACTGTCGATGCTCTTTTGTAGCGAATACGATGTGATAGAGGAGATTGGTATAGCTCATAGCAGGTGCTTTTTGCGAATTAAATCAAATAAAATCAAATATGCAAAATATTAAAGTGTAAAATTTCAGATATATTGATGATTCTTTCAGAAACATTCATTCTGGCTTGCTTTCCGTGGGTATCGCTGCGCTCAACCCACGGCTACAAACAGATGATGCCCTGCGGGCAACTCTGCCCCCTGCGGCTATGCGATTATCTCTGGAAACTGATGGCTGAAAACTGCCGACTCACTTTTTTTAGTTAATTATTATTTAGAATCGGTCTAAAAAATCATCAGTTTTGAGTATTTCCCGATTTTCCGGGCAGCGGTAATTTTGCAATCGAAAAAATGAACAAAAATGAAAGGAAAAAGTAAGATTACAGGATTGTTGCTCTCTCTGCTTGCCGTTGCTCCCGCTACGGCACAGGAAGCCGCCGATACTGCAGGATATTCAAAGTTCCGGTTTGGCGGTTATGGAGAAATGGTCGCTTCGTTCAAAGACTACGGCATCAACCGCTTCCAGAAAGACGGTGCCACGAAGGAACGCCGCAATACAGTGGCGATACCGCGATTTGTGCTTGCACTTGATTATAAATTTACCCCGAAGTGGATACTCGGTGCCGAGATCGAGTTTGAATCAGGAGGCACAGGCATCGCCTACGAAATAGAAAACAGCGAGAACGGCGAGTATGAGACCGAGGTCGAGAAGGGTGGCGAGGTCGCTCTCGAGCAGTTTCATATCACACGCCTTATCATCCCGCAGTTTAATGTGCGCGCCGGACACATGATAGTGCCGTTCGGACTCACCAACACGCATCACGAACCGATTAATTTCTTCGGCACCGTCCGCCCTGAAAGCGAGACCGTGATGATACCGAGCACGTGGCATGAGACCGGTATCGCACTGTTCGGTACATTTGGCAGCGGTCATGCCCTGTTTGACTATCAGGCGATGGTGGTCGCCGGACTTAACGCCAACGGTTTTGACCGCGACACATGGATTGCCGGCGGCAAGCAGGGATTTTTCGAGACCGACAACTTTACTTCGCCCGGATATGTGGCGCGTATCGACTATCGCGGCGTGAAAGGGCTGCGCACGGGAGTGTCATTCTACTATTGTCATGACGCGGGCGCCAACTCCGACAAGTCACAGACCTACGCCGCCGACGGCAGGGTACCTGTCACGATGGCGAGCTGGGACGGACAGTACCGCAACAGCTACCTGACAGTGCGCGCCAACGTGATTTACGGACATGTGGGTAACACTGCTGCGGTAAACGGCAAAAACAACAAGCTCCCCGGTGCATCGCCCTACAGCCGCCTGCTTCCCGTGGCGAAAAACTCACTGAGCTATGGCGCGGAGATTGGCTTCAATCTCCGTAACGTGACCGGGGTCAAGAAGATGCCGGTGATATATCCGTTTGCCCGTTACGAATATTTCAACCCGCAGAAGTCGGTCGCAGCGCCTGCTACCGCCGACCGCCGTCTGGAGGTGAGCAAGTGGAGTGCGGGTGTCAACTGGTATGCGCTGCCCAACCTTGTGGTGAAAGCCGACTATTCCAACCGTCAGATAGGCACCTCCAACCCCTTCGGAAGCGGTCGCTACAACAGCGAGAATGAAGTGTCGATAGGTATCGCCTACATCGGCTGGTTTATCTGATTCCGCTTTCCGCGAAGGCGGAAAGCGGAGGGTTAAGGGGTTATTGTTCAAGCCTGCGGCTTGAAGATTATACGGTTAGGGCGCATGCGCTATAACCTGTTAACCCCATAACCTCATAACCTTCAACTTTCGCTTGCGAAAGTTGAATTTATAAGAATCATAAAAATAAAATTAGATATATGGAAAGAAAAATTTACTCAGCAATCATGGCGCTTGCATTGGGCTGCTCGATGGTGGCATGCAGCGACGACAAGAAAAATGACGAGCCCAACCCCAATGAGCCGGTCGAGTCAAAAGATCTGGAGTACACCGCCTCCAATGCTAACGCATGGCACAATTACACCATTCAGGTGGCAAACCTCCTGAAAGATGACGCCAACAGCCTTTACGAGGCATGGGCTACATCCTACGACGGCGGCGACGCGTATGCCACTACGTTCAAAAACCATAACAACTCGACTTACGCAAGTGCGCTAAACTGCATCTCCGAGATAATCGACGGCTGCAGCAGCATCGCCGATGAGGTGGGCAATGCTAAAATCGGCGATCCCTACAATCTCTATGTAGGCGGTAAATATGAGGAAGCGCTTTATGCGGTGGAGTCATGGTACAGCTGGCATTCACGCGAGGACTATAGCAACAACATCCGTTCAATCCTCAACGCCTACACCTGCACTTACGGCGTCGATATCAGCGCACATTCAATCTCCACTTTCGTAAGAAGCCTCAATCCGGAGCTTGACGCAAAGGTGCTTGAAGCTATCAACAACGCCACAGCGTCAATCATCGGTATACCGGCTCCCTTCCGCAGCCATATCAATTCACTCCAGTCGAGAGCCGCAATGGATGCCTGCGCTACGCTCAACGAAGTGCTTGACCGCGACCTCAAGGCATTTTTCAACAGTCTTGGCGACGGTCATGACGCCGAGCTCGACGCCATCGTGAAGGATTATGTAGATATAGTTATCCTTCCTACTTATAAAGATCTCCGCGACAAGAACGCCGCCCTCTACACCGCAGTGCGCAATCTTGCCGATACCCGCAGCAACGCCGCTTTTGAAGCCGCATGCGAGGCATGGCTTGAGGCACGTGCTCCCTGGGAAATGAGTGAGGCATTTCTATTTGGTCCGGTCGACGCTCTCGGTCTTGACCCCAACATGGACAGCTGGCCTCTTGACCAGGATGCGATTGTAAATCATCTCTCTTCCGGAAACGTGTCTGACCTCATCTGGGGCGACGGTGACGACGACGGTAAGGTCGAGGCGGCACAGAACATACGCGGATTCCACACTCTTGAGTTCCTTCTATTCAAGGATGGTAAGGCAAGAACAGTAAAATGAAACTTAGACACATATATATTACAGCATTCGTTACAGTAGTCGTCAGCCCTCTCGTGTCATGTGACCGGGAGGGTCTCGACGTGCTCGATATCGAGACCCCGCAGGGTTATGAACTGTCGGCGGGTACCTCGACCATATTTCTCAACTCGTCGAAGGCTTTTGACACCCAGGCTGATTGGGTGAGCGGCTCCAACACCACCCGCTTCTACCGTGGCGACAAGCTGTATGATGACATGCGTACATCGTCCAACGGATATGGCGGCGGTCTCGGACCGGTTTATGCCGGATATTCCTGCGGAAGCTGTCACAGCAATGCGGGGCGCACAAAGCCTGCGCTATGGGCCGACGGCGGTTCCGGCGCATACGGATTTTCGGCGATGCTTGTGTATGTGACCCGCAAAAACGGAGCGTTTTTCAAAGATTACGGCAGGGTGCTTCACGACCAGTCAATCTACGGCGTAAAAGCCGAGGGCAAACTGAAGGTCGATTGGCACTTCGAGTCGTTCACATTCCCCGACGGCGAGCCTTACGAGCTTGCCTATCCTACCTATACCATCACCGACTGGTATGCCGACGCGATAGACCCCGACGACCTTTTCTGCACGGTGCGCATACCGCTCCGGCATGTCGGCATGGGGCAGATGATGGCGCTTGACCAAAACGAAATCGAGGCGCTTGCCGCCAAGAGCAATTATCCCGAGCTTGGCATATCGGGTCGCTGCAACTATATCAACGAGCGCGGTGTGAGAAGTCTCGGCGTGTCGGGCAACAAGGCTCAACATGCCGATCTTACCGTGGAACTCGGCTTCTCGAGCGACATGGGTGTCACCAACAGCCGCTATCCCGAGGAGATATGCGAGGGGCAGATACAGATGTCGCAGGGTTCCATGATGGGGCTTCTTTACGACAAACTCGATGTGTCGACCGAGGAGATGGAAAATGTCGACTTCTACATGCAGTCGCTCGGTGTGCCGGCGCGCCGTAATGTCGACGACCCGCAGGTGAAGCGTGGCGAACAGATGTTTTACGAGGCGAAGTGTCACCTTTGTCACGTGACTACCCTTCATACGCGCCCACGCGGTTCAACCTTGCTCAATGGTACACAGCTCCCCTGGCTCGGTAACCAGACCATTCATCCCTATTCCGACTATCTCCTGCACGACATGGGCTCCGAGATTATGGGCGTAGGGCTGAACGACAATTATGTGTCGGGACTTGCCGCCGGCAACGAATGGCGCACCACCCCTCTCTGGGGCATAGGTCTTCAGGAGAAGGTAAACGGTCACACCTATTTCCTCCACGACGGTCGTGCGCGTAACTTCACCGAGGCTATAATGTGGCACGGCGGCGAGGGGGAGGCATCAAAAAATCTCTTCCGCAAAATGTCGAAGAGCGACCGCGATGCCCTCATCGAATTTCTTAAATCGTTGTAAATTCAACTTTCGCTTGCGAAAGTTGAGGGTTAAGAGCTTGCCTTGCAAGCGGGTTAAAAAGGTTATGGGGTTAAAGGCTAATAGGAAGTTAGCTATCGTAAAGTGGGCTTAGCGTAGCAGTAGGGGCGAGTGGAAGCTCGCCCGGTACACGGAAGGCAAAGGATGCATCGGTATCCCATAAACCCTAAACCCTCAACCATAAACCCTAAACTTTATACCTCTAAACTTAAAATATGAATATAAATTATTAACTTTGTTATGTCAAGAATAAAATCAATCATATCAGCAATATTGATGGTTTCGCTACTTCCTGTCGCAGCGTCGGCGCAGTATGATGCCGATACCGAAAATGGAGTCGTGTCGCTTGCAGGGCGCGACGGCTTCTCATGGGGTACGCGCAACGGTGATTTCCTGTTCAAGCCATATCTGCTTGTACAGACATCGGCAAATTTCAACTATTACGACAGCGAGGGTCTTGACCCGGCTTACAACCAGGATAATGTGGCAAACTCCGGATTCGCCATCCCTTACGCGGTGCTCGGATTTACCGGCAAGGCATTCGGCAAAGTCACTTATAATCTTTCAATCAACGCCGCCGCTTCCGGAGGCAACCTCTTGCAGCAGGCATGGGCCGACGTGAAGATACGCGACCAGTTTGCCGTGCGCATAGGTAAATTCAAGACTCCCTTCTCTCACGCTTATCTCACCACGCTCGGCGAGACACTGTTCCCCTCCCTCCCCGTGTCGCTGACCGCATCGGTGATAATGCCTCATTCACTTAATGCTGTCACGCCTCATATCGGCACCGGTTTTGACCTCGGTGTCGAAGTACACGGTCTTATCCGTCAGAAATGGGGCTATCAAGTAGGTGTATTCAACGGCACCGGTGCCTCGGTAAACAGTGCTACCAAGACATTCAGCGACGACTGGCACATACCTTCGCTGCTCTATGCCGGACGTTTCACCTTCCAGCCGAAGGGCGTGATGCCCGCCACTCAGGGCAGCCCCCGTCAGCTTAATCTTGACAGGATGCTCATAGGCGTGTCGGCTTCAATCAACGTGGAGAGCGAGAACGAGAGCACCAACGATTTCCGCGCCGGAGTGGAGTTTGCATGGATTAAAAACCGCCTATATCTCGCAGCCGAGGCTTATTATATGAGAGTAGGATTCACGAAACGCCAGAAAATCGATGAGTCTTACAATTATCTCGGCGGATATGTGCAGGCTGGTTATTTCATCACCGACCGTCTGCAGGGCGCGCTCCGTTACGACCTTCTCGACCGTAACGGTCTTGACCGGGGCGGCCTGCTCAACATGCCGGCTGTGGGTGTGAATTACTTCTTCAAGGGTACGGGTCTGAAACTGCAGGCGATGTATCAGTACATGGGCAGGACCGGTCACGCCACACAGCTTGACCGTGACAACGATGATCTCGGGCTTGCCATGCACTCCGCCACCGTGCAGTTACAATATACATTCTGACAATATGCGACTTCACAATATAATATTATCCTTGACACTGGCGACATCTGTCGCTTCATGCGACGACGGTAAGATATATGATGACGCCTCCATGGGAATGGATGACAACGGTATTACATCGACCGTAAAATTTACCGGCGATGTCGAAGGAATCGATTCCTGGACAAGCGGATATTCGGTTGTCGTGGCGGGATTCAGCGACAGTGAATACGCCGAGGTGTCGCGTCCTGTGACAGGAGGGGATTTTGAAATTGACGGTATCACCGACGACATTTCAAGCATCGAGCTTTGTGTAGTCAACCGCTTGCGCAAGCGTGTCGCCACGTTTGCCGCTGTCGAGCCTGTCAAGGGAAGTGACGGATACATACATTTCGATGTTGGGAATGTGGATGCCGGGATGTTTGTCGCCGTTCAGAACGCTGTGTTCAACGCCGCCTGTGTGCAGTGTCACGGCGGCAGCAATCATGCGGCTGCGTCGCTCAACCTTACCGAGGCTGACAGTTACGATGCTTTGGTCAATGTGACCTCGGTGAAGTCGCCCGACATGATGCGCGTGACTCCCGGCGATGCGTCGGCAAGTGTGCTTTGGCGCGCTATCGCCACAGATATATCGGATGACTGGGCTTACCGTCACCATACGATTATTTCTAATAATACCTCTGCCGATCTGGTGAAAAACTGGATTGACGCAGGTGCTAAAAAATGATGACATCTTATGCTACTGGAAGAAGAAATAAAAAGGGAAATGACTACATATTATAATAATGGTGCATCAACTATCGTGTCGGCGTTTATGCGCGGGAGCGGAGTGGCGGAGTACCATGCGATAATCAAGTCGACCGCTGCCGGGGAGCCTTTCGCCGCCCAGCTGTCGACCGTCATCGCCGCTTACAATAATCTGCGCGAACGTCTCGGTGCCGGTGTAGTGCCTGTGTTCAAGCGCTATTTCCTGAGCGATGCGTCCAACCAGCAGTCGCAGCTGCCGCGTGAGGAAGAGTGCGCCGTTTCTATCGTGGAGCAGTCGCCGCTCGATGGCACAAAGCTGGCTCTCTGGGTGTATCTGCAGGAAGGAGTGGCGGTCAATAACCTGTACAACGGACTGTATTCAGTGACTCACGGAGATTATACTCATTTCTGGCAGGGGAGTGCCTGCACACCCGATGTGCAGTCGGAGGTTGCCACCCGTGCGTTGCTTTGCGACTACGCCCTGCGCCTTGAAGACGAGGGTTGCTCGATTGCCGACAACTGTGTGCGCACATGGTTTTTCGTGCACGATGTCGATGTGAACTATGCCGGGATGGTGAAGGGAAGAAACGAGATGTTCATGACCAACAACCTTACGTCCGACACCCATTTCATAGCAAGTACCGGTATCGGGGGGCGCCATGCCGATCCGCGTGTGACCGTGGAGATGGACACTTATGCTGTCAAAGGCATCGTGCCTGGTCAGATGAGGTATCTTTATGCACCGGAATATCTGAATCCGACCTATGAATATGGGGTGGCGTTTGAGCGTGGCGCATACGTTGACTACGGCGACCGCCGCCATGTGTTTATCTCCGGTACGGCGAGCATCAACAACCGTGGTGAGGTGGTGCATAAGGGCGATGTGAAGGCACAGACCCGCAGGATGTGGGAAAATGTAGGCGCTCTTCTTGCCGAGGCTGAATGTGGCTGGCATGATGTGTGTCACATGATTGTGTATCTTCGCGACATAGCCGATTATGCGGCTGTCAATGCGATGTATGAGGAGCGTTTTCCAGGTGTGCCGCGTGTGATTGTGCTTGCTCCGGTGTGTCGCCCCGAATGGCTGATTGAAATGGAATGTATGGCGGTTCGCCCCGTCGCCGGTAATGGTTATGCGGCTTTCTAAACCTGCTTGGCTGCTGCACATATCGCTGCTTGTGATTGTCGTCGGAGGGGTCATGACATGGCTCACCGGCGACCGCGGGCAGGTACGGCTCGGGAAGGGTGAGGAGGTTTCGGCTTATCAGCTTGCCGACGGTTCAGTGAGGCAATTTCCGTTCCGGCTGTCGCTTGACAGTTTCACCGTAGCATACTATCCCGGAGGAGAGGTGCCGCGCGATTTCGTGAGCTATCTTCGTGTCGACGGAGAGCCGACCGAGGTGTCGGTCAACAACATCGTATCGGTAAACGGCTATCGTCTTTGCCAGATGTCGTATGACAGCGAGGGGCATACCGTGCTCAGTGTCAATCATGACCCGCTTGGAATAGGGATGGTTTATACAGGATTTCTGCTCTTTGCCGTTGCGGGATTGTGGCTCATGCTGTCGCGGGTGTCGGGATTTCGTAAGGCGGTTAAACGTCTGTCGGCTATGGCGGTATTACTTTGTGCCGTTGCCGCCGGTGCCTCGGCGGAGACTATCGCTGGGGTGCCACATCAGCAGGCCGATTCGCTTTCCCGCAAGCAGGTGATGTATAATGGCAGGCTGATGACATTCAACTCGCTTGCGCGTGATTTCACGCTGAAAATCACCGGCGATACGCGCTATCGCGGTTTGTCGCCGGAGCAGTTTATGGCATCATGGCTGCTTTATCCCGAGCAATGGCAGGGGGAGCGTGCAATTCTTGTGAAAGATAAGGCGTTGCGCGACTGTCTCGGGCTTGACGGACGGTATGCGTCGCTCGACGACCTGTTTTCGGCTTCCGATTATTACCGTCTGCGCGATTTGTATGGTAAAGGCAATGCAGAGCTTGACCGCGCCATCGAGGAGCTTGACGAGAAAGTAGGATTGATCATGGATTTATTGGCGGGTAATCTGATTATGCGTCTTCCCGATAATGCCGATTCTATGTCCGATGCCCGCGTCGAGGCGGAGATTATCTATAATAAAGTTCCTTTCTCCACGCTGATTTTCATACTGCTTTTCTGCGGCGCGGGAGTGGCTTTTGTCGGCTTGTTCCGCTTGCCGAAGTTTTCCTCTGTTGCGGTAGCATTGCTTTGCATAGCGTTACTGCTGCAGCTGACCGCATATATACTTGAATGGTACATGTCGGGGCATATTCCGCTTGCCAATACGGGCGAAACCATGGAGTTTCTGTTGCTTGTGCTGTTGCCGCTGCTGCTGGCGTTTCACCGCACATCGGCGTTGCTTCTGCCTGTGGGGATGCTTTTTGCCGGTGCCGTGGCTCTTGTGGCTCATCTCATCGGTTCCAATCCTGTGTTGACACCGCTTATGCCTGTGCTTGCATCTCCATGGCTGAGCATACATGTGACGCTTGTCATGACGGCTTACGCGCTTTTCGGTTTCACCGTCACCTGCAGCGTGATTTCGTTTTTCTCGCCATCGCGGCGTGAACGCCTGATGTGGCTTGACCGCGTGATGCTCTATCCGGCGCTATACCTTCTCGGACTTGGCATAATTACCGGCGCCGTATGGGCAAATGTATCATGGGGACGCTATTGGGCATGGGACCCGAAGGAGACATGGGCGCTTGTCACCTTTATTATATACGCCGTGGCGATGCACCGCTCCATCAAGCCACTTAACCACCCCACCACGTTTCACGCCTACATGCTCTTTGCTTTCCTTGCCGTGCTGATGACCTATTTCGGTGTCAACGCCCTCTCCTCACTCCACGCCTATTCGTAGGAGTTGTCAGTTGTCAGAGGTCAGTTTTCAGATGTTGGTGTTAAGGTCTTTAAGGTCGCTAAGGACTCCAAAGACTCTAAGGTCATGCACAATAGATTTGACCTTTTCCCCCGCAAAAGCGTTATAGTAGAAAAACAAACATTTACGACTATGACAGCAAACCGCATACATCCGATTGATGATGTACTTGTAGAACTTTATTTCGACGGAAAGAAAGTCGACACCTATGAAGGGTCAGGATTTCGCACAGTAGAGCAGGCTATTCAAAATGCTTACGACGGCTCAGAGCGCGCAAACGTGAATATCGAAGACTACGTGTTCCGCGTGACAAACCTTGCCGACCACACCTCGGCGCGCTACCGCGTAAACGCCGGCGGCAACGTCAAAATCCTCCCCGAGGAGCAATAACGCGCTTCCTCATCGGTAAGCGCGTATCATTATGATAATCAACGCATAGTATTAGGGCGGATGGAAGTCCGCCCACTGTTTTTATATCCGTATTCCCGTTTTAAGTATATCCGCGTAAAGCGGATTATTTATATCCTCTGTAAGTAAAACCGGCTCTATGAGATTGCTGATTTTGCGTTTCAGTTTCCACAATAAAGGAGTGTCTTCGAAATAGTCATCACTTAGATGCTCCACTACAACGGCGATGTCAATGTCGCTCTCCTCGGTATAGTTGCCTTTGCTATATGAGCCATAAAGGTAAAGAGCCTTTATGGGCAACCGTTCAGCAACAGCAACCTTATATCGTTGTGCTAATCTTATAGCTTGCTCTTTATCCATATCCTCAATCTATCAGTTTGTTCAATTAACTCATTGCAACGCTCGACAGTCAGACTTTTCATCAACCGCTCCTTATATGACGGGTAACGTGCCTCGATGTTCAATGGTTCAAGCGCGTCTATGAAATCCATCTGTTCTTCTGACATCTCTCTATTCAAACTGCTTTTTTCAGCAAGTCTTGATAAACTATGGATTTTCAACGGTGGCTCTTTCAACACGTTGCTCCAATATGCTTTCAGGATTTTCTCGATTGTCTGGTGACACATAAACGCGACATAAAGGTATCGCTGTGTTTCAAGCATTGCCTTAGCCGTGTCAAAATCATAATCTGACATCTCAATCCAATATGTCACCTTGTCATTCATTGATTTTTTAATTGAATCAAGTGCAAATATAACTAATTCTTTAAGAAAACCAAGCGAATAACATTGAAAAACCCATCGAATAACATAGGAAAACAAACGAATAACATTGAAAAATCAATAGTTTAATACTAAATTTATTAAGAAATGCAATAAACGATTACTATGTGCGATTTGCTGCACCCTCGGAGGCGCGCTACCGCATAAACGCCGGCGGCAACGTAAAAATACTCCCGGAGGAGCCATAACGCTTCCCGCCTATGTAAACGCGTATTGCTACGATAATCAGCGCGTAGCTGTAGGGGCGGATGGAAGTCCGCCCGCGATTCTCACTGGGGTTGCCCGCAGGGCATCATCTGTATGTAGCCGTGGGTTGAGCGCAGCGATACCCACGGAAAGCAAGCCCCAAAAGGATGTTTCTGAAAGAATCATCTTATTAATACCCCCGGCAGATTCAAAGGTAAATGCTGTTTAGAAAATTTTGCGCGATTTTTATTTTGCGGTTGATTTTCCGCATTATATAATCTTGATAAATTCAAGAATTTGGGGCGGCGGGGCATGAATTGCGATAAAAATGATTATCTTTGTATTTAAGAAATGATTCTGAAATATGACCGATATACAGCAATCCATGCGCGAAATCCTTGACTGTGAGAGCCGCGCGATATCTAATATCCCGGTGACTCCGGCTTATGACGCTGCCGTGGAACTGATTCTTGAGCATGTCCATCGGAAGGGTGGTAAGGTCGTGACTTCCGGAATGGGAAAGGCGGGACAGATTGCGATGAACATCGCAACGACATTCTGCTCTACGGGCACACCTGCCGTCAACCTGCATCCCGCAGAGGCGCAGCACGGCGATTTAGGTGTGATTCAGCCCAACGATGTGATGCTTCTGATATCCAATTCAGGCAAGACCCGCGAGATAATCGACCTCGTAACGCTCGCCCACAACCTTTATCCCGGACTGCCGTTGATTGTTATCACCGGAAATCCCGACAGCGAACTTGCGTTGATCGCTGATGTCACGCTTTCGACAGGAGGTTCGCCGGAGGTGTGCCCCCTCGGACTTACACCGACCACTTCGACCACGATGATGACCGTGATAGGTGATGTGTTGGTGGTCAACGTCATGCGTCTCTCCGGATTTACCCGCGAACAATACGCATTGCGCCATCACGGAGGCTATCTCGGTGTGAAATCACGTAATGCCGAATCTTAATCCCCTGAATTATTATGAGAAAGATTATAGCAATAGGCGAATGTGTGCTTGACATCCTGTTTGACGGCGATATGCCACGCGTGGCATCCCCCGGAGGACTGATACTTAATGTGGCGTCAAATCTCGGCAGGATCGGCAGGGAAGTGAGCTTCGTCGGCGAGGCGGCGCGCGACCGTGTCGGCGACATGATTGTCGATTCATTGAAGTCCGACAATGTTTCGGTCGACCATATCGACCGGTATACAGAAGGTGTGACCCCTTCGTCGTTTATATTCCGCGACAGCAACGGCGAGCCGCAGATAGTGCGTTACGGACGTAACAACAATGACAGTTTTGATGTCGTGTGGCCGCGCATCGACAAGGATGACATATTGATATTCGGCGGATTCTATGCCATTGACCCGCGTGTGCGCCCCCATCTTTTCGAGATAGTGAAACACGCGTCGGAGCGCAAGGCTATCATTATCTATGTACCCGGTTTTGCTCCCGAAAAGGAGCCGCGCATAACGCGTGTGATGCCGGCGATACTTGAAAATTTCGAGATTGCCGATGTCGTCATCACCCGTAACCGCGACCTGAATACGATATTCCGCACCACCGATGATGCCGCCGCGTATAAAAACAACATAAGTTTTTATGCCCGCGACTTTATCAACCTTGACCGTAATAACGCGCGTCTGCGTTACTATCACGATAAGGAGATGGTAGAGGTGACGGCAGAGACCGGCGGTAATAACTTCGCATGGAGTGTGGGGGCGATTACCGGCGTGATTGATGCCATGATTAAAAATGATATAACCCGTTTCACACTCAGTGGCGAGGGAGAGGCTGTCATGCACACCCTTACCCAGCTCGCCCAGGAGACAGGACAGCCTGTCGCCAGCCTGCTTTCGCAGCTTGAGGGCAAAAATGACCTGCTGAGTGAGCGTATCGGCAAAGATGTCATGATGTCGGTGCTTGAAGAGGCGGCGCAGACGGCAAAAGTAGCGTCGCAGTCATTTGACGGACTCCTTCCGGTGAAATAATTCTTTATGGCATGAAATCGACTTCGCTTGAAACAGGATTTATCAACCGCGTCGCTGATTCCGCACTATTGCCCTTTGAAAACAGTGCTGATGCCGGGATAATCGTTGAGGCATTGCCGTTTGACGGGGCATACGACCTTGTAAGTACTTATATGCGTCAATCCATTGACAGCGGACATGTCGATGAGGCGATAACGCTGATTTCCGGTATCACGACGCATAATGCGCCTTACAGTGAGACAATCAAGGATGCGGCACGACAGCAGATTCTGGCGGCGGCAATGATAGAGGAGGGTGATGTCGATGGCGCTTTAGTCAGGATAGCCGATGCGTTGCATATCCTTTCTGAATATCCAAAGCGGAGAGACACAGCCTTCAGGAGTGTACTTGCATTGTTGCTCTACGACCTCGCGCTCATTCACGCCGAGCGCAAAGAGTTTCATGCTGCAGAGCGTACGATAAATAAGGCGATAAAACTTTTTGAAGTCCTTGCAAAAGCTAACCCCGACCGTTATGCGTCGGCTCATGTATATGCCTTGAATGTCGCTACATCGGCTTACCGTTCAAGGATAAAGCAGGTCAATCTCCTGGCACATTATCAGGTCGCCACCTCCACTTATATCTCCATGGTTGCAAACGGTGCACCGGAGGCGGTAGGGAAACTTGTCGATTCACTTGTCAGTGAGGCGGAGACTCTTCTGAATCTTGGCAAACCGCGCGATGCCGTGCGCTATCTGAGCCGTGCCTTGAAATATCTCGACAAGATTGACCCTTCATTCTCCTTGCGTAAACTGAAGGTGTCTGTCATGCTTGGCGAAGCTCTGCTGCACACTTTCACCACAAGGCAGAAAGGAGTGCACCTGCTCAACACCCTGTTGCAGAAAGCTAAAAAGATGGATGCCACAGTTGAAGTGGAACATATAGGGCGGCTTCTTGATGAAAAGACCACTTCGTTGATTGATATTCTTTCACGGTGGCATAAAATCTTTTCCCGCGACTGATTGTATTTATATTAAGTAACAAAATGAAATAAAATATATGTCTACAGCATTATCTTCGGGCGCTCCCCATGGCGGACTGCCTGTACTTGACCCTAAAACCAAAGTGGCTATCGTCACCGCTGAGTGGAATTCCCGCGTTACCGAAGCTTTGACCGACGGGGCTGTTACTTTGCTTAAAGAGCATGGCGTGGCTTACGACTGTTATCATGTGCCCGGTGCAGTGGAATTGACCTATGGGGCTGCTGCGCTGGTGAAAGAGTATGACGCGGTTATTGTGTTTGGTTGTGTTATACGTGGAGGCACACCGCATTTCGACTACGTGTGTGACAGTGTCACTCAGGGTGTCACACGCTTGAATGCAAAAGGTAAGACGCCGGTCATATTCGGAGTGCTTACCGTTGATACCGAGCAGGATGCCATTGACCGTGCGGGCGGTAAATATGGCAACAAAGGCACCGAGGCAGCCGAGGCTGCAATAAAAATGATAGATTTTGCTTGCAAAGTAAGAAAGTTATAACTAAATTTGCAGTCCCGTTACGGGAATGGGCGAATACCAGAGTGGCCAAATGGGGCAGACTGTAAATCTGCTGGTTTATACCTTCGGTGGTTCGAATCCATCTTC
>QAMW01000031.1 GCA_003150235.1 Bacteroidales bacterium
AATACGGTCGATTATTTCAGTAGCTTCCTTTATATTGTTGCGTTTCGCAAATTCCAAAAGGTCTTGGCGGGTGATGTCGTCAAACTTCCCGTTGATTGACATCTGGTGCTGTGCTGTCCATCCGCCCTTTGGGTTGTATGCAAATCCCATGTCGTATGCCGGCGAAAGGGTCCATTTGCCTTGTCTGTCCATAAGGAAGGATATGTTTTTGGTATGGTCATCCTGATTGCGGATTACCACATTAAATACCAAGCGACGATACATTTCCTGCGCCTGTGAGTATGGCAGTCTCAATGCCCTCATCACGTTGAACGCCTGCTCGTATGAGTAAGAACGTGGATTGCGGTAGTCATAATGCGCTATTCCGCAAAGAGTCTGCATGTGAATTTTCTCGCCATTCTGACGGTCAAAACGCTTGGTTAGAAAATGGGCGCGACCGTTCTCTTTTATCAGACTGCAATCCGACATTTCTATGCCACATTCTTTTACAAGCCGATAGAAGGAGTATTCCAATCTGCCGAAATTCTGTGTTTCCCTGAATCCGGCTTCAGCGGTTACACCATCGAGTTTTATCAGGTAATAGTCAAAGCCTTCGGGAGCTTCAATCTGTCCCGAACGAACTTCCCCGGTCAATGGATTGTAGGCTATGATGGCTTTCGCCCTCTGTCCTCCGGCAGAGGTGCCAAGTCGCACTATTTCGGCTATCGCCGCCTTCTTGTCCTCTTCAAGATTGGCTCCGAACTCTTCCTTTTTAGACAGTGCCTCGCTTGCCACTTCAATAAGGGAATCAAGTTCTATTCTGACATCGGGACTATAGGGCGCATCCATGGCCGGTTCGAACTCTAACGCTCCCATGCAGCGCTTGCCGAGGTAACATAGTGTCTCCACAGCGTTTCCGCTGCTACGCCCGGTGAGCGCGAGCCAACGATCAAACAGTGCTCGCCCGTAAGTATCTGGCAATGAATCGGCGAGCATACCGGGAAGCCCTTTGAAAGTCTCACGGCCTATATCAGAGAATGAATAGACCCTTCCCTGACGCACAGGCATTAGAATCGGCGAGGGTTCAAGACCTTTGCCGATGAAACTGTCGGCATACTCGAAATGTGCCAGCTGGCGATTGTTGTCCCATCGGAATGTCCCGACGGGTTGGCCATACAGGTTTACTCTCGCTATATCTACCATTCTGATTCCTCGGTATTAGGTTGTACGTTGGGCTTGTTGTTACCACTTGCGCGTTTACGCTGCTTCTTCTTGCTTGCCTCGACAAACTCGAAATATTCATTGGGACTCATCTCGTCTTCCTTAATGAGTGACGAGAACACATCCAGTTCGCCAAGTATGCGAAGCACACGCATGAGGGAATCGAAATAGCTTATATCGCCTTTCTCGATTCTCTTTAATGTCGTCAATGAGACTTGCGCCTGTTCCGCGAGCGATGTCTGAGTGAAGTTCTGTCGGAGTCGCAGATGCCTTATTTTTTGTCCCAGCCGACGGCGGATTTCACTGTCAGGCAACATGTATATGTTCTCTTCCATAGTCGTAGTTGCGTCTATTAGGCTGCAAATATAATAATAATAGTTTAAACTACGCCTATTTTGCGCTAATAATTTTCAGCTTAACTAAAGTTTATTGTCTGATTCGCAGTTTAATCCGATATTGGCAAATCGATAAAGAAACGTATAACTGTTAATATTTAGTTAAATATTTCATTCAAAATACTTACCTTTTCTAATCCGTTCATTCCCTAAAAGCAACTTTTTCACTCCCACTTTTCACTTAACGGATAGTTGTACCGTTATTTTCTTATACAGTTGATTTTAAGTGATAAAAGTCATTGAAAATCAATTCCACATGAACAGTAAAACTAAATGCCTTTCATGATGGTTTCGAGGACTTCGTTGAGTTTGTCGGCGGGGAGGCGTTTGATATACTCGGCGCGAATATCGAGGTTGCCCCGGATGTGGGCGAGGATGGGTATTATATGACAAATGAGATATCCGTTTACCTTTTGCTTTCAAACCTCTCTATCACCGGACGCAACGGCGTTGTATATTCCGGTCCGAGATTGATTTCAACAATGTTGAGCAATGCCGATAATTGATCGGGTGTCAGTCCCTGATGCAGACAGATGCCCATGTGTGCGGCTGCCATAGGCTCCACGCCTCCAACCCCGGTGATTACAGAAACTGTTGCAAGTTCGCGATCTTGCCACGAAAGTATGTCGCGGTTGAAAATATCAGCAAAAAGATGTTCTTTCAGGAATTTGTCTATAACCGGAGCGAATACGGCGTATCCGCTTGCCGGTGCATCGGCGGGGATACCGGATAGTTCGGCAAGGTTTTTCTTTCCGAGCGCATACTTGGTCTTGTCATCCATATCCGGGACTGGAGTCGCTTCCTTGCCTATTGTGTCATTGATTCCCGCAGCTTTACGCTTGTCGAGCAGAGCCATGAATGTCTGCAAAGCGCGTAATGAGCGGGGAAATCCGGCGTATGCATAAGCCTGAACCAGAATCTCCTTGATTTCATTGACGGTCATACCTGCATCAAGACCTTCGACAAGTGCTTCATCAAGGTGTTCAAGGTCGCCACGACCCGTATATGCCCCGATGGCGACAATCGCCTGCTGCCGTGGGGATAGTACTTTATTTGCGCTGGCATACTTTTGGACGGCATCGGTTGTGGCAAGCAGATATTCGTCATCATTTACCGGTGACAGCCATGTGACTTTATTGTTGTCTGGGTTGCACTCTATTGCCAGATGAGCAAACCAACTGTCGGGTGCCGCTCCATGCCAATGTTCGACATTCGGTGCGATTTCCACTATGTCGCCGGGGAAAAGTCTTCGTGCGGGCTTACCCTTTTCCTGATAGTAACCGATTCCGGCTGTCGCTATGAGCAACTGCCCTCCGCTATGACTGTGCCAACTGTTGCGGCATCCCGGTTCAAATGTTACATTAAACATGGGCCCATTTAATTCTTTTACCTCTGATAAGGGGTAAAGGTATGCCGTTCCGATAAAATTGGGATTGCCTTTCATGGCTTCTCCAATCGGATAAGGCTGCTGAAAGTCTTGGGCGTTAACTGAAAAAGATGTTATAATTGCCATTACTAACAATGTTATAAGTTTAATATTCATATTACACTAATTTTACTGTCGTTTATCACTTCAGCAAAATTACATAACTTATAACAATCGTGGATTCATAAAAATTCGGGAATTATTGCCTGAATTTCTGAAAATCATAGCGTCTAAATGATGGAGTTGGCTGTAAATTAAAAGATTGGCAAAAATCGAACAAGCCCTTTTCGGTAATTATGGTAACGATTGCCGAAAAATTTACATGTAATTCTGACCTCTGTTTTTGTTATTATCGCAAAACATATACAAATGAAAACAACCGCTTTAATAATTCTCTCGTTTATGAGCCTTACAAGTTTTGCATCAAAGCCTCTTATGATAGAGCGTCAGGGACAATTCCCCGTCGGAGGTATGACCATAGAGCGCCCCGGCACATTCAATCCTGATACATTTGTCGGCTGGACTGACCCCGTACAGGATGGTCAGACTTATCGTTGCGACCACGCTTTCGCAAGATACCAGATTCCGGTGGATGCAAAGAAACTGCCGCTGGTATTCGTGCATGGATTCGGTGGTGACGGAGTATGCTGGGAAACGACACCTGACGGGCGCGACGGTTTTGCCACTCTTCTTCTCCGCGAAGGTTATCCGACCTACGTTCTCGACCTGCCCGGCCGTGGACACGCTTCTCGCACGAGCAACGAAGTAACGGTCAAGCCTGTGGCAGATGAGGAATTCTGGTTCGATATATGGCGCATGGGGCTGTGGCCGGAGTGGAATGAAGGGATTCAGTTCCCGAAAGACTCACTGAGTGTGTCGAATTTCTTCCGACAGATGGTCCCGGATCTGAGTGACTATAAACTTGATGTTGCAGCACTCGATGCCATGGCGCAAAAGATAGGGGACCATATACTTGTGACCCACTCGGCTGGAGGGTTTCCCGGATGGATGGCTGCGATGAACAACACTGAGGTCAAGGGTGTAGTCGCTCTCGAACCCGGAGGATTTGTATTCCCTGAAAGAGAGGTACCACCGGCATTGCCCGGTCTTACCGGTGGACTTGCCGGAGTACCTGTATCCCCCGACAAATTCATGGAGTTGACTAAAAAGCCGGTTGTCATTTATTTCGGTGACTTTATTCCTGAGTCAGGTGCTACGACTTTGGGCGGCAGCAACTGGGAGGTACGTCTGAAGATGGCTCATGAATTTGTCGATGCCATAAACCGTCATGGCGGTAACGCGACACTTGTCGAACTCCCGAAAATCGGCATCAAAGGCAATTCCCATTTTCTGATGCAGGAACTTAACAACGATGTCATCGCCGCCCATGTTGCCGAATGGCTAAAAAATATGGGATTATCCTACTGAACTGCCAAACAAATATAATTACGAAGCCACGATAATCTGCCCGACTTTTGAGTCTGGATTATCGTGGCTTAATATTTAAATCCCGCTATATATCAGTAGATGTTTATTCTGACAGCTATTCAGAGGTTATATATTACATAGTCTCTTTCGGCACATCAAACAATTCCTCGTGTGTGATGCGTTTACAGCATCCGGCTTGCTGCTTTTTCGGTCTTTGATACAAAAAACAGATATAGAGGTAATAAAGGTATTAAAGTCCGATTTTTTGATAATGATGTTTTTTCGGATAAATCCCAAATTTGCAAACAAAAAAACAATGATACGCAAAGCATTATCAACATTGGCGCTTTCCCTGACATTGACCGCGGGCATCGCGCAGACCTCACAGGAACCGGCAAAGGTCTATTTCACTTCAGACATTTCACCCGAATCACTTGTAAGCATATTCAAGTCGTTGGGAGTCGCTCCCGAAGGGAATGTCGCCGTTAAAATCAGCACCGGGGAATCGGACCGGAGCAATCACCTCCGGCCCGAACTGATAGGGAATCTTGTCAAGGAGGTTAAAGGCACTATCGTGGAGTGCAATACGGCATACGGTGGCAACCGTTCAAATACAGCCTCTCATCGCCGTGCTATCGAGCAGCGAGGTTATGGAGATATTGCCATTGTGGATATAATGGATGAAGAGGGTGGCATGAGCCTTCCAATGCAAGATACAAAATGGTTTTCGGAGAATTTGGTCGGAAGCCATCTTGCAAATTATGACTTCATGATTAACCTCGCTCACTTCAAAGGACATGCAATGGGCGGCTTTGGCGGTGTGCTGAAAAATCAGAGTATCGGCATCGCTACCCCCGATGGCAAGACCCGTATTCACACAGCCGGCGCATACTCCGACCCACGTTATGTGTTTCAGCAGCCCCACGGGCAGGATGCCTTTCTGGAGTCTATGGCGGGCGCCGCACAGTCGGTACATAATTATTTCAAGGGGAAAAAAGGAATTGTCTATATAAATGTGATGAACAATCTTTCAGTGGATTGCGACTGCGACGGACATCCGTCGGTTCCGCAGATGAAAGATATTGGCATACTTGCCTCGCTCGACCCAGTCGCACTTGATAAAGCCTGTCTTGACCTGGTGTTCAACCATGAGTCTTCAGTCGGCGACAACAGCCAGCCTCTCGTACAGCGCATCGACAGCCGTCACGGGACACATACCGTTGATTATGCCGAACAGATTGGTCTCGGCACCAAGAGTTACGACCTGATAGATGTCACTACAAACGGAATAGGCGAAGTGGCTGTTGACGGAGTGAAGAAATACAATGTATATGATCTTAAAGGTGTCAGAGTCCTCTCTAATGCGAGTAATCTTTCTGGTCTTGCCCCCGGCATATATATCATAAACGGTCAGAAACGTAAGATTGAATGATCAAAAGAAATGGAGCAGATATATACCATCGACGGCTGACGGGTGACAAAAGCGGGGAAAGGTTTATATATTGTGAATGGCAAAAAAACTAAACTACATGTATATGAATAGAAAAGTAATGAAATTAATAACGCTTTTTGTACTGGTTATCCTGTCTGCCAATCTCGGTTTTGCAGAGGATACTTATAAAAACTGCGTACCGTATGTCACGCTCAACAACGGGCAACAGATGCCTCGTTTCGGAATAGGTACTTTCAATGTACCAGGTGATTCCGTGGCTACCGATGCTGTGTCGTTCGCACTGAAAAATGGCTACCGCCATATCGATACGGCACATGCCTATCGTGTCGAGCGCGGAGTGGGGCAGGGCATAAAGGAAAGCGGTGTGCCACGTGTGGAAATATGGGTGACGAGCAAACTCTGGCCCAGTGAATATAATGATGCCGATGCTGCTATCGACCGTATGCTTGAGCGCCTCGGTCTTGACTATATCGACCTGCTCTATGTGCATCAGCCTATGGGTGATTGGCGCGGGGCATGGCGCGCTATGGAACGGGCTGTTGCCTCCGGAAAGGTCAGAAGCCTTGGACTGAGCAATTTCGATGCTGCCGATTCGCTCTACACCGCAGCATTGGAATGGGCGAAAATCAAGCCGGCTGTGATGCAGATTGAATGCTATCCATACGCGCAGAGAAAAATGTGGATGGAGAAACTTGCCAATGATTCCATTGTTCTTGAAGCCTGGTTCCCTCTCGGCGGGGCTATGAGTAACGGTGCCTTGTTCAAAGACCCGGTGATTCGGGAAATTGCGGCAGCTCACGGCAAAACTCCGGCACAGATTATCCTGCGGTGGCATATTCAGGAGGGTCATTCTGCCATCCCGGGTGCTACATATCATCCTTATATAAGTGAAAACATCGATATTTTTGACTTTGAGTTTACCACTGTGGAAATGGATGAGATTCGCAATATCGATAAGGAACAGCGCTTTTTTAATATGGATTACAAAGAGGCTGAACAGTTCATGCTTAACTGGAAAATAGATGATTGATGTATGAACCCTGGGGTGATATGCGACTCTACGGGAGTGGCATCAAAAATGCCGGTGCACTCAACAGGGCTTATTTTGATGTAGAGACTATCGGATAACCGGTAAATTTCATGCCGGATGGCGGGAAATACGATTAAATGTGCTATCTTAGAGGTGGTAAATGTGTTTCATCTCAAAGTAAAGACCATGTTTAATACAAGCAAATGCCTGCCGGGTATGACTCTTGTTGCGGCTTTGACAGCTGGTTCTCAGCAATATGCGGTGCCTTCCCTGACTGCTATAGAGGCGGTTGAATACGTTACTGCCTTGACCGCCACACAATCTGTGGCGCGATGTGAAGCCGACAATGTCGCTGTCATTACGCGTTACGACGTGACTAACCGCCCTAAACCTGAGCAAAGACTCTTCAAGTCAAAGGCTGTGGATAACCGTATCGCTAAAATTAAAGCCATGCTTGTCAATCCTAAATTGGCATGGATGTTTGAAAACTGTTATCCCAATACCCTTGATACCACCGTACATTATCGCGTAGGGGATGATGGAAAGCACGATACGTTTGTATATACAGGCGATATTCATGCCATGTGGCTGAGGGACTCCGGCGCGCAGGTGTGGCCCTATGTGCAGCTTGCCAACGAGGACAAGGCTCTCAAAGATATGCTTGAAGGGGTGATACGTCGTCAGTTCAAGTGCATAATCCTCGATCCGTATGCCAATGCGTTTAATGACGGGCCTACGGGAGGCGAATGGATGACCGATATCACCGACATGATTCCCGAAGTGCATGAGCGCAAGTGGGAGATCGACTCTCTGTGTTATCCCTTGCGCCTTGCTTATGAATACTGGAAGGTCACCGGCGATGATTCAATCTTTGACGAGGAATGGCTTGATGCCATGTCTAAGATACTTGCCACGTTTCGTGAACAGCAACGGTTTAACGGTACGGGTAAATACAAATTCCGGCGGAAGACCGAACGCGCTCTTGATACTCTTAACAATGGCGGTCTCGGTGCCCCTGTCAAGCCATGCGGACTGATTGTATCCAGTTTCCGTCCTTCCGATGATGCGACCACGTTGCAATTTCTCGTGCCATCAAATTTCTTCGCGGTGTCGGTGCTGAGAAAAGCGGCTGAAATTCTGGACACGGTGAATCACGACAGGAAAATGGCAGATGAATGCCGTGCGCTCGCCAACGAGGTTGATGCGGCTCTTAAAATCCACGCCACATTCAATCATCCCGAATTTGGAGAAATATATGCTTTTGAAGTTGACGGCTTCGGCAATCATCTGCTCATGGATGATTCAAATGCGCCGAGTCTTCTTTCGCTGCCTTACCTGTCGGATATAGATATAGATGACCCTGTGTATCAGAACACACGCAGATTTGTATGGAGCGACAGCAATCCATATTTTTTCCGCGGCAAGGCAGGTGAGGGTATCGGAGGCCCTCACATAGGCTACGACATGGTATGGCCCATGAGTATCATGATGAAAGCATTTACCAGCACCGATGACGAGGAAATTGCTGATTGTATAAGAATGATAATGAACACCGATGCCTCAACCGGTTTTATCCATGAGTCATTCCATAAGGATGATGCCTCTGAATTTACACGCGCGTGGTTTGCATGGCAGAACACGCTTTTCGGCGAGTTGATTGTAAAACTCATCGATGAAGGTAAGATTGACCTGCTCAACTCAATATGATTGTGATATTTTTCAATAGTCATCGATTGTGCATGGCTTATTGGAGTTGTCGGAATTTTGGTGTATCTTTGTAGGTGTATCAAATGATTGGATATGATTGATAAGAAGATAATAATAGCCATTGACGGATATTCATCGTCGGGTAAAAGTTCGATGGCACGTGCGCTTGCATCGCGCATCGGTTACCGTTATATTGATTCGGGTGCGATGTATCGTGCCGTCACTCTTTGGGCGATGCGTCACGGACTTGTTGTTGCCGGAGTGGTCGATGCCGACAATCTTGTAGCGTCGCTCGGGGAGATTGCCGTTGATTTCATGCCGATGCCCGACGGAAGGCAGCATACCCTGCTTAACCTGGAGGATGTAGAGGACGAGATACGTCGCCTTGAAGTGTCGAACAATGTATCGCAGGTGTCGGTTATCCCAGCCGTCCGTCATCGTCTTGTGGCTTTGCAACAGTCGATGGGCGAGTCAAAAGGCATCGTCATGGATGGCCGCGATATAGGCACGACAGTATTTCCCGATGCCGAGATGAAGGTGTTTGTAACGGCATCGCCCGAGACACGTGCGCAGCGACGCTATGAGGAGCTGAAGGCAAAAGGCGTGGAGTCGACTTATGATGAGGTGCTTGAAAATGTGGTGACCCGTGACCATATCGATGAGACGCGTGAAGAAAGTCCGCTACGTAAGGCTGATGATGCCGTAGTGCTTGACAATTCCTATATGACGGTCGAAGAGCAGGATAAATGGCTCCTTGACTTCTATGAAAAGATAATTGCCGCTTATGAGGATTGAGATTGACAACGGCTCGGGATTTTGCAACGGTGTCGTGTCGGCAATCTGCAAGGCGGAGGCTGAGCTTGACAGCAGCGGTCTTTTGTACTGTCTCGGGGATATAGTCCACAACAGCGATGAGGTGGAGCGACTTCGCGAGCGAGGTCTTGTCACAATCACTCACGACGAGCTGTCACGGCTTAAAGGTGTCAAGGTGCTTTTGCGCGCCCACGGAGAGCCTCCTTCGACTTATCAGAGAGCGGCGGAAAACGAGATTGAAATAATCGATGCCACATGCCCTGTGGTGCTCCATCTCCAGAAACGGATAAAAGAGGCATACGTATCGCGCCGTCCCGACCAGCAGATTGTAATCTATGGCAAACTCGGTCATGCCGAGGTAAACGGGCTTGTCGGTCAGACCGAAGGCACCGCAATCGTGGTGGAGGATATCGACGGGCTGTCGCAGCTCGATTATTCACGCGACATAATCCTTTATTCTCAGACCACCAAGTCAATCAACGGACTTCAGGAAATGATTGCGGAGATAAAACGCCGCAAGTCGCCCGACACAGAGTTCCGGTATTATGATACGATATGTCGTCAGGTAGCCAACCGCGTGCCTCGTCTGAGGGAATTTGCCGCAGAGCATGACCTGATACTTTTTGTCAGCGGCAAAAAGAGCAGCAACGGCAAGATACTTTATGCCGAATGTAAGGATGTAAACGAGCGCACACATCTTATATCCAATCCGGGTGAGATAGACCCCGCATGGCTTGACGGGATAGCAAGCGTCGGCATCTGCGGCGCCACTTCGACACCGCGCTGGCTGATGGATAATGTGAGGGATTATGTGACACATTTATGCGAGAACAATGGATAATTTTATCGCAATAGATGTAGAGACAGCCAACAATGAGCCGACGAGCATCTGTGCTATCGGTGCGGTAAAAGTGCATGACGGGGCGATTGTCGACCGCTTCTATTCACTTGTAAAGCCTGAGCCAAACTGGTACATACGTTATTTTTCGGAAAGCATACATGGTATATGCCGCAGTGACACTGATTCTGCCGGCACGTTTGACCGCGTATGGGAAGAGATGTGCGGTCAGTTCGGTTTTAATGCCGACAATATAGACGATGTGGTGTTTGTAGCACATAACAAGATGTTTGACGAGCGATGTCTTCGTGCCGCTCACCGCACTTACGGCATGACTTGGCCCGACAATCCTTTTTATTGTACCCTTACCGCTGCACGGCGCAGGATTCCCAAGCAGCTTGTGGGAAGTTATTCGCTCCCCTATGTATGTGACTTCATGGGAATCCCGTTTTATAATCATCACAATGCGCTTGCCGATGCCGAGGCATGTGCGAAAATAGCCATGACATTATTATGAGACGACTGTTATTTATCGCCTTTATAGCTGCGACTCTCTCCGGTTGTTCCGGTGATGGTAAAATCAATAAGGCGGCAGCCGATTACGGGCGTGCCGATGCACAGACTCTGTTGGAAAGCGTATCGTCAATGACCCCTTTGGAGCTTGAAGGCTATATCCTTGGTGTCCGTGCGACTGAATATGAATACCGGGAGGACGGTCATGAAAAAGCCGCCGATCTTTATATAAAAGGATTTGAGGAATATATCAGAGAAAATTCTGATTCACTCGCCAATATAATTTTCTAAGTAACATGAATACAGAAAAAGAATACATTGCCTATATCAACAAGGCTCTTTCCGAGATTCATTATCCGGCTCAGCCGAAGGGACTTTATGAGCCGATAGCCTATACATTGGACTGCGGGGGAAAACGCATACGCCCCATGCTCATGCTTGCCGCCGCCGAGGCGCTTGGTGCCGACAAAAGTGTCGCTGTCAACCAGGCGGTAGGACTGGAAATGTTTCATAACTTCACTTTGTTGCATGACGATGTGATGGATCGTGCCGATGTGCGTCGCGGCCGACCGACGGTTCATGTAAAGTGGAATGAGGCGACGGCGATACTCTCGGGCGATGCCATGCTTACGATGGCGTCGCAATTCATGGGGCGCGGATGTCCCGGTCGACTTGCCGAAGTGCTTGACCTGTTTAACCGCACGGCAATGGAAATATATGAGGGGCAGCAGTACGACATGGATTTTGAGAACCGTGAAGATGTCACTGTCGCAGAGTACATCGAGATGATACGCTTGAAGACCTCCGTATTGCTTGGATGTGCCTGCCGAATGGGAGCGCTCATGGCGGGTGCTGACGAAGCGGTGCAGAAGGCTTTCTATGACTATGGTACTTACCTTGGACTCGCATTTCAGCTTCAGGATGACTGGCTTGACACTTATGGTGACCCGGCGGTGTTCGGCAAAAAGATAGGCGGGGATATTCTTAATGACAAGAAGACCATTTTGCTTATAACTGCGCTCAATCGTGCCGATGGCAAGCAAAAAGCCCGTCTTACCTCTTTGTTCGGTACACGTTCTGAAGAGAAGATTGCGGAGGTGATGGCGATTTATGACGCACTTGATGTAGAGAGCGAGTGCCGCGCGATGATAAACGATTATTCCGAAAAAGCGATAGCCTGTCTTGAAAAGGCGGGGTTGTCTTCTGATGCCTTCCGCTACTTTGTTGATATAGCCGAGCGGTCACTTAATAGGCAATCATGATAATAGATACTCATACCCATCTCTATCTTCCCGAATTTGAATCGCCGGAGGCGGCGGTTGAAAGAGCTGTCGATGCAGGGGTAGGGCACATGGTATTTCCTAATGTCGATGTCGGCACAATCGCGCCGATGCTTGCCCTTCATGAGCGGTTTCCCGTCAATACATCAGTGACGATGGGGCTACATCCTACAGAGGTAGGTGACGAATGGGCGGCTGATTTGGCACGTATAGAGAGTGTGCTTGATTCCCGCAACGATTTTGTCGCGATAGGGGAGATTGGAATCGATTTGTACTGGGACAAGACCTATCGCAAACAGCAGCGGGAGGTGTTTGCCCGTCAGGTAGAGTGGGCGACTGCACGTGATTTACCTGTCATAATTCATTGCCGAGACGGACTCGATGACGTGCTTGATGTATTGTCATCGGCGGGTCGTGTGCCACGCGGGGTCTTCCATAGCTTTGGAGGAAATGCGGAAGATGTCGGGCGCATACGTCACATAGGTGATTTCTATTTCGGCATAAACGGAATAGTCACTTTTAAAAATTCCCGGCTCCGGGAAGTACTTCTGGTTATTGGAGCCGACCGCCTGCTCCTGGAAACTGACGCGCCTTATCTTGCACCCGTGCCTCACCGGGGTAAACGCAATGAATCGGCATTCATAGTACATACTGCGGCGTACGTTGCCGATACTCTCGGAGTCAGCCTCGACGAGATTGCCGATATAACTACCGCTAATGCATGCGCCTTATTTAATTTGAATCAGATTGAAACCGCGTGATTTTGTGGGTGTACCAGTTATTCAATTTTGATTTTTCTGCCATTCAGGATATAGATACCTTCGCGAAGGCTGGAGAAGGCTTCGGCTTCATTCTTGAACTCCCCGATTAGGATGCCTTGTAGATTGAAGGCACGTATAGTGGTATTGTTGTATGCCGTCGCAAAGGATGGCACGGATGCCATGGGTGCTACAGGAAGGTGGTTGTTGAACCACTCTATATTGCCGTGGAGCGATTTTTTAATACGCTCTGCCCTGAATGGTGCCGACAGTGAAGGGTCATCGTCCCATCGGGCGCAATTATGTTCCCATGCTTCAGCAAGCGGTAGCATTACATCATCGATATGCTCATATATCTGCGCGATTCTATCGGGGTACACCTCTTCCCATATCATTTTTACCGCCGTGCAGAAGCTATCGTACCGGAGTAGTTCGCCAATCCAGTGGGGCGTAAAGCCATAATGCACTTTCATGCGGAATGTGTAGTCGGTCTTGTCCCGATGATAGCATGATAAATCCCACACGGGTCCGGCGACCCATTTGGCATTGTCCGCTAAATCTTTATGGAGATAAAAACTCCCGTGGAATCCATCGGGATTGTCCATGATTTCCTGAAGTATGAAGAAACGTGCCATGCTTTCCACATCAATGAATCTTTCCCAGTCGGTTGACGTTTTGTCGCTGGAATATATCGATGTGTTTATTGCCTTAAATTCATCAGTGAGCCACTGCATCTGGGCGTCAGAGAGTAGTTCCGGAGAATGGTAACGCAGTGTAAGGTTCCATTGGCTGTTCTCGGGAATTGTGATTTGACATTCATCGTGATAGTTGTCTACTTCAACAAGCCAGCCGCCTTTGATGAGATCCGGGTCGGTTTCCTGGTCTTTCTGTTCATAGATATTAACGCGGTTTTCATCAATACGGATGGTTTCTGTGAGAAAATATAGTCCGATGTAGTCATTGTTCAGCACTACTTCTATCGGTTGCAGACTCGGAGCCCAGCCCAGATTCAGCAGTCGGCTCAGTTGATAGCCTGCAACATTTCCTTCATCGGGTTTAAGGAGCGCCCAGTGTTTATTTTTGGGCATCCCCAATATAGCGGTCTTTTTGTCAAGTTTGATTTTGTAAGGCTTCTTTTTCCCTTTCCATGATGAGTGTCCCCTGCCGCGTATCTGCATCGGCAGCGGCTCCGTTTCGCTACCGAGAGCCTCTATGCCTTCTATCCCCATCGGGTCAATCCGGTAAAATGCATTGAGATACTCTTCCTTGGAGACAATCGGCTTATGATTTTCAGTATCAATATACAATACAGGCAGCGTACCGGAGATGGTTGCCGGTGCTGAGCATGGTGGCACTGTCGCTTCCACTTCATCCGTGCAGGAAAGAAATGATATTGTAATTAAGAAATAGCTGATTACTTTGATTGCATTTGTCATCATAGTTATTCTAACGGTAGTTTTACATGTATAGATATGTCATGGCATGAAAAAAGGGTTGTGCCGATATATTTTTTGACACAACCCTTTATCTTTTGTCAGAAATGATTATTCAAATATGTGGCGCAGACGGCTGAATATGCGTTTCTTGACCGATTCAGTCGGCTGGGTGTTTGTTGACCCGCGAAGCGATTCTATAGCCTCTTTCTCTTTGTCACTCAGGTTTTCGGGAATATATACCATGATATTTACAAGCTCATCGCCGGTACCGTAACCTTCGGTCGATGGCAGACCCTTGCCACGGAGTCGCAGCACTTTGCCGGGCTGTGTTCCTGCCGGAATCTTGACACGTGCCTTGCCGTTTACAGTCGGGATTTCTACCGAGCCACCTAACGCTGCCGTAGGGATGTCAAGCATTAGGTTATATATCAAGTCGTTTCCGTCACGGATAAGTTCCTGGTCGGGCAATTCTTCCACCACGATAAGAAGGTCGCCGTTCACACCGCCGTGACGGGCGGCGTTGCCTTTGCCTTTAAGAGTAAGCACCATACCGTCGCTTACTCCTGCCGGAATAGTGAACTCAACCACTTCTTCCTGACGCACGATGCCCTCGCCGTTACAGTAAGTACATTTTTCTGTAATGGTTTTTCCCTCGCCGTTACATTCGGGACATGTCGCGGTTGACGACATTGCTCCGAGGAATGTCTGCTGCACATGCTCCACAACGCCCGAACCGTGACAACGGTTACACGTATGGAACGCTGTGCCGTTCTTTGCTCCTGTCCCTGCGCAATGCTGGCACTGGACAAAGCGCGGGATTTTGAGTTTTTTCGTCACACCCTCGGAAATTTCTTTCAAGGTAAGTTTTACCTTTATGCGGAGATCACTTCCCTTGGGCTGACGGCGACGTCGAGCAGAGCCGCCAGCAGCCGAGCCGAAACCGCCAAAACCGCCGAAGCTGCCGCCGCCGAATATATCGCCGAATTGTGAGAAAATATCTTCCATAGACATCCCGCTCGCGTGGAAGCCGCCGCCTCCTCCGCCACCGAATCCGGATGGTCCCATGTTGTGACCCCACTGGTCGTATTTTGCTCGTTTATCGGGGTCGCTAAGAACATCGTATGCTTCAGCCGCCTCTTTGAATTTTTCTTCAGCCGCCTTGTCGCCCGGATTTTTATCGGGGTGATATTTCAAGGCGAGCTTACGATAAGCTTTTTTAAGCTCATCGGCGGTAGCCGTCTTGGCAACACCCAACACTTCGTAGTAATCTCTTTTATTATCCATCGGTTAAGTCTTTGGGATATTAACGGTTTACTGACCAACAACCACTTTTGCGTGGCGAATCACTTTGTCATGAAGCTTGTAGCCCTTCTGCACGGTGTCGATAATCTTGCCTTTGAGGGAATCATCGCCGGCGGGGAACAATGTCACCGCTTCGTGAAGTTCTGTGTCGAAATCCGTGCCTTTTTCGGTAGGAATTGCTGTGACACCGTTCTGTTCCAGATATTTTACAAACTTGTTGTAGATAAGCTCAACCCCTTCCTTTATGGAAGATGCGTCGGAACTTTCATTGATGGCTTGTATCGAACGCTCAAAATCATCTATGATAGGCAGAAGTCCTTTCATGGCGCTTTCGCCGCCATTCTTTATGAGTTCGCTCTTTTCCTTGAGTGTACGTTTACGGAAATTATCAAATTCAGCCATCAGGAAAAGATACTCTTTCTTCTCCTTCTCAAGCTGGGCTTTCGTGTCGTCAAGTTCCTTGCGGAGCTTTTCAACCTCGTCAAGCTCTTCCTGTGCCATTTCCTTTGCCGCTTCGACATCAACACTTTCCTCGTCAGCCACGTCGTTAATCTCTATATCGTCATTGTCGACCGCCTTAGGCTCATTGTCGACTCTGTTTTTGTGATTATGCTTGTTGCTCATATCAGGTTATAATTATTTTGTCATTTCAATAGAAGCAAAAATGCTGCCAAAATTCATCTTTCAGCCTCATTATTTCAATAATAATAACAACCCTTGGGATATATCGTTCACTTATTGCATTATAAAGTAAGCGGTGACACTAATGTGTCACATCCCGGAAATGTCTTCCGGATGGTGTCTGCCAATATGTCACCCCCATCGGTGAACAGACCGAACACCGAGGCTCCGGAACCACTCATTGCCGCATAATCGGCACCAAGTTTGTAGAGCTTGTCCTTGACTTCCGCAATCTGAGGATGGAGGGGAAAAATAGATTCTTCAAAATCATTTTTCAGTGCATCATGCCAGCATTCCACCGGGTCGAGAAACGTCGACCGCAGATCGATTGCAGGCTGCGCCGGAGTTATGCCCGAATATGCCTCTTTTGTAGAGACCGATACCGGGGGTTTCACGATGGCAACGGTCATTGATGAGAGATTAAGGTCAAGCGGGGTGAACACATTCCCAATGCCTGTGGCAATCATCGGGATATTATAGATGAAAAACGGGCAGTCGGCACCGATAGTGGTGGCAACTGCGGCAAGTTCTTCATCGTTATAACCCAGACTGAACATGCGGTTCAAACCACGTAGCGTGAATGATGCGTCGGCACTCCCGCCACCGAGTCCCGCTCCATCAGGGATTATTTTCTGAAGATAGATATCCACAGGGGGAAGAGGCGATAGTGCATTTAGAGCATTGTATGCCTTCATCACGAGATTCTTTTCGGGCGGGCAGTCCACTTCTCTTCCGGTAACTGTAAGTGTCGTGGTCTCCCCTTTTGCCGGTACAATCTCCAGCACATCACGCCAGGGCACCGGGTAAAAGAGAGTCTCAATGTCGTGATAACCGTCGGGACGGCGTCTCACGACATTAAGACCAAGATTTATTTTTGCGTTAGGAAACAGTATCATTGAGGGGTAAGTTGGATGGCATGACGGTGAAGCACCACGTCGCAATCGGGAAATCCGTTGCGAATGATTGTATTGCATCGCGTGGTGTCGTTTATAGCTTCGGTGAGGGTCATGGGGAGTCTTACGATTTCCACGACTTCGGCACCGCGTATGATTGACTCATTTAGCAGTTTCAATGACGGAGCCTGCTTCAATGCCGAGTAAGATTCATAAGTATATTGTGTGAAAGCCGTATTTTCACCGATACCTCTCCGGTCAAGCAGATATCCTTCTGCAAGTTGGATGGGTGCAGACGAGACTGAGATGTCACTCGGTGCCGGGAAGGATATTATTTCCTTTCGGTTGGCGCTCAAGGTAATCGGTACATTGTCGTTAAAGTTACCGTTGGTTTTGTAGACGATTGCCATCGGTCGCACTGCGGCTTCCTGACCACCAAGTGTCTTGCCGGGAATCGGCATTACGCCGGTCTCCGTACGCGCCGATGCGGAAGTATTTGCATCGACGGTCTTTTTTGATGTGGCACATCCGGCAATCGTCAGGCATGACAATGTAATCATTGCCATTATTATCATCGTTTTCATTTCTTTATGAATCGAAGGGTTGTGATTTCATCGTTGCCTTTCACCGTAATGATATAATTGCCCGATGCGAGACCTGAGACATCAATACCAAGAGAATCGGTATCATTTCCGTCGACACTTAGCACGTGCAGACCGGTAATCGAGTAAATGTCGACCGTATTGATTGACGGGGCTGTCACGGTGATGTAGCTGTCGGCGGGATTGGGGGTGACAGCTGTCAGCCCTTCAGTTACGTCTTCTATTCCGCTTGTCGCTTTCTTAAGGCGGAAGCGTGCGTATGGCGTAAGCTGTTCGTTGTTGAATGCTATTACGGCAGTATAGGTTTTGAGCACGCCGACCGGTCCGTCAAGATACTCACCTTCTACGGAGAAGTCGGCCGACTCGCCTTCCGACAGCCATATCGGTTCGGTCTGCCATAATGCGACAGAGTAGTTACTGTCGGGAGAGAAAAGATATATCGACAGAGGCTCGGCAAGCTGTCCGGAGGTGCATTTTATAGTTCCGTTAAGCTTGATGTGGTTCTGCGGCATCGAGTTGGATTCGGGTGAAAATTTCACTACTTCAAGTGTGGTCGTGCCTTGCAATGTGCCGAGGAAATTCACTGTCACGGGATCGCTCAGCCGATTGTTGTTCTCATCGATAAACACCAGTTCATATTCACCTGCTGTAGCTGTGCGCGTAAACTGGCTTATCATGTCGATTTCAAGCGGCTGCCCCGGCTCTACATCGATTTGCATTTTGGAACTTCTGTTTGCGATTCCCGTAGACCCTTTCTTGAAGAGTGCCACCAATACGGAACCGTAAAACTCCTGGTTGTCGACTGTTGCCGTTGCAGTGATGTGGAAATTGACTTTATTGTAAAGAGGTGTGAGTACCTGTACGTTGCTTATTTTCAATTCCGGAGCATAGACCAGCGGGGTGAATGTGAGATTATCGCCTTCAATCACGAGGTTGAATCCCCGGCTGTAATTTATAGGTATGAGAATGTCATGCCATTCTTCAGTCTCAGTGTTATAAAACGCAGGAGTAGCGATATAATTGCCGCTCTGCGGGAAATTGCCGCCATACATAGGATAGGCAGTTACCACCGTCGACATTCCTGTAAGAGTTACCGCACCGTCGGAGCTGTATATGTATCGTTCCTTTCCTTCGCTGTCGGTAAGTTTAAGACCTAATCTTACATTTATTTGTCCTTTAGCCGGTAAATATACATACTCGCGGTTACGAATCTGGAAAGTCTCGTTGCGGCGATAAGTCTCTTTATCGGTGTAAAATGCGCGTGTAGCTGCAAGCATGGCTCCATCCTTTGATCCGTTGACCGGTCTTTGGATACCTATTGTCGCGCCCTGCTGGAAATTGAAGCCGGAAGTTGCTCCACCTGTACCTTGTACCCCCGGGTCAAGTGCAGAGAGCAGGAAATATCCGTCGCTCATGCCTCCCCAGCCCCAGTTGATATGGAAATATCCGTCACGGTATCCGTCGCATACAAATTCGTGACCTTCACGATTGTCGGTTACGCCGTCATACATGATAGGGCGACGTGCCGCAAGTTCGTTATACATCATCTCTTCCCACTCCGAGCCGCTGAAATAGTCACGCAAGTAATAAGTCGTGCCTTTGTCGTAGTCAAAATTGTTGACAAACGCCCATGCCGGTTCGGTAGACTGCGCGCCGCTTGACGGACCGTAACCCATGTTCACGGATATGCCGCAGGCATACATCAGTGTAGCTACCGCATCCTTCTGCTCCTGGGTGGATGAGCTGTTGTATCGGTCGGTCATGTTTGCCCAGTCAAATGTGGTGTCTCCGAAATTCATCGACAATGTACCGAAATCTATTCCATATGTGTAGTTATAGCAGCGGTAACTGTTGGACCCTTTTCCTTTTACAGGCCATTCGTGAAATTTCATTATCTGTGCCATTGCCGTGGCGACACAACCTGTGGCACACCTGGTGTGCTCGCTCTCATTGTAGACCGGGCAAAGGTCATTGTAAGGTGATCCCTGGTCCCAGCGTGTCTGAATCAACGGTGTGATATTGTCCCGTTTTACCGCAGACTTTACCGGAGTGGCGTCAATGCCGTTGGCTATAGCCCATTCAATCTGATTTTGGTAGCTTTCAAGCCACGCTTTCACATTGTCAGGCATGGAGTCGTAGTCAAACGTGGATTCTTCGGAAAATCCCAATAACGGCGTCACGCAATCATCGGCGGCGACGATGGTGAATCCCTGCCGGTTCGGATTGTTGAACACGTAAAACTGATTCACGTTGCCTGTCGATGCCGTGTAGGCGAGTTGCGGCTTCCCTGTAGCTGCAATTTTATGCACAATTCCGCCGGCACTATCAAGACGACCGAGCGCTTCCTCGGGGGTGAGCTGTGACGCGCCTGCGACAAGGCTGCATAACCCGAGGGCAATAAGTGATGTAAGATGTCTATTCATGAATAGGATAAGTTATAATTCACAAAGTTAGTCAGCTTGCAGCGATTATGCAAATGATGGTGGAAATTTTGATGATATCACCGACATATTGTCGGGAAATGAGAGTGTAGCCACGTGATACGCTATATGCTGCAACAAAGTTTTTAATAATTATTTGCAGTTATGATGTCAAAGGTGTAACTTTGTATTGTGCCAAAGAATCATCCTGAGGCATCATGCAATGTGAAATAGATATTTAACATAGAACAACAATGAAGCAGTTTTTTACTTATGTTTTAGCTACTATAGTCGGTATAATTGTCACCTCCGTGATTGCAACAATCGGCATGTTCCTGATGTCGGTCATGATGCTGTTTGCCGGCATGGCGACACCTACACCGAAGATATCATCCCATTCGATACTGCACGTAGCTCTTGACGGTCCGGTCGAAGAACGTGTCCAGGGCAGGAGCCTGTTTGATGAGCTTCAGGGTATGAGCGACAACGCGATTGCTCTCAATGACTTGATAAGGTCTATCGACCATGCTGCAACCGACCCGAAGATCGAGGGCATATATCTTGATTGCCAGGGGGGTGGTAGCGGAGCTGCCACTACGGCGTATATACGCGAGGCGCTTCAGCGTTTCAAGGAATCGGGGAAGTGGGTGGTTGCATACGCTGATGCATATACTCAGTCCAATTATATTATTGCTTCTGTAGCTGACTCGATATGGCTCAATCCGCAGGGTCTGGTGGATATACACGGACTGGGAGGCACGTTGCCCTTCTTCAAGGGCTTGCTCGACAAGCTCGGTGTTGAGATGCAGGTTATAAAGGTCGGTACGTACAAAAGTGCTGTAGAACCATATATATTGACAGAGCCGAGCGAGGCTAACCGCGAACAGATTAAGGCTTATGTCACTCCGATATGGAAATATTTCTGCGATGGCATGGCGGAGTCGCTTGGCGTTGCTCCGGAAACTGTCAACCAATGGGCCGACAGCATAATAATGACCCGCAGCCAGGAGCGCTTGCTCGTTGACGGCGTGGTGACATCTCTTCTGTATCGTCACGAGGCGGAGGAATGGATGAAAGAACAGACGGGAAAGACCGATAAGGATGACGATCTCGAACTGGTGTCGGTGGCAAGATACGCTCAGACAATAAAGGAAAAGAAGTCGTCAAACAATATAGCTGTGCTTTACGCTGTCGGTGATATCGTCGATACCGGTGATGAAGGTATCGTCGGCGACAAAATGGCTCCTCTTATTCTTGACCTCGCCGAGGATGATGATGTGGATGCACTTGTGTTGCGTGTCAATTCAGGTGGCGGAAGTGCTTTTGCCTCCGAACAGATATGGGAGGCGCTTGAGCAGTTCAAGTCAACAGGTAAGAAGTTTTATGTATCGATGGGCGATGTAGCTGCTTCCGGAGGCTATTATATCTCATGCGGTGCCGACCGTATATATTGCCAGCCTGTCACTATAACCGGCTCGATAGGTATATTCGGTCTTATTCCGAGTATAAAGGGGCTGCTTAACGAGAAGCTTGGGGTTAATGTCGCTACTATAGCAACTAATCCGGAGGCTAATATAGGTATTGTCGACCCCATGACTCCGTTCCAGCGGGCATCCATGCAGGCTATGATTGATCGCGGTTACGAGACATTTGTAGGGCGTTGTGCCGCCGGTCGTGACATGCCTGTCGACTCAATCAAGGCTATCGCCGAGGGTCGTGTATGGGATGGCGCTACTGCACTCCGTATAGGCCTTGTGGATCAGCTTGGCGACCTTGACTGCTGTATCGCCGATCTTGCCGAGGAGTGTGGATACGATGATTATAAGGTGACTGAATATCCCGAGCCCAGAGGCGAGTGGTGGGAAGAAATGTTGTTGTCGTCGGGCAGCGTGAAGGAGCGCATTCTCAAGTCGGAACTTGGAGAGGCATATCCTTATTATATGATGATGCGCAAGATGCAGCGTATGGAACATGTGCAGTGCCGCATGGAGGAAGTTGTGATTGAATAACCGTCTATAATCAGTTAAAGCGATGCGCCACAATAAATTTGTAGACACAGCACTGTTGCGCCCTATGTCATGGATATACGGGGCGGTGGTGAAGGTGCGCAATCGCTTCTTTGACTGGGGGTTGCTGAAACAACGAAAGTTTGATGTGCCGGTGGTTGTCATCGGTAATATCGCTGTGGGCGGCACAGGGAAGACACCTCATACCGAATATGTGATAGAAATGTTGAAAAACGGGTATCATATCGGTGTATTAAGCCGTGGATATAAGCGCCATACAAAAGGCTTCGTGCTTGCCAACAGGCGGTCGTCGCCCTGGGATATCGGCGATGAGCCGTATCAGATATTTCAGAAATATGGCAATGAGGTGAGGGTCGCCGTGTGCGAGAGTCGATGCAAGGGTATCGATGAACTGTTGCGAATTGACCCTATGATTGACCTCATTTTGCTTGACGATGCGTTTCAACACCGCTATGTTGCGCCTAAGGCTGCCATAGTGCTGACAGAATGGAGCCGCCCGGTATATAACGACGACCTTATGCCCTTAGGGCGTCTCCGCGAACCTCAGAGCGCATTGCTGCGGAGCGATATTGTTGTGGTGACAAAATGTCCAAGGGAAATACGTTCGCTGGATGTGCGGCTCATTTATGAGCATCTCGGTCTTTTTGCCTATCAGAAGGTGTATTTCTCCAATTATGTGTATGGCGGACTGGTAAGCGTGTTCCCCGATGATGTGAGATATATGCCTGACCTTGCCATGCTGGGCGAAGATGACTCGATTCTTATTGTGTCAGGCATCGCCAATCCTAAACCGTTGGTAAGATATTTGCGTAATTTCGGCGCAAAGGTCGCCGTGAAGCGTTATCCCGACCATCATAATTTCTCGCGAAGGGATTTTGAGGATATCAGAAAAGCTTACGGACAGATGAACGGCAGAAACAAATATATTGTCACGACAGAAAAAGATGCCGTGCGCATAGCCAACAGCCCGTATTATCCTCATGAGCTTAAGGCGTCGACATTCTATCTGCCGATAAAAGTGGAATTCCTCCCTCATAAGATGCCGCTTGGCTGTGACTCGTTTGAGAAGGAACTGCGTAGCCTCATAAATCGTCAGACTGACAACGGATAGGGCAACTTAACCGCTTTTGAAAGTGTTATATAGGAATATTCTA
>QAMW01000022.1 GCA_003150235.1 Bacteroidales bacterium
CCGAGTTCTTCAAATTTATTGCCTAATTTTGCACTTGCAGGTAGAATCTGCGGAATATATTTTTCATATTGAATTTGCGATTTGAGGTTATTTACAAATATAGCGATTGCGATGCCGGATTGCAAGCTTTTTGCAGGAAATTTTGGGAATTCTCTTTGTGTGAAATGATTGGAAGAGGAATTGTTGCCCGTAGGGCATCATCTTTGTTTAGCCGGGGCGTTGAGCGAAGCGAAACCCCCGGAAATAGATGCAAAATCAGATGTTTCCGTAGGAATCATCTTGGCGCACGGTTGATGATTCCCTGTTGGGAAACGATATGGAGAGATTCCGTAGTCCGGGGGTATCGCTGCGCTCAATCGCCCGGCTAAAATTGGATTTTTCCCGTAGGGAAAAGAGTTGTCGTCAGTTTTCAGTTTTCAGTTGTCGGCGCGTAGCTGTAGGGGCTGCTGGAAGGCAGCCCGCGATGTTGTGGCGGGATGGCGGGCGAGCTTCCACTCGCTCCTACAACGGCTTATGAATCAGTATGTATCGCGAAGCTGTAGGGGCTGCTGGAAGGCAGCCCGTGATACGAGGGTGGTGTTGCCCGCAGTGCCTCATCAAAATTTCCGCGAGAAGCACCGGAGATATACCGGTGGTAATCTCCAAAACGATAAGGAGGTCGTGGAGGGATTTTTAGGGAAAAGTTTGTTATATTTGCAAAAGATGAATTTATTATGGAACTACGACGACAAGAGGTGACGCGCTATATCACGCCGTTGCGCGAAGGGGGCTCGTTGCCCGCGCTTGCCGAGGCTGACGACGGATTTAAGTATGTGGTTAAATTCCGTGGTGCGGGTCATGGGAAGAAAGCTCTGATAGCCGAGCTTATAGGAGGCGAGATTGCCCGCGCGCTCGGCATGAAGGTGCCGGAGCTCGTGCTGCTTGACATCGATGAGGATTTCGGCAGGACTGAAGGCGATGAGGAGATACAGGACCTTCTGAAGGGAAGCCGGGGGCTTAACCTGGGACTTCACTTTCTGTCGGGGGCGTTGACGGTTGACCCATACGTCAATCCTGTGGATGAGATGCTCGCCTCGCAGATAGTGTGGCTCGATGCGTTTGTTACCAATGTCGACCGTACGGTGAAGAATACCAATATGCTTGTGTGGCACGGTGAGACATGGCTCATAGACCATGGCGCGGCATTGTATTTCCATCATTCGTGGCGTGACTGGGAGAAAGCGGCGATGTCGCCGTTCAGCTATATAAAGGATCACGCGCTGCTCCGCAAGGCTTCGCGAATTGAGGATGCCGACAAGCTGCTGCGCCAGAAAATCACTCCGCGCACTCTTGAAAAGATTGTGGGACTAATTCCGGATGAATGGCTCGAATGGGATGGTGTCGACGAGACCCCGGAGCAGCTGCGCGATGTGTATCGCCGGTTTCTGACCACGAGATTGAAACACTCTGATATATTTGTAAAAGAAGCGGTCAATGCAAGGAAGTCACTTATATGAGTATGCCGTGCTGCGCTATCTGCCGAGGGTAGAGCGCGAGGAGTTTATCAATGTGGGGCTTGTGATGATGTGCAAGCGAAGCCGCTGGATACGCGCCGCCGTCAATATTGACGAGCGCCGGATAGGAGCGTTTGACAACGCGCTTTGTCATGCCGAGATAAAGCGTCAGCTTGACGGCATACTCGCCGTGGCGGCGGGAAGCCCTGATGCCGGTCCGATAGCGACGTATCCCGTCGAGGAGCGTTTCCGGTGGCTCACGGCGGTGAGAAGCGCGTGTGTGCAGACATCACGCCCTCATCCGGGCAAGACTGTCAATCTCGACGAGACCTTCGACCGCCTCTTCGCCGAGCTTGTGTTATGAGATGAACACTTTGCCTTTTTTAGGCTTGACGCGGCCTTTCTTGTCGCGCTTCGGTTCTTCCTCGTTAGCGGGCTGTGGCTCTTTTACTGCGGGTTGCTCTTCGGCTTTAACCTTGGGGAGCTGCGGCACGACAACAGGTTTTGACGGGTCGTAGTCAAAGCGTTCGCCTGAAGCCTGAAGATTGTTCATGTCGATGATAAAAGGGATGTAGTCGCTTTCGGCAAGGAACTCACCGGTCTTTCCCGGATCGGTATATATCGATACCTTTACATATATGCGATATTTGCGCTTGTTTTTCAGATGCAGTTCATCGGCGGGGATAAATACCTCCATGTCGTTGATATCCATCGCATTGGTCTTCGCTTTCATATAAGAGGATGATGACACATAGTTTAGCGATGGTGACAGACGGTAATTATCGTTGATGTCACGCAATGCACGACCGCCGGGAGCGGCATAAAATATAGCCTGGCATTGCACAACCTTATCTTTTGCCCCGTTGAGGTCGAAATCGGAGTGTATCATCAATCCTTTCTCTCCATCTTTGTCAACATTGGTTTCTATCCAGATGCGCTTGAACTGCGCCGTGGCGGCACTTACGGAAATTGAGGTGAGGAAGAGGGCGATTATTGTAAGCAGATGTCTCATTTCAAAATATATGTTTTTTAGATGTTTCAAGAATAAATATGTCAATTTACGTGGTGGCGCGTAACCTTGATATTACGTGCTGCGGCATGGCGCTTGAGTAGGTCGATGGCGAGAGCTTCAGTGTCGGCAGGCGACATTTCTTCTCCGTAGATGTTGATACACATCAAGAGGCGTGTGGTGTCGAGGTCAAGTTTTGTGCGCTCGTTGTCGCTTGTAGGGGTGCCGATACCGCCTGCATCATCGCGATACACCGGAAGGCAATGGATGTTGAGCACACCTCTTCCTATGCCTTCAAACGGCTCTCCTTCGCGCCCCGCTCCGAGACGGAGGGTGTCACCCTCGATTTTATCGGCGTCAAACCCGCCGATGGAGTAGCCCGACGCGATTGACAGCACATTGATAAGGTCGACCAGATTATTGATGTAATAAAGCCCCATGCCCTTGACTATACGGCGGCACATCGCCTCGCAGGAAGGGCGGTAACGGTTGGGCTCTTTTCCAAGAGCCTTGTAGGCGGCTCTTGTAGCCGCTATACCGGGACGCTTGTTGATGTCGGGCAACTCATAGGTCGCCGCGATTTTTGCAGCAAGCGATTCAAGTTCCTCCTTGAGTTGGGGGGTGGTGGGGGAGTTGGTCACATCCGCCTCTATCATTATCACTTGAAGACCGGGGGCTATGTTACTAACCACCTCCTCAATTTCTAAATTCATACGCCATTATAATTTAAGTTTCGCAAGCTCATTTATGGTTTAAAAGGTTTAGGGTTTATAGTTTAGGGTTTAGGGTGGGTGTTACCGTTGAAATTATCAAGGTCTGCCCGTGTCTTAACCTTTAACCTGCTTGCAAGGCAAGCGTTTAAACTCTTAACCGTCAGCTTTCGCTTGCGAAAGTTGAACTATTGTATTGCAAAGGTACGCTTTTTCCGATTGTGTACCATCTAAAAAATTCGTAATTTAGCACTCTCAATTACAACTCGGAAATCATGAAAATAGGTATAATAGTGGCGATGCAGAAGGAACTTGACTTGCTTCTGCCGCTTGTTAAAGACTATAAATCACGCACAGTCAACGATATAACCCTCTATGAGGGACAAATGGGCGATAATTCACTGACAATAATGCAATGTGGCATAGGGAAGGTCAATGCCGCTATCGGGGCGATGACACTTATCGATGCCGCCCGTCCCGACCTGGTGATAAACTCTGGCGTGGCGGGAGGTACGGGCTACGGCGCGAAGATACTTGACGTGGTTGTGGGCGACCGTGTCGCATATCATGACGTGTGGTGCGGCCCATGTGGTGCCCCGCGCGGATGTGTGCAGGGAATGCCTCAATATTTTGAGGCTCCGGTAGAGGTCGTCGGTTCAAAGGTGTTTGACCGCGAGGGCGTGAAGCGCGGATTGATTGCGAGTGGCGACCAGTTTGTCGACAGTGTTGAAAGTCTCGCCGCGATAAAGGATATATATCCCGAGGTGATGGCTGTCGACATGGAGTCGGCGGCGATAGCTCAGGCATGTTATCTGAAAGGGGTGCCGTTTGTAAGCATACGCGTGATCAGCGACACCCCCGGGGAAGCCGACAATTCCGCTCAGTATGCATCGTTCTGGGATGATGCGCCGCGTCACACATTCGACCTGCTTGTATCACTACTTGAAACACTTTAAGGAAATGGAGAAGATTGCAAGTTTTACTGTGAATCATCTCACGCTGCAGCGTGGCATATATGTATCGCGCAAGGACACTACGCCAAAGGGCGACGTGATAACCACTTTTGACATACGCATGACTGAGCCTAACCGTCAGGAGGCGCTCCCGGGCGAAGTGCTCCACACGATAGAGCATCTTGCCGCTACATTTCTTCGCAATCACCCGGCATGGCGTGACAAGGTGGTTTATTGGGGTCCGATGGGATGCAAGACCGGCAATTATCTGCTCTTGAGCGGCGACTATGAAAGCAGCGACATCGTGGAGCTGATGAAAGAGACATTCCGTTTTATCGCCGGTTACGAGGGCGAGATACCCGGAGCCACACCGCGCGACTGCGGCAATTACAGCTACATGGATGCCCCGGGTGCACGTAGGGCAGCGCAGCGCTATCTTGATGAGGTGCTTGACTGCATCACTCCGTCGCAGCTGGTCTATCCCGAATAATCCATGATGAGCGATGAAGGATATACAGCCCATAAAAGGGAAATATTACATCCATTCACTTATCACGGAGGGCGAGCATGAGCATCAGGACTTCAAGTTTGCCATCACCGATGCAGCCAAGATCGCCCATTCGATATCGGCGTTTGCCAACAATGACGGAGGCAGGCTGCTTGTCGGAGTGAAAGACAACGGCAACATCGCCGGTGTGCGCAATGAGGAGGATATCTATGTCATAGAGCAGGCGGCACAGATGTATTGCCACCCGCCTCAGGAAGTGAAGATAACGGCATTCAAGGTCGACAATGGCGCGGTAGTGCTCCGTGCCGATATCGTGAAAGCCGTCAGTCGCCCGGTATATTCCAAGGAATCCGACGGCACGTGGCGCGCCTACTATCGGGTGAAAGACGAGAATATCGTGGCACATCCCGTGATGGTCAAGGCGTGGCGTCATGTAGCCGAAGCGGAAGAGGGATTCATGTTTTCACTTTCCAACTCCGAGTCGGCGCTCCTTGATTATCTTGACGAATGGGGCATGACCACGGTGGAAGACTATATGACGGGTGCCCACATCAGCCGTGTGACGGCAGAAAATATCATAGTGAAGCTGTATGCGATGGGAGTGATTGACTTCACATATACGGGCACTGAATTTAAGATAGTGCGCGTAAAGTAATCACTTTTGATTATTTGCCGGCGTAAAAACCGTGCAGATTACCTGATTTTAGGTATGGTGAGACTTGTGTATGTGAAGTAACTTTGCATCCGGATAATTATACGAATAAACGATAAAAGAAGCTTACTCAATAATTACTGACAGTTATTAAACGAGTAGTCTATTTTATTCTTAAAGCTATTGTTTTATAAAACGAGGCGGACAGTCCGTGAGGACCATCCGCCTTGTCGCTTATTGATAATGGCGATATATTTATTATATTTGTAGATTGACTAATGAAACATGGTGTTATGAAAAGATATCTGGTGGCATTGATTGCGTTGCTGGCTGTTGTCGGTGGTTTTGCTATGGAAGTGGTTGACCTTAATCGCGGGTGGCGTTTTAAGAAGGGGGTCGAATTGCGCACCATGAATGAGGGGGATGCCGTTGACCTTCCCCATACGTGGAATGTTACCGACGCGATGTTTGGTGGCGACTATCATAGGGGAACCGCCACATACTCGCGTATGCTCGATATCCCGCTTTCCAGGTCGCCTCAGCGGTATTTTCTGCGGGTTAACGCAGCCCAGAGTGTCGCTGATGTCTATGTCGACAATAAATGGATAGGGCAACATCGCGGCGGTTATACGGCTTTTGTCATAGAGCTGACTCCATACGTCACCGGCGGAAAAAGCCACAAGATAGATATCAGGGTAAATAATTCACAGGTATCGGATACGGCGCCGATAAGCGGTGATTTCAATATATTTGGCGGTCTTAACCGGGGTGTCGAACTCCTCGTCGCCGGTGAAACCTGTATAAGTCCTGATTTCTACGGGTCGTCCGGTGTCTTTTTCGCCCAAAAGAAAGTCACAAAGGAAAAAGCGGAGATTGATGTGACGGCAATGGCGTCTTCTTACGATACGAAAACCGGTAAATGCGAGATCGTTGTGAATTTGCTTGACCGTGACAGCATCGTGGCTCATGGAAAGAGCGAAGTGGGCAGCGACGGCGTGGCGCGGCTTTCATTGACATTACGTGACCCGCATCTATGGGACGGAATAGACGATCCATTTATGTATAAAGGCGAGGTCATCCTGCTCGAAGATGGTGTCAAGGTCGATGACAGGAGCGTTGATGTAGGGTTGCGCTTTTATCATGCCGATCCCGATTATGGATTTTTCCTGAACGGTCGTCCCTATCGTCTTAACGGTGCCAACCTGCATCAGGACAGGGCGGAAAGAGCGTCGGCATATCGTGACTCTGATTTTGACGAGGACATAGCCTTGGCTCTTGACATGGGATGCAATGCCTTGCGTCTGGCACATTATCCACATTCCGAAAAAATGTATAGCCGCATGGACCGGCACGGGCTTGTTGCCTGGACCGAGATTCCGTTTGTAAATGTGTTTATCTCTAATCCGGAATATGCCGAAAATCTCAGGGAGCAGCTGAAAGAGCTGATTTATCAGAATTACAATCATCCCTCGATATTGACGTGGGGATTATTCAATGAGGTCAATTCGGGATGGATGGAGCCTGTCGGTGATATGGTCGCCGAGCTTGATTCTCTTGCGAAGGAGCTTGACCCGACGCGTCCGACAGTGGGAGCGAGCAATCAGAATGAAGAATTTAACGGTTATCCCGATTATATCGCTTTCAACAAGTATTTCGGATGGTACGGTGACAATCCCGCCGACATGGCATCATGGATAGATGCCGAGCATAAGGCACATCCGGAGAGGGCGATGGGTATAAGCGAGTATGGTGCCGGTGCAAGTGTGTTTCAGCAGTCTGATTCCCTTATCCATCCTGAACCCTGGGGGCAATGGCATCCGGAAAACTGGCAGACCTATTATCATATCGAAAACTGGAAAATATTGAAGGCAAGGGAATATCTGTGGTGTAACTTTATATGGTGTCTTGCCGATTTTTCCTCGGCGGGGAGAAAGGAAGGGGACACGTTCGGACGAAATGACAAGGGGCTTGTCACCTACGATCGCGCCACAAAAAAAGATGCCTATTATTTTTATAAAGCCAACTGGAACAAGCAATCGCCGGTGTTATATATCGCCGGGCGCAGAAACATCGCGGTCAAGTCGCCGGTCATAGAAGTGACGGTTTTCGGTAATCGCGGAGCCGCCGAGCTTAAGGTAAACGGTCGCTCGTATGGGAGCGCCATCCCTGATGAGGTAAACACTATGATATGGCGAGATATACCTTTGCGCCAAGGTGACAATGAAATCGTGGTGACTGACTCTGTCGGCAGTGACCGGTGTGTCAAGATTTTGAAATGACTGTGAGTACTTTTTATATAAAAAAACTTGATGAAAGAAATCATAAAAGTGCAAATTGCTACAATTAAGGATATCCACTATAATTTTGGCATATCCACAACTAATTTGTAGCCAATTCCTCTGGCATTGACTATTCTTACAGTCGGGTCTTTTTTTAGACGTTGACGCAAGCGTGTGATAAACACCTGAAGACTGTTTGTAATATAATAACTGTCATCTCCCCATAAACTTTTCATGATATGATTTGCTGTAACCACACCGTTAAGATTCTCGACAAGTATATTTAGAATCTCGGATTCCTTTGATGACAGAATATCTTTATGTCCGTCTATTTCAAGGAATTGTGATATCGGGTCAAAAGAAAAGGATCCGATTTTGATTATTTCTGATGTGTCAAATCGAAGCTGCATGGCATTTGACCGAGCATATAAAGCTTGGATTCTTACAATAAGCTCCTTCATGCTGAATGGCTTACGGAGATAATCATCAGCACCGGCATGGAATCCTTCCACGACATTATCAACCGAGGATTTTGCAGTAAGAAAAAGTATGGGAATCATGCGGTTTCGTTGCCTTATTCTTGTTACCATGTCTATTCCGTCAAGATGAGGCATCATGATGTCGGCAACTATTACATCGACATCCTCATTAAAGAATATCTCCAGTCCGGAGATACCATCCTGTGCTGTCAGCACTGTAAATCCTTCGATTGTAAGGGTTTCACAGACGACCATCCTTAAAGCCGGGTCATCTTCTACAAACAATACTTTTATTGGATTCATTTGTGTGTATATTAAAAGATTAAAATAAAACTGCTTCCCTTCCCGGATTCGCTTTTTACACGTACCGTACCCCCGAGCTTTTCTGTCATGCTTTTCACATAAAACAGCCCGAGACCATAACCTTTAACGTCATGAATATTTCCATGTGGCACACGATAGAATTTATCAAAGATAAATTTTTGTTGTTCGCCGGTAATGCCTATGCCATTGTCGGTAATCTCTATTACAATTTTATCTTTGTGGTCTCTCCACGCTTTAATACACACTACCGGATTCCGGTAGGAGTATTTTATGGCATTGTCTATGAGATTACTTATTATATTGGAGAGATGCATCCTGTCAGTAGTCAACATCAGATTTTCTTCCACATCGAGTTTAAAAATCACATCGTGGGCATATTTTATATCGAAAGCGGTGACAACGGATTTTATCATTTCACTTACTGGGATTTCCTCGTAATTCAATATTAATGATTGTTTACGATCCATGCTTAAGGATAAAATCTGCTCGACAAGGCGGTCAAGAAGCCTTAATTGTTGTTGACATACATTAAGATAGCGGTTCATTCTGGGTGTGTTATGAGCAGAATCGAAATTTAGCAGGGAATCATTGGCTGCATACGCTACTGCGATTGGGGTTTTAAGTTCATGAGTAATGTTGTTTGTAAAATCAGTCTTGATTTCTTCTAATAGCTTCTGATTGCGCATAGTGCGAATAAGATGCCAAAAGGTCAGTATAAGCAGAAAGAGGGTAAAGGCAGAAAACACGATTACAGGAATCATTTTCTTTAAAATCACAATACTCCAATTAGGGATTATCATTACATATTCCGCGTCAGATGAAACTTCGAGTCTAAAAATGTTCGTCGGCTTAAAATCAAGATTCCCTATCAGTCCAAGCGTATCAGTTTTATAAGCGTCAATTTCCCTGTTGACTGATTTGTTTTGTAGATAAAGTAGCTGATGATTTCCATTTAATCCCAACGCGTTTAACTTGTCGGTCAGAATTTTGTCAAGGTAGTTTAAATCAATCTCCTTGATACCATCTATTGCAGAATGTATGCCACGCTGCATATTAAGACCTATCTTTTTCAGGTCTTCCGGATTCTTCAGAATAGAGCTGAAAGATTCCGGCGACACGATCATTTGATTATCATGCGGTTGTAAAGAGTCTTTTTTATCAGAAACTTCAGATTTTACGATTGTGTTTTTCTCCTTGTGATCATATCCCATATTTACGTCTACGCGTCCTTCATATTGCATTTTGCTAATTTCATTGACCCTGTGTGCTATCTCTTCGAAATCAGAGGAACGAAGTGCTTCTTGAATGTCTTCATAATATCGGTCGCTAAGTTCATTGTATTCACCTACCAACCAATATGACTGATATAGACAAATTAATAAAATAGCGATGGCAATCGATAATATACGCGTTACTTTCATGTCTTTGTTTAAAGGTGAAAGATTAATCTCATAATACAAAATTAGTGATTATTCAGAGCCTGTGAGTTGCGATTAACGCCTGTTAACCTTTGTATTAAGGTTATATAAGGTGAACTTTGCGAAACAGGACTGATTTGTTGATAATTTTGTGCATTAAAATTATATAATACGGAATATGAAGAAATTATTTTCATCAAGTCTGCTGCTGTTAGCAGTGTCAACAGGATGGGGTGCGGTGCAAGAGGCAATCCCTGTAATGAATGCCGCCGGTGTCATGAAAGCATTGCCGATTTACTCCAATGAACTCATTGACAAGGCACCGGAAGGTGAAGCGGTTACGGGAATTCGTGACTGCTATACATCATATTTCCTGGGTGGCGTGCACTATCGTGATTTTGAAAATGGCGGTGTTGGTGAATATATTATTGGTGAAGACGGAAATATATATCTTAGAGACGCATGTTATTCTGCTGCTAAAATTTCCCCGCTGACCGATACCTATCTAAAGCTGGAGAAAGTAGATGAAACTACTTATGTGGCTCATACGCCTCAGCTTATATGGGTTGATAATTCTGAAGACAGCCCGTTCACCGCTTATGCGACAAGGGTGGTATTCTCGCAGAAAAGTGCGACCAGTTTTGGGTATGAAGTGCAACAAAATGCTGACGGCACTTACGACACTGATATTTTCTTTACGCTCACGGATGGAAAGTTGATGCAGAAGAATATGAACACCACTGAAATGAACGGAGAGGTGTTTCCCGAAGAACTTATCGGATTTACCACATCTACAGGCGGTTGGATTGGCTTTGGTGACGGATGTATCCAGATATGCCGGCAAGACACTCCGACCGTTCTGCCGGACGATGCTACAGTTATAGATAAAAGCCTTGGTTATTCTTTACTCCATGTCAGGGATATTGAATTAGATAACGCGACTCTTCTAAAATATTCGGAAGTCGGTGACGCGATGTATATATCCAATCCGTCGGTCAAGTGCCATCAATGGATTAAAGGAGACATTGACCGTGAGAAAGGGACAGTAACATTCTTAAGTCAATATTTGGGAATCGACGCTGAGAGTGGCTATGCTGTTTGGTTTATGCCTGCTGAGTATGATAAATATCTCGAGGTACTGGATGAGGAAACCGGTTTTGGTGATTGGTTCAGGAGCTATAAGGCTATTGATAAATTGGTATTAAGTTATAATGATGGAGTTCTTACAGGTCAGAAAGGGCAAGCTATGTGTTTTTCGCATTCTCCTGAGTCACTCCTTCTGACCGGTGTTTATGCCGATCCCTATATCAAGGATTACACACCGGTATCGACCACTCCGGCACCGGTACAGTTTACAAAATTTGAACCGATGGATGACTTTTGGGGATTCGGAGTCCTCGGATTTGCCATACCAAGTATGGATGTGAATGGAGGATATATCATGACAGATGAATTATATTATAATGTATTTCCGGATGACAGCACGACTCCTTTTGTATTTTCGCCTGATGATTACTATGATATGACGGTCGATTCAATGACCGATGTCCCGTACGGTTATTATGAAGATTTCGATTTCAAAGTATCGGGAGTAAACCACACAGTGTATTTTTATCATGATTGGAAAAAGGTAGGTATCCAAGTCATTCAAAAGCATAACGGACAGGAAACACGTTCTGATATAGTCTATGCCGGTGGTACAAGTGAAGTTGATTGTGTTTCTGATACAAATGATCGCACACACGTATATAAATACATTGATGACGGACAGGTAATAATAGTGCGAGATGGTATGAGGTACAACATACTTGGAATTAGGATGGATAAATGATTGGACAGTTTTTGAGGGTGGTAATGTATGTGAATACATTACTACCTTCTATCATATCGTAACAAGACATACAATATATGAAACATAATATCATATTAAGTTTATTATGGGTATTTGCCACTCTACAGATGTGGGGTGTCAGGGCATATCCATTTCCTAAAAGAATAGTGCAACCCGATGGCTCGACTATTACTATAATCGGGCATGGAGATGAATTTCTGCATTATACCACTACGATAGACGGATATTCTGTGGTTAAAGGAGCGGATGGCATATTTAGATATGCGGAGTTGAAAGACGGACATATAAATGCGACTCAGATAAAGGCTCGTGACATTAATGACCGTACTGAGTCGGAGAAGCATTTTCTCAACTCCATAAAACGGAACATACGACCCTTGATAACTGATACAGGCGAAAGATTAAGGCGACTTTCATCAAAAAATGATACACCTCTGTTTGGACCAAAGAAAAGCGCTATGGCTGCAAACGGGGCAGATAAACAAGGGACACAAGAACCATATCGAGGTCTTGTGATAATGGTAAACTTCAACGATCGAAAATTTTCGCGCGGTGACAAATCGTGGCTACTGACGAGTGACATGATGAATAAGCCCGATTACACAGATTATTATGATCCGTTGTTTGACGTAAGGATACAATGTACAGGGTCAGTACGTGACTATTTCAGTGATAACAGTAACGGGCGGTTTATCCCTGAGTTCGATGTAATAGGACCTATAGATATTGATAAGAGTCAATTTTTCATTAACGGAACAGAAAAAACATATGAACTTTGCCAAAACGTAATTGAAGCTGCGGATCCTCACGTCGATTATTCGCGATACGATTCTGATGGAGATGGAGTTGTCGATATGTTCTATATATTATATGCCGGATACTCCTCATCTTACCAAGGGAATGACGAACGTCTTATATGGCCTCATGCCGGTGATTTTGAGGATTCGGGCAAAAAATTGAATCTTGACGGTGTAAGCTTCGGACGATTTGCTTGCTCTTCTGAAATATTCGGGTGGCATGATGACGGAGATATGTATCTTGACGGAATCGGGGTGTTTGTTCATGAATTCTCCCATGTATTAGGTTTTAAAGACCACTATGATGTCAGCGGTTACTTGAATGAGGATCCCGGCACGTGGGATGTGATGGCGTCGGGCAACTATAATGGCATCTTCAATGATACCCCTTGTGGATATAGCTCATACGAGAAACATGCTGCCGGTTTTATAACCCCCTACACAGCCACGTGTAAGGACGATAATGAAAGATTGTCTTTATCTCCTTTATCTGCATCTGACGATGCCGTGCGTATTGAATCAACACAGGACAGCACTATCTTTATGTTGGAAAACAGGCAATGGGAAAAATGGGATAAGTATCTTCCCGGTCACGGGATGCTTGTGTGGCGAGTAGACAGTTGTGACAACGAATATTGGGAACATAACGCGCTTAATGTAAACGGTCGGTTACATTTGAAACTGGTAAGAGCGATGGGTGCTACACGTACATTGTTCCGGGAAATTGAAGACACTGATTATGACCCTTTTCCGGGAACAAGAAATGTATATGATCTTACCAATTATAGTATTGAATCCAATCTCCTTACTGACTGGAATTATCCATCGCCATTGATGCTTCGCAATATAAAGGAAGAAGACGGAATCATTAGTTTTACTCTTGAGAAAGATTATGAGGTTTCCAATCGACCTTATTCATTCTGTCTGAGAGAACAATACACCGCTTCAGGATTTTTTGTGGATGAAACAAAATGTGACTGGACTTTACGAACCGGTACCGTGCAGTCAAATGGTCGGGACAGACAGATGATTTATAATCTGGTACCTGATACAAAAAACATTTCGCTCTCAGATCCTAAATATGCCAAAGGTCTCGGAGCTGCTTATGCGATAAGCGGTGATAAAAAGAGTGTTATAATCGAGCCTTCCCGAGTGGCTCTATTTGAGGGCTATGGTGTATGGCTTGTGGATTTTACTGCTCTTGACAATGGAGGGTCAGGTGCCATTGTTCTCAATATGAATGCCTACGGAGATCTCTCTCTTTCAAATCAGGAGAGTGTGCTTGGTTATTGTCTTTTGCCCATGAATAGTGCGGTTGTAGTGGCCGATAAAATAATTGAACGCTTTTCATTAGTAAGAGATGTCCGATTCGACACTCTTTCAGGAATCGATGTCGTAAGAATGACACAAACTCCTTTTCTGAAAAATAGAGCTATCTTCAATATGCAGGGAATACGTGTAGACGAACCTCAAAAAGGTGAGATTTATATAATCGATGGCAAGAAAGTCAAATATTAAATGTTGTCGTTATAAAATAAGGAAAGGATAATTATCCGTGTCGGGATATATCGGAGATTAGCGAATCAAGGGTCTTGCCGCCGTCGATTGAGGGTGTGAACTCCTTTAGCACATTAAGCTTGGTATTTAAAGGGTAGGTCATCCAGTCGCGTATCGTATCGGCTACGCATACGTCGCCGGCGAGTCCGCAGATGTCGGTCTGTTCGATATTCTTATCTTTGATAATCGCGAGAATCCTTTCGGCGGCATCCTTATTTTTAAGTATGGAATATTCTTCAGTCGCGGTATTTTCACCTTTATGAAGAATTGTCACTTTATCGGGGATGTCGAGAAGCCGGTCCATAATCGGCGGAAATATCGCCGCGCCGACCGAATCAGCCACGCAGTGTGTCTGCCATTTCCCGCCTTCGGATTTGAATGAACAATGACGCATGGGATGGCGGTCAGCCGTCACGATGACATGAGTATAGTCACAGCTGTTACTACGCAGATACTCTGACAACAAATTCATTGCCTGTTCGGCACCGGGTACCGGGAGCGAACCGGTTATGAAATCTATCTGGGGGTCGATTATGAGCAACAGTCTGTTTTTCATTTGAGATATTTTTAGTCGTGATTAGGCATTGCAATCGGAAATTTCGGTTCACACCTCAACCATAGCATTATGCCGTAGCTGTTCCCGTTGGTCGCGTGACGATGATGTCGGGGTTGATACGGAGAAGTTCGGCTACGAAGCGGTCGGTATCTTTAGGAGAAAGCTGCATGGGGGAGGTGCTTTTCAGTATTGTGCGGTCGCTAAAACTGATGGCAAGACGGTAGCGACTTTTCCCGAATAGTGAAAAACGGCTTTTGACATACCGTATGCGGGTAATCTTATTTATGGGATAGCGCGTGCCTTGATAAAACATGTATATGACAAGACTATTCCCGTCAATCGAGTAGCCTTCACCGAATACGCACACGTATTCCAGGATTATCATAAGCCCGAAATAAACGAGAGAAAGTGTCAACTTACCCCCGATTATTGCCGCAAGTATGATTATTCCGATAAACAGCGGCAGGCATATAGTCCAGAATTCGGGTTGTTTACGATAGGTGATTTTTCCCATATAATGTAGGTTACGGTTTGCAATTCACAAAGATAACCATTAAATTTGAAAGATAATGTGTAATTGACCTTGACCATGAATAAAAAGACACTTTTTGCCGTGTTGGCGGCGTTTATGACGGTATTGCCGCTTGTGGCTCAACAATCTGTGCTGTATGTCGACTCATCACTTGACGATGACGAGGCATGTGCCGACGATACATATTTCAATTCGTTGCGTGACGCTCTTGTCGAGGCTGAAAACATGCAGCGTCAGTATGAGTATTCCGCTGACAATCCTTTGACGATAAAGATTGCCCCGGGTGTATATTGGCTTGATGACCCGGATGACCCCGAAGTGCGCCGCCCTGAGTCGGGGGAGGGTACTCCTTATGCCATGAAGCTTAAAATGAATCATCTGCGATTGACAGGATTGAGTGACAATCCTGAGGATGTGGTGCTTGCCTGCAACCGTGGGCAGACGCAGGGTGCGGTCGGCAATTTCACCATGCTGCATATCACGGGCGATGACATCCAGGTCGAGAATCTTACCTTCGGTAATTATTGCAACGTCGACCTCGAATATCCCCGTAATCCTTCGCTTAACCGCAAGAAGAGAGCCGACGCGATAGTGCAAGCGCAGCTCGTGATATGTGACGGCGACCGCTATGTGGCGCGCAACTGCCGCTTTATAAGCCGGTTGAACCTATGCCCATTTGCCGGCGCGAAACGAATCCTGTTTGACCGGTGCTATTTTGAGTGTACTGACGATGCTTTGTGCGGCACCGGCGTTTATTTAGGCTGTGGATTTACATTTTTCAGCGGCAAACCATTTTATAACACTTACGCCCAGGGTGCATGTTTTCTTGACTGCGATATTCATTCCAAGACTATCGGAAGGCAATATCTCGTGAAAGCGGGCAGTCAGGTGACAATGGTCGACTGCCGCTGGACATCGGATGACCCCGATTTGTATCTCGGATGGACACAGGACCCGACTCCCGACTTGCGCTGCTATCAGCATAATGTAACTCTTAACGGAAAGCCGGTTGTAATAGGTATGGAGCATCCGCGACAGACTGTAGTGATGACGCATCTGCCACTGCTGAAAGCGTATAAATGTGGCGACACATATAATGTGTATAATCTCGTGAGGGGAAAAGACGGATGGAATCCGCTAAATCAGGATACCACGCGGCTTGTCATGCAGCCGACCATGCTTACTCTCAACATGCGAAAGGCAAGCATAGAGACCGGAAAAGACACACTTGTCATCAAGAGTGGATATTATCATACCAAATGGGATCTTGCCAATGATGGATGGAAGAATGTCGAACTGCGGATATATGAACCGGGTGAACTGACTGTGATTGGAAGAAATAACGAGGAAACCCCGCAGGTGGTCAATGTCGTCGCCTGGATAGATGAAGGCGTCGCCGCGGAATGTGAGGTGACGGTATATCCGCCGGAATTACCTGCGCCTGATTTTAAGTCGTTGCCTGTGATTGTGAGGAAAGGGAACACTCTCCACGTTGATTATGCGCTCGATCTCGGCAAACGCAAGGATATGTCGGCTGTCACCTGGTATCGTGCGAAGTCGGAGGATGGAAGTGACGCAATTCCTGTTGCCGTGTCACGTAACGATATCCCGAAACTTGATTACGAACTATCTGCCGCCGACAACGGATACTATATAATAGCTGCCGTGGCTCCGCGTCATATCAGATCTAATTATGGCGAGCCGGAAAGAACGGTTACGCCATCGCCTGTGACCGATGTCCCGCAGTGCAAATCTATCACGACAGCCTTTGTCAATTTCCCGACTGAATATCAACCGGCGGTAATCCCCGGATTCTGGACTGTAGACGCGTTTAAGCCGGCTGATACCGCCGAATATGACTGGATACCTGACAAGGAACACAGCTGGTATTATGGCAATGGTGTTGACGGTGCGGCTAAGTCAGTGGGACTGATGCAGAATACGCGTGGCGCACGGTTGCTCTACAATCCGGAAGGAGAAAAATATGGCGACATGTCACTGACACTTCATGTCGACCCGTGTAAGACGGCAGGACAGGGATTTGGCAGTGCGACCGGACAATACATGGATGTATATGTGAAATTTGATGCCGCGACTTTGTCGGGGTATGCCCTGCGTGTAATACGTACCGTGAAGAATGACAAGGCGGTCGACTTTATGCTCATGAAATATGACAACGATATTGCAGTGCCTATAAGTGAGCCGGTCTCGGCTGTATGCTATCGGAAGGGGTGCAGGATCACTCTTGATGTCAAGGGCGACAGGCTGACAGCCAATGTGACGAATGAAGCCGGCGTACCTGAGCCGCATCGCCCCGGACTTGTGAAGACAGTGAATCTCGCAGCCGATATTGAGCCGAATGAATATGGCGGTATCGGTGTGCAACACACCGGGTCATGGGGACCGAGCGCCACATTGCTTCGCTTCCTTTCCGTCACATGGGAATAACATATTTGAAGACGTAAAAAAACGGGGTTGTGTCAATCGACACAACCCCGTTGATTATTCAGAGGGAATCTGATTACTTGTTTTCGAGGGTCTCAACTTCCGGGTCAACGCCCCACTGCTGCTGGGCAAGACGGCGGTAGTTGTTGTAACGCCACTGTGCGTTAGCCTTAGCCTCGGCGAAGAGCTCTGCAGCCTCGGCAGGATACTGCTTCATTACCGATGCGTAACGGACCTCGCCCTTGAGGAAGTTTTCAAAGTTATCCCAGTTAGGCTCCTTGCTGTCAAGAGTGAAGGGGTTCTTGCCTTCAAGCTCTGCAGCAGGATTGTAGCGCCAGAGGTGCCAGTAACCGCAAGCAACTGCGTTTGCTTCTTCCTGCTGAGCCTTGCCCATACCGGCCTTGATACCGTGGTTGATACAGGGAGCGTATGCGATAATCAATGAAGGACCGTCGTAAGCCTCTGCCTCGCGGATAGCCTTGAGGGTCTGAGCCTGGTCAGCACCCATTGCAATCTGTGCTACATATACATAGCCGTAGGTAGTGGCGATAAGACCGAGGTCTTTCTTGCGGATGCGCTTACCTGCAGCGGCAAACTTGGCGATTGCGCCGAGCGGGGTAGCCTTTGACGACTGACCGCCGGTGTTAGAGTAAACCTCGGTATCGAGTACGAGGATGTTTACATCCTTGCCTGATGCGATAACGTGGTCAAGACCGCCGAAGCCGATATCGTAAGAAGCACCGTCACCACCGATAATCCACTGGCTGCGCTTGATGAGGAAGTGCTTGAGCTCAAGTACCTTCTTGCAAGCATCGCAACCACAAGCTTCCATCAACGGAACGAGCTTGTCGGAGATTTCGCGGCTACGGTCGGCATTGTCCTTTTCATCGAGCCATTGAGTAGCAAGAGCCTTGATTTCATCGCTGCACTTGGGGCAGTCAAGAAGGGCACGTACATCAGCGTCAAGACGAGCGCGCATCTTCTCGTTGGCGAGAGTCATACCGAGACCAAACTCGCAGAAATCCTCGAAGAGTGAGTTAGCCCATGCGGGACCGCGACCATTCTCATCCTTGGTGTAAGGAGTAGAGGGCACTGAGCCTGAATAGATAGAGCTACATCCGGTAGCGTTGGCAACGATTTCACGGTCGCCGAAGAGCTGGGTGATGAGTTTTACATAGGGAGTTTCACCGCAACCGGAGCAAGCGCCTGAGAATTCAAAGAGCGGGGTAGAGAACTGAGAGTTCTTTACATTAGCCTTCACGTCAACGAGGCTTGCCTTTGACTTGACATCGCTTACACAGTAATCCCAGTTTTTCTGGATGTCGAGCTGGCTTTCGAGCGGTTTCATCACGAGAGCCTTCTCTCCCTTCTTGCCCGGACATACGTCAACACAGTTGCCGCAACCAAGACAGTCAAGCACGTCTACAGTCTGCATGAAGCGCATGCCTGTGAATGTCTTGCCGATAGCGGGGATGGTAGCGTCTTCGCCAAACGGAGCCTTTGCCATTTCCTCGGGAGTGAGGACAAACGGACGGATAGCAGCGTGAGGACATACATAAGCACACTTGTTACACTGGATACAGTTTTCTTCAACCCACTCGGGAACGAAAGCTGCAACACCGCGCTTCTCGTATTTAGCGGTGCCCTGATGCCAGGTGCCGTCGGGCTCGTTTACAAATGCTGATACCGGGAGAAGGTCGCCATCCTGTGCGTTGATGGGGCGAACTACCTTGTTTACAAATTCAGGATCGTTGTTGGCTGCGGCGGGTTCATCCTGAAGAGTCTTCCATGCGGGATCAACATCGAGTTTCTTATATTCGCCGCCACGGTCAACTGCAGCGTAGTTCTTGTCGACAACATCCTGACCCTTCTTGCCGTAGCTCTTGACGATGAATTTCTTCATCTGCTCGATAGCAAGGTCAACAGGGATAACCTCGGTGATGCGGAAGAATGCCGACTGGAGAATGGTGTTGGTACGGTTACCGAGACCGATTTCCTGGGCGATCTTGGTAGCGTTGATATAGTAAACGCTGATATTGTGTTCAGCGAAATAACGCTTAACCTTGTTGGGGAGGTTCTTGGCAAGTTCCTCGCCTTCCCAGATAGTGTTGAGAAGGAATGTACCGTTGTCACGGAGACCGCGGGTCACGTCATACATGTGGAGGTAAGCCTGAACGTGGCAAGCCACGAAGTTAGGAGTGGTCACCAGATATGTAGAGCGGATAGGCTTGTCGCCGAAACGCAGGTGAGAGCAGGTGAAACCGCCTGACTTCTTTGAGTCGTAAGCGAAGTAAGCCTGACAATACTTATTGGTGTTTTCACCGATAATCTTCACCGAGTTCTTGTTTGCACCCACAGTACCGTCGGCACCAAGACCGAAGAACTTAGCCTCGTAGGTGCTGGGGTCGCCAAGAGCAACCTCTTCCTTCATCGGGAGCGACATGAAAGTCACGTCATCCACGATACCGAGAGAGAACTGGTTCTTGGGCTCGGGAAGAGCGAGGTTCTCATATACAGAAAGAATCTGTGCGGGGGTGGTATCCTTTGAAGCGAGACCGTAGCGGCCGCCTACGATTACAGGAGCGTTTTCTACGCCGCGGTAACATTCAACCACGTCGAGGTAAAGAGGCTCACCGTTGGCTCCGGGTTCTTTTGTGCGGTCAAGCACGGCGATTTTCTTTGCGGTAGCAGGTACAGCTGCAAGGAAATGCTTTGCAGAGAAGGGGCGATATAGGTGAACAGATACGAGACCGACTTTCTCTCCCTGTGCGGTAAGATAGTCGATTGCTTCCTGAGCAGCCTGGGTGATAGAACCCATTGCGATAATCACGCGCTCTGCATCGGGTGCTCCGTAATAGTTGAACAGACCGTACTTGCGACCGGTGATTTCAGAAATCTTGTTCATGTAGTCCTCGACAATAGCGGGAACTGCTTCATAATATTTGTTGCTTGCCTCACGATGCTGGAAGAACACGTCACCGTTTTCAGCCATACCGCGAGCTACCGGATTGTTGGGGTTAAGCGCACGGTTGCGGAAATCGGCGAGAGCCTCGCGGTCCAAAAGGGGAGCGAGGTCGTCATTGTCGAGAGCCTCGATTTTCTGGATTTCATGAGAGGTGCGGAATCCGTCAAAGAAGTTTACGAAAGGCACACGCGACTTGATTGTGGCGAGATGAGCTACACCTGCGAGATCCATCACTTCCTGTACTGAACCTTCGGCAAGCATTGCGAAACCTGTCTGGCGCACTGACATCACATCCTGGTGGTCACCGAAGATGCTGAGAGCATGAGAGGCAAGTGTACGTGCCGATACATGGAACACGCAAGGGAGCAATTCACCTGCTATCTTGTACATGTTGGGAATCATCAGAAGAAGACCCTGGGATGCGGTGTAGGTTGTGGTAAGGGCACCTGCCTGAAGTGAACCGTGAACGGCTCCGGCAGCACCGCCTTCTGACTGCATCTCCTGCACAAGAACGGTTTCACCAAAGATGTTTTTACGACCTGCGGCAGCCCATTCATCAACATACTCAGCCATGGTGGAAGAAGGAGTGATGGGGTAGATGGCTGCTACCTCGGAGAACATGTAGCTCACATGAGCGGCAGCTTGATTACCATCACAGGTCAAGAATTTCTTTTCTTTACTCATAATCGTGTAATCTATTTTATATAGGAAATATTATACGTATTTCGTTTTTCAGGTTTTTATTTTGCCGACAAATTTAACCATTAATCTGTTAAACGCCAAAAATAATCCTATCCGTTTTCTCATAATTTGTCCATGATATCGGAATAAGAGACCAAGGAATATACAAATGTGTCTTCCTTACCGGTAAAGATTGCTCCGGCAAACTTCTTACGCCATTTTTTCAGCAAATGACTGTCAAGCGGCACATCAAGCATCTTGGCAGCAGCCTCGATACGGGTCCATGTCTGCGCAAACATGACTTCCTGACATGACGACGTGATTATCGCCGTATTTTCTTCCCGGGTAAAGATGAGGTTCATTACATTCTCGTCAATACATTCCGGTATCGGCTCTATGTCGCATCCTGCCGGCATGTCGGAAATCACGCACATCACTGCATCGCGACAATGGCTCATGTTGAAGTGCAGGCGGGGCAGCTCCCGGAAATACGGTTTTCCGTTGGGTGACAGTGCAAATTCCGGGATTTGCTCTATTCCTGCTTTTTCGCGGCAAAGCTCCTCAAGCAGCAGGAAAGCGGCGCCTGATTGCAGGGTGTCAACCGGAAGGCGGTAGGATGATGCTATCCCGGCTCTCCATTGCGGGAGGCGGGATAGCATTTCCGGAATTCCGGAATAATCTTTATCAGTGAGACGCCGTATTTTATAATGAAGCATCACCTGTAGAGAAATAATCCAGTGCCACGATTGACTTTATGAATCGTTCGACATAGTCCCATGACGTATAATTCCATTTGAATCCAAGACGATACAGCACCTGGGTGGTGTATTCGTTGGCATATTCGATGAAAGATGTGGTGACCCCAGCGGAGCTTTGGTATGCAAGCAGTGGCTGAAGAGCCGTAATGTCGGCATTCGGTTCTGTCATCATTTTGCTTATCCGTGACTCGAAATCGTGCCATTCTACTTCTTTTATGGGCGAAGCGCATATACGACCGAGTATGTCGAGTACATCGCCCAATGGAATACGATGGTTGTTGCATGGATGGAACACAATCATGCGGCTTGGTGTGGATGCAAGTTTTATGATTGCGTGACACACTTCATCAATCGGAGAAAATTCGCATGGCGCGTCAAGGTGAGAGTAGGGCACGCATCCGAGTACCAGATATGCTTTCAGTCGTCCCATAAAGGCGTTGCTGCGGAAGTTAATCTGGAACTCACCGTCAGACACACGAGCGGAGAGATTGCCCACACGCATTATCTTGGCTACGAGACCGTCGGATTTTATGGCATCGAAAATAATCTTTTCAGCGTCATATTTCGATTTTACGTATTGGTTGCTGAGATTTTGTCCGAGATCGAAATCCCTTTCAGTGAGTTTTGTTGCGGGATCCGGCACTCCGTCTACGCTCTCGCCTGCAATAGACACGGTGGATACATGTATCAGCCGGGCATTTCTTTGCTTGCACAACTCCACAAGATTCCTAACACTCTCCACGTTCACTTTTTCAATGTCATCTCCTGCAGAGAAATGCTTTACGTTTGCCGCGCAGTTTATCACTGTGTCGATTTCACAATTCGGGAGGAGACGGAATACTTCCTTGTCAGTTACGTCCCCGTCTATTACTGAAAGGCGAGTATCCCATAATTCATCAAATGTATCGCCGAAGTAGTAGAACAGCAATGACCGCAGACGGCTTTCGCCTGTGATATCGCCGCGACCGCGTACCATACAAGTGATTTTCCCGTTGCCGGAAGTTATGAGGCGGTGTAGCATGTGTACACCCATAAATCCGGTGGCACCTGTAAGAAGTACATCACCTATGGGTAACGGTTCCCCTTCCGTAACGCTTTCCGGACTGTTGTTTTCAAGGATGTCGGCATATTCGCCACGCGGAGTTGCCCCGGCGACGGTTGCAGCCGTTTTGTTAGGGGTGTCTTCTACCTGAGATATTCCCGCAAGTCCTCGCGGGGTCTTTGCCGTGAATATTTCCTTATAGCTGACCTCGATGCCTTTTCCGGAAAGTATCGCCACAAGCTTGATGGCATTGATGGAGGTGCCTCCTATCTTGAAGAAATCATCAAGCGCGCCTACCCGTTCAAGCCCCAGTGTTTCGCGGAATGCTTCCGCGATATCGGCTTCTTTGCCCGGTAGCGGTTCGACAAATTCCGCTCCCGCCTCGACTATAGGCTGCGGAAGTCCGCGCCGGTCAATCTTGCCGTTTGGCGTAACCGGCATTGATTTCAACGGGTTATAGCTGTCAGGCACCATATATTCGGTAAGGCGCGATGCAAGATGCGTTTTCAGCTCATCAGTGTCCACACCGTCGGTCTCATACCATAGACACAGATGCTCCACATTGTTGATTTTGCGCACATCGGCTGCTGCCGTTTTTACTCCGGGGAATGTGGTGGCGACACTCTCTATTTCTCCTAACTCGATTCTCAATCCGCGTAGCTTTACCTGATTGTCGATTCGCCCGGCGATTTCGACATCGCCTTCCGGTGTCCACCTGGCAAGGTCGCCGGTGCGGTAAGCCGGTTCACCGTTGAACTGCACGAAACTTTCAGCGTTTTTCTCCGGCATGTTGTGGTATCCTTTTCCGACACCCTTTCCGGCGATATATAGTTCGCCGGTGACTCCGACAGGTACCTCGGCACCCCACGGGTCGACGATATATTCGCGGTAATTGTAGAAAGGCCGTCCTGCCGTGACAGGCTCTCCCAGTTTAAGAATGGCATGATTTGATCCCACGGTTGTTTCGGTAGGTCCATATTCGTTCACGATGAGTCCCTTGAATCCGGCATCCACGCGAAGACGTTTAAGCAATGACTGCGGGAAGCCTTCGCCGCCGATGTTCAGCAGTCGGCAGCGTGATACCGCCTCACGGAACGCAGGCAGTTCAAGCATCGCTGCGAGTCGGCTCGGGGTCGCGTCAAATGCATCGACTCCGGTACGCATCATAAGGTCAGCGAGCATCACGGCATCCTTACATTCCTCCTCGTTGGCAAGCACGAGGGTGTGACCTGAGGTGAGCGACGTACCGAGGTCAACCTGTGAAGCGTCAAAGGAGATTGTGACGAGAAGCATGTTGACCTTAGGTTCATTTTCACCTTGTGACGTGTAAAAATCCTTCCTGTAGGCATAGAGGTAGTTGGTGATTGCCCCGTGATGGATTTTAACTCCCTTGGGGCGCCCGGTGCTGCCGGAGGTGTATATCATGTAAGCGAGGTCGTCGGGCGCGATTTTTATCCCCGGTCGCGACGATATGTCAGAGGCGGTCAGCTCATCCACATCAATGCCTTTATCCGGGAATACATCTCTACGTGATGCAGTGGTTACAATGTAGCGGGCGTCTGAGTCCTCGGTTATCAGGCGTATGCGCTCGGCGGGATAATCCGGGTCGCAGGGAATGTAAGCGGCACCGGCTTTCATTATGCCGTAAATCGTTGTTATTAACCGTGAATCGCGGGGAAGCAACACAACCACACGGTCGCCGTGGTGTACACCGCGCTTTATAAGCCCATTGGCTATCCGGTTGGCTTCCCGGTCAAATTCCGCGTATGTCATGCTGCGGTCAGACGCAATCAATGCCGTGGCTTCGGGTGTGGCATCGGCCCATGCTTCCATTGCTCCGTGGTAAGACTCATATCCACAGTCACCGCTTTCGCCGTCGCGTATCATGTCGAGTAGGGCAACGTCGGCAGCTGATGTGAGCCCCGCGCCATAAAGCAGCGGAGTGTCGGCAAGATTTAGGGAGAGCGTGCCCATCATTGAAATGAGGCGCTGCATGTCGGCACGGCAATATACGCCGGCATCATATTCAAGTGCAAGCTCGTATTTACCCTCTTCGGGTGTGAATACAAGCATCGTCAACGGCACTTTGGCAGTGTCCAGTCCCAAGGCTACGGGTGTTCCGGCAAGTGTGTCATTTTCCATGTCGACACTTATGCCTCCTTCATAGACATACATTATTTCCGGGCGTATGCCATATTTTTCCACGATTGCGGTGAACGGATAGAAATCAAAACCACGTGTTGTCAGAAATTGCTGCTGGATGGTGGAGGCGGCTTCCATTGGAGAAGTGACCTTTGCCTTTGCGACAGAGATGTCGGATACTACGGGAAGTGTCTTGACAAACATACCCACATCATCGATAAGCCTTACATCGTCACGGCCGTTGTTGACTGTAGTAATTGCGACACGTTCGTTACGCGTCAGTCGGTGAAGCAACTGCATGAATGCCGACAAGAAATAATTGCTCGGCGTTATGGCGTTGCCGGTGCAGAAACTGTCAATCTTATCACCATCAATCAATAGGGTTATTCTGCCCATTTCCCCCGGTACAATGCTGTCGGGGATAGCACTGTGGGGGTAGATGGTCGACTCGTAACCTTCAAGAAGACTCTTGAACCATTCTCCGGCATCTTCACCCTCCTGCGACATCATGAGCGACTGCTCATCGACGGCGCGGTCAAAAGCGGTATAGCTTTCGGTCAGCGGTGAATCGCCGTTGTATGCGTTACGCAAGTCGTTCATAAACACCATGAGCGATACGCCGTCAAGCACTATATGATGGAAATCCAGGAAAAGGGTTGTGCCTTCAGGATGTGTCATTATCGTATAGCGGAACAACGCATCTTCAAACAGATTGAACGGTTTTACCATCTGCTGCAGCTCATCGCGGGCAGGTGCTTTGTCAAGAGTGACGATGCCCACATTTACCTCGCGGTTGTCGTCTCGTTGCTGCATGATGTCGCCGTTATGGTTTACAAACCGCGCGAGCAAAGCGGGATGTGCAGCCGTTACCTTGCGGAGAGCATCGGCAAGACGTTCGGTATCAATATCTCCGCTGAATGTTATTGCCTGAGGTACATTGTATTGTAACGCCTCACGGTTAAGTTCCCAGTCAATAAACACACCGCGCTGGTTTTCGCTCAACGGATAATACTTGCGTTTGCGGATTTCCGGCTTGGCAATTTCTTCCGCTACATTACCTGTAAGGCGCACGATTTCTTCAGCGAGTCCGCGCACTGTGGGATTGGTCATGACAGTCTTTGCCGCGATTTTTACATTGCGTTTTTTTGCGATTGTAGCTACAAGCCTCATTGCCAGCAGAGATGTGAGACCCACTGTAAGCAGGTTGGTTGTAACGCCGAAATTGGAGTGTCCGATAATGTCGGCTACAAGCTGCGATATTTCGCGTTCATTGTCATTTTCAGGGGCTGCAAGTTCATCGCTTACCGTGATTTCCGGAGTTTTCAGGGCTTTACGGTCAACCTTGCCGTTGGGGGTGAGCGGGAGAGAGTCGAGTTTTACCAGGATAGACGGAATCATAAATTCTGTAAGTCCATGGCTCATGTGTTCACGGAGTTCATCTTCGGCGAGCGTAAATCCGTCTTTGACCGAGTAATAACCGACAAGTTGTTCATTGCCGGAAATGTTTTTTACAGCAGCGGCAAATTGTTTTACTGCCTCGTGGCGGGTGGCAACTGCCTCGATTTCGCCAAGTTCGATTCTTAGTCCGCGCAGTTTTACCATGCCATCCATTCTACCGAGGAAATTTATGTCACCTTCAGGAGTAAGTCGGCAAAGGTCGCCTGTTCGGTATGCCCTTTCCCCATCGAGAGTGATGAATTTCTCTCTGTTCATGTCGGGACGGTTAAGATATCCGAGTCCGACTCCCTTGCCGAGAATGACGAGCTCGCCCGGTACTCCGGCAGGCAATTCCCTCATGGCAGAATCGGTTATACGTAATCCATAACCGGGAAGCGGCTTGCCTATCAGTGTTCCGTCAATGTCACCCTCTGCACGATAATAGGTTGTCAACACCGAACATTCCGTCGGACCGTACACATTATAGAAAGGATATGGGAGGCTCTGCAATGGAGGCAGTTTTTCACCTCCTGTAAGCATACAGCGCAGGGTAGAGAACTCATACAGGGTTGCAAGCTGGTAGGCTATCTGTGTTGTGAAGAACGACACGGTGATTGCATTCTCCTCGATGTAAGAGTGCAACGCGTCGAGGTCATGACGGGTTTCTTCATTTAATATGTGCAGCTCTCCTCCTGCCATGAGGGTAGGATAAATATCCATCATGTGAGCGTCAAATCCGAAATTGGCGTAGGCAGGGATATGGTCGGCAGGGGTGAGATTTACGAGATCGATATAGTCATGACAGAAATTCAACAGGTTTCCGCGTGACAATGTGACTCCTTTCGGTTTGCCTGTAGAGCCGGAGGTATATAGCACTACAAACGGGTCGTCGGGGAGTTTTCCGTCAACCGGCGCCGGTGAGGCGTCAGCATCGGGAATTTCTGTTATGTCGATTATCCTTCCGGCGAATCCCGGCATTATGTCGTTGGCAAGCCGGTTGGAAGTAAGGATGACATTTACGCTGGCGTCACCGGTCATGAACGATAGTCGCTCTTCCGGAAATTCCGGGTCGAGGGGCATGTAGGCTGCTCCCAGGCGCATCAATGCGAGAGGATACACCGCCATAAGAGGTGAACGGCGTATCATCACACCCACAGTATCGCCTTTTTTGATGCCGATGCCCTGAAGGTATGCCGCCACACGGCTGACATATTTCTCCAGGTCTCTATATGAAATCCTTTCCCCTTCAAATACAATCGCCGTGTTGTCGGGTTGGTTTGCCGCCGTGGATGATATACATTCCTCGATAGGACGGTACATATCATAACCGAGCGGCTTGCGGATACACATTTCATGAATTGCTTCTTTATCTTTGTCGTCAATCAGTGAAAGATTGTCGAGAGGCGTGTCGCCGGGAAGCGTTATCATCTGTTTTAGCACATGGGCGAAAGTATGGCACAGAGTGTGTACCAATTCCGTTGAATAGAGGTCGGAACGCCACTCCGCGTCAATCCAGGTATGTGTGTCGTCCTGAAGCAGCTCGAGGTTCAAGGGTATGCCGGTGGATACGGTCTCGAGTTTTTCCCTGACCACCGGCTCTCCTCCTATTTGGGGGATATCGAGGAAATGTCCCTGATAGGCGAACAATATCTCTGATGTTATGCCGGTCAGCGCGGCTACCTCTGCAAAAGAGAAAAGATCATTTCGGCGGCAACCGATAAGCTGCTCTTTCATCTTTCTCACGAGACCATCGATGGTCATGCCTTTTTCCATTACGCAACGTACGGGTTGCGTTTTTACCATCATGCAGAATGTATGGTCGGTCGCACGACCTTTGCGCCCGTGGGTGACAGTCGTGTAAGCAACTTCATTTTTATGCATGAACGCGCCAAGTACCACGCCCATTGCCGCGTAGCATAGCGGCGCTCCACCTTTTAGTTCGTCGGAGGCAAGTGGAAGGAATATTCGACGGCTGTCGTAGCTTTCTTTATCACCTTTTACATCGGCATAGACTTTTCCCTCGGTATCAGTGCCGCCAAACATTTCTTCATACCACCGTTTTGCGGCGTTGTATTCTTCTCCGGCTCGTCCTTCAGCCTCGCGTATGGCTACTTCAAAGCCTGAAATCCCCTCTTCCGGAGGCTCTTCGCCACGGTAGGCGATGTCGCAACTGTGTAAAAAGCCGGTCTGCGATGCACCATCGGATATTACATGATGATAATCGGTGAAAAGCCATACGCCGGATTCGGTACGGAACACGCGTATCACCGAGAGATTGCCCCCGATAATCTGAAATGGCTCAATCAGCCGGTGACGTAACGCTTCAAATTCTGCATCGGAAATATCTTCTACTTTTACGCGGCGGAAATTGTTTTTGTCGGAATACATTACCGGATTGCCGTCGTCATCAGTCTCTATTCGTGCATAGATTACCGGATGCTTGCTGATAACTTTGTTAAGCGCTTCGGCAAGACGTTCCGCATCAATGTTTTTACCCATGCGGAACAGGTTTGGGATATGGTAGGAATCGACATCGCGACGCATACAGTCCAGAAAAATTCCGAGCTGGGTCTGGCTGAGCGGTGACCTGTTGATAGTAGTATCCATGCTATTAGATGTTAAATAGTTTACTGAACCCTGTCATGTCGAAGATGCTTTTCAGCTGAGGTGTCAGTCCGTTGACCGTGACTTTCTTGTCATTTTCTCTTGCTTTCTTTAGTATTGATATGAATGAGCGTAGTCCGGAACTTGAGATATATTCAAGTTCATGGCAGTCAATCTCTACATCGGTATCGATTTTCTCACCGGCACTTGCGACTTTGCTGTCAAATTCTGTTGCAGCACTTGTGTCAAGTCTGCCTTTCGGGATAATTCTTAACTTGTTATCCTCTTTTAAAATTTCTATTTCCATTGTGCAATATGATTATAATTTATTTATGATTATATTTTAAATGTAAGTGTAAGAATATTTTTACCATTGTCACGCGAATAAAACATTTCATTTGACAGGTTCTTCGCCATAAATATTCCAAGACCACCTACACGCCGTGTTTCCACCGGTGCGTCCAAATCAGGTTCCGGCGAGTCGACAAGCGGATTGAAGGGAATGCCGCCGTCGGTAAATATCATTATCATCGAGCCTTCTTCTTTATTTATGTATGTATAAAATTCAAAAGTGGTGTCTTTTGCACCCGCCGTTGAATAGTTGACGATGTTTACCGCGATTTCTTCTGCCGATAGTTGCATGTTGAACTGGATATCGCCACTTATCCCGTACTCATTGGCTACCCGCTCGATGATTGAACGTATGATAGCGACTGATGCCAGATTGGCAGGCAGTGTCCTTGCATTTTTTATGACCAGGAGCGTAATGTCGTCAAATTGGTCGGCATCGCCGGTGAATTGTGCGACAGACGAGATGACCGTGTCGGTTATTTTCCGTGCGTCATAATCGGTGATATTGTCGGCGACTGCTTCTTTCAGCCGTTCTTCTCCATAAAATTCTCCCGCTGAATTATTTGCTTCAGTCACGCCGTCGGTATTTAGTACAAGCACACTTCCCGGTGAAAGCGTGAATTTCTCCGTGATGTATTCGGTATCATACATCACCCCTGCGGGGAGATTGGGATTGAGTTTCACGTACCGGACAGAGGCTCCGGCTCTGACCAGAGGTAGGCAGTGACCGGCATTGCACAGCATGATGTGTCCCGTAGCATATTCCAGACATCCCACAAGCATTGTCATGAAGAGATTACGCGGGTTTGACTCGCAGATACGCTGATTTATCGCAGCCGCGATTTTTCCGGGGTCGGAAGTGCCGGAAAGTGCCATGCGAAATACACCCTGGCACATCGATGACATCAATGATGCGGGTACCCCTTTACCGGAGACATCCGCGACAATGAAATAAATCTTGTCATCAACCACTGCATAATCGTAAAAATCGCCCCCTACCATTTTTGCTGGCATAAGTGTCGACGCAATGTCAACAGGCAAGGAATCAAGATTGTGGTCATGAGCCGGAAGAAGTCCCATCTGTATTTCGTGTGCGATGGCAAGTTCGCTCGACAGTCGTTCGTTAGCGCGGGTGCTTTCAGTAAGGTCTTTTACATATCGGTCGAGCGATTGCTGCATACTCCCCATGGCGTTGTATAGATTGGTGAGTTCGCCTTTTTCAGGCATGGGAGGAAGCGGATGTAGAAAATCCCCGTCTCCGATATGTCGTGCCGCCTCGGCAAGGCGGCTTAACGGTTCATTGAGCCGAGATAATACAACTTGGGAAAGTACGATAAGTAAGATGAGGGCTATAAAAAGTATTGCCGCAGTATAATCATTTTCAATGTGCAGGCTGGCAGTCACCGCTTTCATCGGAGTCGAGGTCGTGACTTTTAATCCGAGTCGCGGCATCGAGGCATAGCAATATAGGGTGTCATTCTTTACAGCTGTGGCGTATCCTGCTTCAAGACGTGTGTTGGCATCGATATATGTTCGTGAAATCACGCTTTCCGGATAGGGGCGCAGATTGTCAAAATCATTCAGAAGTTCGTTAAGAAAGATGTCGGATGTCACCACTCCGCTGATTCCGCCGGTGGTAGTAAAGGGTACCGAGAATGTAGTCATCTCGCTTTCACCGGCGCCTTCGTCAAAGTAGGGAATACTCCATTTGCCTTTCCCTGTCTCGATTGCGGCGGCATACCATTCTTTTTTGAAGTAATCGTAGTCCGACCCTTTAAGCTGCATGTTGTGGATGATTCCTGTTGAGTCGATTGTAAGGTATGTCATTGCATGAGATTTATCGGGTGAAAGTGCATATCGTTCCAGCCATATTCCTCCGCCTCTCACTACAGGCTCGATTTTAAGTATGCGCTCAATCTCATGCTTACCGGTGGAAATGAGGTCTTCGGCATCGGCTGATTCCAGTATCTCTGCTACGGAATACGTAGCTCTTTCCACATTGGTTACATGATCGCGTATGTTTTCCAGCACTTCACAATTAAGCAGTTCTGTGCTTCTTTGGACCTCTTTTATACTGTTTTTGCTATGTGCCAACTCGGATACATAGCCTATGGCAATGAATACTCCCATACATATACAGGTTATGCAGAGGTATATTTTCCCGGTAAATGATGAAAAAAATTCACGGATTTTGTTCATTGACTTAAATCTTCATAAAAAAGGTTATTGTAATTCTGACTGGCATTGTGAACAAAGATACAATAAAATATTAATAGCACAAAGAAAGGTGCGGGCATCTCACGATGACAGCACCTTTGTAAACCTTAAAAATCTAATCCTATGAAAAAACATTTCAAAGTTACGATTAAAATTAATATAACCCAAATAAGTATTTGCTTTTTTGTCAAAATTTAACCATAAATCTGTTAATAAAGTGCGGAAATGGGCTTATTACCGACAAGATTTATCGTTACATTTTATATAGTTGTCATTTTGTCGGGATACGGCGGATTGACAATTTGGAAAGAATTATTATCTTTGTCACATGTCACAGTTTCGAGTAAACTATCTTGGATGCGGTTCGGCTACGCCGACGCTACGCCATCTGCCGAGTTGTCAGGTAATAGACTACCGTGACAATCTCTTCATGGTTGATTGCGGGGAGTGTGCGCAGCTGTCCATGCGGCGTCAGCGGCTGAAATATTCCCGTCTGAATCATATATTCCTGTCGCATCTCCACGGTGATCATTGTCTTGGTTTGCCGGGGCTTATTTCCACCCTCGCCCTCACCGGCAAGGAGGGTGGGGTTGTCACCGTACATACAACGGCTGAAGGGGAGGCGATATTTCGGCGTATGATCGGCTTTTTTTGCCGTGAAACACCTTTTGAAGTGCGCTACGATATTTTTGACCCAAAGGCGACAGCGACTATTTTTGACAGCGATGCACTGGCAGTGACTACTTTCCCTTTGTATCATCGTGTGCCATGTACAGGATTTATCTTCACTGAAAAGCCGAAGTTGCGTCATCTGAAAGGCGACATGGTGAAATTTTATAATATCCCACTGAAAGATTACAAAGGTATAAAGGAGGGGGCTGACTGGATGACACCCGACGGGAGGGTAATACCTAACACCGCACTTACATCGCCTGCCGATGAAGCTATGAGTTATGCCTATTGTTCCGATACGGTTTACGATGAAAGGGTGGCGCGGTCCATAGAAGGGGTACATACTGTGTATCATGAGGCGACATATACTGACGAGTATCGTGACAAGGCGCGTCAACGCGGACATTCAACAGCCTCGGAGGCGGCACGTATAGCGTTGTCGGCAGGGGCAAAAAAACTTGTACTCGGGCATTTTTCCAAGCGTTATCTCGATGAATCGCAACATCTGAAAGAGGCGCAGGCTATATTCCCCGACGCAATAGTCGCCTCGGAGGGATTGACTTTGGATTTGTTATGACCATGGCATTGAATGACGACATATATTTTATGCGGCAGGCTCTTGCGGAGGCACGGAAGGCGTATGATGCCGACGAGGTTCCCATCGGAGCCGTGGTGGTGTGTGGCGGCAATATTGTCGGCCGGGGTCATAACCTTACCGAGTGCCTGAATGATGTCACCGCTCATGCCGAGATGCAGGCTATCACGGCTGCGGCAAATACGCTTGGTGGTAAATACCTTGCCGACTGTACGCTTTATGTCACGGTCGAGCCGTGTCTGATGTGTGCAGGCGCAATAGGCTGGAGCCAGTTGCGGCGCATAGTAATCGGTGCGCCCGATGCAAAGCGCGGATATGCTTGTCAGACATCACGCTCGCCGTTTCATCCCAAGGCGGTAGTGGTGTCAGGTGTGCTTGAAGAAGAGTGCGGGGCACTGATGCGTAAGTTTTTTAGCTCGAAGCGTTGAAATGTTGCTTCTGATTGGCTAACTTTGCATTTTGGAAAGTTACAATACTACGATGACTTATATTGACGATATGGATTACGATGCTTCGGCAAAGCGTCTTGCCGAAGCGTTGACTCGTGATATCATCGTGCTTGACGGTGCGATGGGTACAATGATACAGCACGAGCATCTTACCGAGGAGGATTTCCGTGGTGAGCGTTTTGCGGAATGGGACCGCAAGCTGAAAGGGTGCAACGATGTATTGGTGTTGACGCGTCCCGATGTGATACGCACTATCCACACCGGTTATCTTGAAGCGGGTGCGCGGATTATCGAGACCGATTCATTTAATGCAAATGCCGCCTCGCTCGCCGATTACGGACTTTCCGGTTATGTCGCCGATATAAACCGCGCTGCCGCCAAAATTGCCCGCGAGGCTGCCGATGAGTTTATGACGGCTCATCCTGGTGAAATGTGCTGGGTGGCAGGTAGTATCGGTCCCTCTGGAAAATCGCTTTCAATGGTACGCGAGCTTGACAGTGAAAATCATGAAGCGACAGGCTGGGATTTTCTTGCCGATACATTTTCTCTTCAATGCAAGTCGCTGCTTGAAGGTGGAGTCGACCTTCTCCTTATAGAGACTATATATGATTCGCTTAATGCAAAGGCGGCGATATGGGGTGCGCGCAGAGCAATGGAAAGTGTTGGCAGGCGTGTTCCGGTGATTCTTTCCGTGACTTTGACCGAGTCGGGGCGCACTCTTGCAGGACAGACTCTTGAAGCGTTTGTCGTGACTGTGAGTCACTGTCAACCCCTTGCCGTCGGGCTCAACTGTTCATTTGGCGCAGATGCAATGATGAAATATGTCGAGGCGCTTCAACCATATCCGTATGCCGTGAGTGTCTATCCCAATGCCGGACTGCCGAATGCAATGGGTGAATATGACGAGACTCCTGAAAAGATGGCGGCGAAAATCGAGCCGATGTTAAGTCGTGGTCTTGTCAATATAATAGGCGGATGTTGTGGAACAACCCCGGCACATATAAAAGCCATTGCCGCACTTGCCGCGAAATATAAGCCGAGAGTGATACCTGTGGTGGAGGAAGAGATGGCACTTGCCGGTCTTGAGCCGCTTATCGTCAGCCCTGACCGTAACTTTGTCAACGTCGGCGAACGATGCAATGTCGCCGGTAGCCGAAAATTCCTTCGCCTCATAAAAGAGCATAATTTCGGTGAGGCGGTGGAGATAGCACGTCAGCAGGTAGAGGCAGGCGCGCAGATTGTGGATATAAACATGGATGACGCCATGCTTGATTCCTCTGTTGAGATGTCTTCTTTTGTCAGTCGCATTGGGTCGGAACCTGATACGGCGAGAGTGCCATTTATGATTGACTCATCTCATTGGCTTACAATACAGGAAGGGCTTAAGCGTGTACAGGGTCGTCCGATAGTCAATTCTATCAGTCTCAAAGAAGGCGAGGAGAAGTTTCTTGACCATGCGCGCTATATCCGTGAGATGGGCGCAGCGGTTGTGGTGATGGCGTTTGATGAACGCGGACAAGCCGACACATTTGAACGCCGCATCGAGGTGTGTGGCAGGGCTTACCGGTTGTTGGGGGAAAAAGCCGGGTTTCGTGGGTGTGACATAGTGTTTGACCCGAATGTGCTTGCCGTCGCTACGGGAATTGAGTCTCATCGTGACTATGCGCTTGATTTCATACGCAGTGTCGAGTGGATAAAGCGGAATCTGCCCGGCGCGAAGGTGAGCGGAGGTATCAGTAATCTTTCGTTTTCGTTCAGGGGCAATAATTATGTGCGTGAGTCGATGCATGCCCTGTTCCTCTATCATGCGATAGCGCGTGGTCTTGACATGGGTATTGTAAATGCTGCTGCGATGATGCCGGTGGATGAGATTCCCGCCGACCTGCGTGAGGCTATAGACGATGTGCTCCTTGTGAGGCGTGACGACGCTACCGACCGCCTTGTCGACCTCGCGGCAGAAATAAAGGAAAAGGCGGCAGATGAAAAGAAACCTGCCGGTATGTCGTCATCTGAATCGCTGCCTCCTGCCAAGCGGCTTGAAATGATGCTTGTAAAAGGTCATTCCGATAATCTACCGCCTGTGCTTGAAGAGGTGAAGGCATTGCTGGGATCGGCGGTCGCCGTGATTGACGGTCCGTTGATGGATGGCATGAACCGGGTAGGTAATCTTTTCGGTGAGGGCAAACTGTTTTTGCCTCAGGTAGTAAAGAGCGCTCGCGTGATGAAACTTGCTGTCGAATGGCTTACCCCCTATATCGAAGAAGAGAAGAAGAGCGGGGGAGAGGCATCATCGGCGGGGCGCATGGTAATCGCAACGGTAAAGGGTGATGTTCATGATATAGGCAAAAATATCGTGGGGGTCATAATGAGTTGCAACGGTTATGATATGATTGACCTTGGGGTAATGGTGCCGGGCGAGGATATAGTGGCGAAGGCTATTGAAACCGATGCTGATTTTATAGGACTCAGCGGTCTTATCACTCCTTCGCTTGAAGAAATGTGTAATGTGGCGCGACTGATGGAAAGCCGCGGCATGACAATACCGCTCTTGATAGGTGGTGCGACTACATCGGCCTTGCACACGGCGGTCAGGATTGCCCCCTGCTATAGCGGTCCGGTCATATATACACGTGATGCCGCGATGCTCCCTTCTGTCGCGCAACGGTTTGGCAATCCTGCTACCTGTCAGGCGGCGGTCGAGGCGTTACGTGACGAGCAGAGCCGTCTGCGCAAGGAATACGAGCAATCTGCCGTGACAATTATACCCTATCATGAAGCGATGAAGAAAGCTCCGCGGCTTGATTATCATGTCGAGATACCCGACATCCCCGGAATAACCGACCTGCAGTTGATGGTGAGTGAGGTTGCCCCGCTTATAAACTGGCGCGCTTTTCTTGCGGCATGGAAACTTGACCCGTCGCTTGCCTCGGTTGCCGATATTCAAGGTTGTGACCACTGTCGCGCCCAGTGGCTTGCGGCAGTACCCGATGAAAAGGTCAACAGTGCCGCTGAAGCGATGCAGCTTATAAAGGAGGCACGAATAGCGTTGCAGCGTCTGGAGCGCGACGGCATAATGTTGAAGGCACGTGTGGCTCTGCTTCCTGCCGGGTCACGTGACGGGGATATAATATATGAATATGACGGGAAAAGAGCTACAATCTGTACCTTACGTCAGCAGAAGCCGGGTGAACATGGTGAATGTATTTCCCTGTCAGATTATGTGGCTCCCGTAACCGATGACGGTTCTCTTCCTGATTTTGTCGGATTGTTTGCGGTTACATCCGGCAAGATTGAAGATATAATTGCCGGTTATAAGGAGGCAGGCAATCACTATAAGGCGATATTGTATCAGACGCTCGCCGACAGGCTTGCCGAGGCATCGACCGAGACCATGCACCGCATAGTGCATGAGCGATTGTGGCACACGGCAGAAAAGGGGATACGCCCTGCTGTCGGATATCCGTCGCTTCCCGACCAGTCGCTTATTTTCGACCTTGACAAAGTGATAGATTACGCGTCAATGGGAATTACCCTGACGGAGAGCGGCGCGATGTCGCCTGCCGCCTCTACATCGGGGCTTATATTCACTCATCCCAAAAGCCGCTATTTCGCGCTCGGCAAAATCGGCGACGACCAGCTTGCCGACTATGCGCGCCGCCGGTCGATGGATGTCGCCGCTCTTGCAAAATTTCTTCCTTGACACGCATCAGTTGCCTTGACGGTCAAGGCGTGACGCTTCGAGTATCGGGAGATTGTTTTCGGTAGGAATATATATGACGGTCTTATTGTTGAGGTCGTTTTGCTGACGTACCCACAGATATTGGATATATGTTGAGGAGAGACTGCCGTTTTCGATTCGGATTGCCTCTGCCGCACCTTTTGCACGCTCGATTTCAGCCTGTGCGTTTAGCTTTTCCGCTTCAAGGTTGGCTTTTGCTTCCTCGATTTTGATTTTGCGGTTTTGCTCTGCTTTGGCAAACTCCGCGCGACCCGCCATTTCCTGTTGCCATACATTATAATATGGTACGGCGATGAATGCGCCGATAATCAGTAATATTCCTGCAAGAATCACTACTGCTGTCGTAAGATAGATTTTAGCCTTGTTATCCATTTTCTCTATTGTGTTGATTGGTTTTTGTATTTTTTATATGCCTTGGCAAGTCGCGTGTGATAGCCTCGACGCGCATAGGACGGTCCATTGTAACGACGTGCAAATCCCGCCCAGTCTTTTTTCCGGAGATACTTGTCCATGTCGTTTATTTTAATGAAATTCACAAACAGTTCGAGCTGTTCGTGCTCCGACTTGCACATCCTTTCTATAAATTCGCCGCGTGACGCTGCTCCACATTTTTTCCAGTTGAATCCGCCTATCTGAAACATTCCCCAGAATGTGCCGTCAATTGCCGCAATCGAGTCGATTGACATAGCCGATTTCAGCCGTTCATGTTGTGCCGCCTGATATGAACCGTATTTCCTGCTATCGGGACGGTTGAATACCACCCGGTTGCTTTTTTTGTATTTGTTCAGGTTGATTCCTTGCCTGGCGGCGGCACGTCGGAACATGGTCAGGTCAAAGTTGACAATCGGTTGCCCCGGGGCATGGAATCCCTGGTGTCCCGCTCCGGCTTCGATGTTTATGACGGCTTTTATCGTGGGCACATCGACCCCAAGCTCTTCAGCCGCCTGCTTGAAATCATCTTCGGTGAGACGGTGTATCACGTCATGATTCTCCGCCGGTACAGGCGCGGTAATCTCTTCTATCAGTATGGAATCGGTCGCGACAGTGTCGGCGGTTATGACGGCAGGGGCTACTGTCATAACTCCTGTGGCAATTATGGTGGTTATACTCATGGAATATCAGGTTCAGGATTCGGGATAAATGTATAGGCATGGCTCGCCATGCCTATATATTTAATGTAAATACCGGTTTTGCCGTCTGTTATTTTTTCAGGTCGGCTACTTTCTTGAGAATGAGTGTCAGCTGATTCCAGAATTTCTCCACTGCGGGGATATACATCTTTTCCGAGGGAGAGTGTACACCGCGGAGGGTAGGACCGAACGACACCATGTCAAGGTGAGGATATTTAGTAAGGAACAGACCGCATTCAAGTCCGGCATGGATAGCTTTGATAGCCGGCTTCACGTTATAAAGTTCCTCGTATGCGTCGCTGGCAATCTTCATGATGGTGGAATTCATGTCGGGTGCCCATCCGGGATAACCGTCACCGTGGGTCACATGTGCGCCGGCGAGGAGGAACAATGCCTCTACCTGACGGGCAATATCCCATTTGCGGGATTCCACAGAGCTGCGCTGGCTTGTGGTGACAAGAATGGTTGAGTTGTCCTGCATCTTTACGGCGGCAAGGTTGGTCGATGTCTCTACAAGTCCCTCAAGGTCATGGCTCATTGAAATCACACCGTGAGGACAAGCGTAAAGCGACTTGATGAGACGGTCGGATGTGTCGGTGTCGATGGCATATTCCGGTTTCTCCACGCTCTCGATTGTGATGGCCATGTTTGGGTCGGTGTGGGTGTACTCTTTTTCTACTGCGGCGACATATTCGTTGAATGCCACCATCACCTTTTCCTTGCTCTCGGCACTTACCCCGAATATGGCATGTGCCGCGCGTGGAATGGCATTGCGCAGATTTCCTCCGCTGATTTCGCTGAGCTTCAGGGTGTGGTTGAGCGAAAGGTTGAAAAGGAAGCGGGCAAGGAGCTTGTTGGAATTGGCGCGTCCTTCGTGGATGTCTCCTCCGGAATGACCTCCGCTGAGGTTGGAAAGCTCGATGCGGAACCAGTGGCAGCCTGTCGGAGCCATCTCGCGCTTGTAATCAAACGTGATTGTGGTGTCGACACCGCCTGCACATCCTATGAATATCTCACCGTCATCCTCCGAGTCGAGGTTAAGGAGTATGGTGCCGTTCATCATGTCGCTTCCGAGATTGTTGGCACCGGTCATGCCTGTCTCTTCATCGACAGTGAAGAGAGCCTCTACCGGACCGTGTACAAGAGTATTGTCTGCCATCACGGCGAGCGATGCCGCCATACCGATGCCGTTGTCGGCTCCGAGGGTGGTTCCGTCGGCATGTACCCAGTCGCCGTCTATGATGGTGGTGATAGGATTGTTGTCAAAGTCGAAATTCTTGTCATTGGACTCGCACACCATATCCATGTGACCCTGAAGTATGACTGTCGGGGCATTCTCCTTGCCTGGAGTGGCAGGCTTGCTCATCACGACATTGCCTACCTCGTCGGTCTTTACGGCTATATTGTGCTCCTTGGCGAAATCAAGAAGAAACTGGCGTATTTTTCCCTCCTTCTTGGAAGGACGCGGAATTTTGGTTATCTGGTCAAAAATGCCCCAGATAAGCTCGGGTTTAAGATCTTTGATAGTCATTTTTTCAATGCTTTATTATGAGTAATATTGAGTTTAAAAAGGTTGAGAATGTGTATAAAATTGTTAAATTCTTCACATTTCGCACTCTAAGTTACAAAATAAAATTTAGATATTACCAAAATTTATTTTCCTTTCTTATATTTGCACCGCAAAAACATAACGACGCAGTGAAAATCGTGATATTGTCAATAATCCTGGTCGCTTTCGCCATAGTGCTTTTAGGGGTGAAAGTGCTGTTTGTAAAAGGAGGTAAATTCCCTTCAGGACATGCCCATGACATTGCTGCACTACGTGGAAATAGAAAATAGTAAACAAATAAATCATACCTTACACTGTAATGAAAAAGCTCGCACTTTGTGCCAAGTCACTTATGCTTATGATGGCTTTCGTTGCCATTTCATGTTCCAACAACGACGCGTCATCATCTGCCGCTCCTTCTAAAGAAACAAATGCGGAAAAGACTGTTTCCGTTAACATCCGTTACATTGATGCCGACTCTATCGCAGCCCACTACAATCTTGCAAAAGATTTCAAGGAGGCTCAGATACGCTCGTTCAGCAAGATTGACAACGCACAGCGTACACGCGGAGCCGAACTTCAGAAACTCGGCAACTCTATCCAGCAGAAAGTCAATTCCAACGGCTATCTTTCACAGGAAAGCTACAAGGCTGATGTCGACAACTTCAACAAGAAGCAGTCCGATGCCGAAAATTATATAGCAAGCCTTCAGCGCGAGGCTGAGCAGGAGATGATTCAGCAGCAGATGCAGCTTACCGACTCTATCGAGTCATTTATCAAGGAATATAACGCCAAGAAGCATTACGATGCCATCCTTTACAAGGCTGCCGGCGTATATTTCAATCCTGACCTTGACATAACCGATGAGGTGATAAAGGGTCTTAACGCACGTTACAATAAGGTGAGCGAGCAATAAAAAACTGCCGCCTCATTATAGCACAAGGCTGTGTCGGCTGACACAGCCTTTTTTATGCCGCTCATGGAGCCGTGATGGCTGAACATATAAGTATGATGGCATGTTTTATTTAAAAATAACAAAAACGTGACTGTTAAATGCCACTTTTTAACTATTTTCGCGTAACGATTTATTTATGGATTCAACTTTCGCAAGTGAAAGCTGATGGTTAAGAGTTTAAAAGCTTGCCATGCAAGCGGGTTAAAGTGCCGGGACTCCTCCCTAAACCCTAAACTCTAAACTATAAACTCTAAACGATAAACCACCCATGCGCTTGCGAATTTAATATTTGAGATTATGGAACGTATTAAAGTGAAGATTATAAACCGTTCGGGTCACGAATTGCCCGCTTACGAGACTCCATCGTCGGCAGGAATGGATGTGAGGGCATGTCTGAAGGAGCCTGTGACTCTCGCGCCCCTGCAACGTGCTTTGATTCCGACCGGTCTTTACATACAGCTCCCCCATGGATATGAGTGTCAGATACGCCCGCGCTCGGGACTTGCGCTGAAACATGGCATATCGCTTGTGAATACTCCCGGTACTGTCGATGCCGACTATCGTGGCGAGATAGGTGTGATATTGATAAATCTTTCCGACGAGCCGTTTGTCGTCAACGACGGCGAGCGTATATGCCAGATGGTGATAAAGGAATATACCCGCGTGGAATGGGAACCGGTCGAACGGCTTGACGAGACCAAGCGTGGTGACGGTGCGTTCGGTCATACCGGTGTAAATTGATAAATCATTGAATCATGATGACAAACTTCCGTAATATACTTTTGAGTATTGCCACGATAGCATTTCTCGGCGCTCCGGTTGACGCGGTGGCGGCACGGCGGCATGTTGACACAACCGCTGCCGATGCGCGTAAGGCTGACTATGTATTTATGGAAGCGATGCGTCAGCACGCCCTCGAAAATGAAGATGCCTATTACGATTTGCTCGGAAGGGCGTATGAACTCGACACCACCAACAGCGAGGTCGGTTTCTACCGTGGATATTACGACCTGATGGTGGCGCGTGAGGATTCGGTCACTTTTGGGAAGGGCTACGCGCTCATGAAGCGTCACTTCGATGAAAAGCCCGAAGATTTTTATTGTAGTTTCGTGTATGGTTCCATCAATGACCAGATGGGTGAACGCGATGAGGCATTGAGGGTATGGAACGCGCTTGACAAGGCATATCCGACAAAGACCGAGGTGGCATTCAAGCTTGCCGAGGCGCTTGCATCGTCACAAGACTCTGCAAATGTGGCTAAGTCAATCGAGGTGTATGACCGTATAGAGAAGGCGCAGGGCAAAAGCATTCCGGTGTCGACCCGCAAGATAAGGGCATATTTTATTTCGCAGGATACGGCATCTATATTTAATGAGGTGCAACAGCTGCTGAAATCTTCTCCCGGCAGTCCCGAAAACAGTGTGTTTGCGGGCGACATCTATGCGATGTTTTCCGAGCCTGACTCGGCGTTGCACTATTATAACCGCGCCTGCGAGATTGACCCGACATTCGGGCTTGCATATTACTCCCGCGCCAACTATTACAAGTCGATTGACGACAGCGTGGGCTATGATCGCGAGGTGTTTCAGGCTTTGAAACAGGAGAGTCTTGAACTTGATACCAAGCTCGAACTGCTTACCGGCTACATCCGCGCTCTTTACGAGGATCCTGCGCAGCAACCGCGTATCCAGGAACTTTTTGCCACTCTTATCGAGCAGCATCCTCATGAGGTGGCTATCCACGACCTGTATTGCTCTTATCTCATAGCCATCAGCGATTATGCCGGGGCTGCCGAGCAGATGAGCTATGCGCTCGATGTCGATCCGTCGGTCGAGGACCGCTGGCGCACACTTATGAGCCTCTATATCCAGGAACGCGATTTTCCCGCTGCGGCAAAAGCCGGGGAGACCGCCTTGAAATATCACCCCGGGAGTCCGATGATTAATCTTGTGCTCGGGTCGGTTTTCAGCCAGATGAAAGACTATGACCGCGCTCTTGCCACTCTTGACCGTGCGCTTGAGCTCACCGACTCCACCGATATGGAGGAACTCTCGTCGGTATATTCGACCATCGGTGATGTTAATTATGCCAAAGGTGACACCGATGCCGCTTTCGAGTATTATAACAAGGCTATTGAAGCGAATCCCGCCAACATGCTTGCCTTGAACAACTGCGCCTATTATCTCGCGGTGGAGGGTAAGGATCTTGACCGTGCCGAGCGCATGAGCGCGATGACGCTGAAAGACCAGCCCGACAATTCCACGTCGCTTGACACCTATGCCTGGATAATGTTTAAGAAAAAAGATTATGCGCAGGCAATGGCATATATCGACAAGGCTCTTGAGAATAGCGATGAGCCTTCGGCTGAATTGTTCCAGCATGCCGGCGACATATATTTCATGAACGCCGAGCCTGCCGCTGCGCTCGATTTCTGGCAGAAAGCGCTTGAACTTGAACCTGACAATGAACTGCTTCAGCGAAAGGTGAAGCACAAGACTTACTTCTACGAATAAATTTACAGAATCTCGATGAGACTTTCCTTTATATTTCCGGTTTTGCTATGTGCTGTCATCCTTACGGGATGTAACTCGTCGCGTAAGGCTGTGTCTCCTGCTGCCGGACCGGTAGCCGTGACTGTTTCGGAGCGTTACGATGTTCTTACAGGCTCCTATGGTGCCTGGACCGATGTCACTGTCCCGCTCTCCATAGATATTGTGTCGCCCAAGAGTTTTTCCATTTCGGGACGGGCGAGGATGATACGCGGCAAGTCGGTCGACATAAGCCTGCGTATGCTCGGCTTTGAGGTCGGCAGGCTGTATGCCACCACCGATTCTGTCTATGGCATGGTGAAGGTGGGGAAAACTTACATGGCTGAAAGCCTTGCCGAGATATTTCCCGGCATGCCGTTCACTCTCGGCAATCTCCAGGATATGCTGATGGGGCGCCTGTTTTATATGGGCAGTGATTCGCCCGTCGCCGGTGATTTCAAGAAATTTGATGCCGAGTCGGTTGAGGGAGGATGGATTCTCATCCCGAAAACTCATCCTGCCGGTCTGGAATACGGTTTCAACCTTACATTCGATAATCTGCTTCGCTCCCTCGTGATTGCTGTGACGCAGAAAAATATTGTGGCGCAATGTGATTATTCGGCTGCCTATGTCGACAGTAAGATGGGGCCGCTCATGAGCGACTTGCGTGTGAAGTCCGACACTCCGCGTTATAAGATTGATGCATCTCTCTCATGGCGGTGGAATGACGCTCGATGGAATGAAGGGGCGGTCACAACCTGGTCAATGCCGAAAGGCTACAAGCGTGTAAAGGCGGCTGATCTGGTGAAAAGTATAAAATGATAGTATAAAAATGATAGTATAAAAATGATAGTATGAGCCGTAAATCTTGCATCCTGATTCTTGCTGTCGCGCTGGCGGTGTCATCGGTCACGATGGCTAAACCCCCGCAGCGCAATCTCAACAGTGTGAAAAAGGAGCAGCGCGCCACTGAAAAGGCGATAAAGCTGACTGCGGAGCAGATTGAGGCTAATAACCGTAAGACCAACCGCACGCTTAACGAGCTTAACGCCCTTAATGCCGAGATAAAGGGGCATGAGGAGTCGATTGAGTCGCTGACGTCGCAGGTTGCCGCCATCAACGGCAAAATCACGTCGCTCAACGATTCAATCGGCAAGCTTGACGGTAGGCTTGCCATGATGCGCGACAGTTATGCCCGCTCGGTGCGTCGTGTCAATACGGCTCGCGAGGGGTCGATGTCAAAGCTCGCCTTTATATTTTCCTCCGAATCATTTTTCCAGGCTTACCGCCGCATACGTTATCTGCGTGAGTTTTCAAAATGGCGCGAGCGAAAGGGTGGGGAGATAAAGGCGGTACAAGACTCCCTTAACGCGAAGAAGTCGGAACTTGCCTCTCTGCAGGAGAGCAAAAGCGAGTCGCTGAAGAAGATGAGTGTCGCGCGCGGGCAACTTGAAAGCAAGCGTCAGGCGACATCTGTGCTCGTTGCCGAACTGAAAAAGGAAAACAGCAGTCTGCGTGAAGTGCTTCGTCAGAAAGAGGCGCAGGCACGTGCCCTTGATCAGGAACTTGACCGTCTTATCGCCGAGGAGCAGAGGCGTCGCGAGGAGGAAGAGCGTCGGCTTGCCGAAGAACGCCGTCTTGCCGAGGAGAGGCGCATAGCCGAGGAGCGTCGCAAGGCGGAGGAGCAGCGTCTCGAACAGGAACGTCTGCTTGCCGAGCAGAAAAAGGCTGATGCCGAGGCTGCCGCAAAGAAGGAGGCGGCTTCTAAAAACAAGAAAAAAGATAAAAAGGCTTCATCTAAGAAAGATAATAAATCCAAGGCTGACAAGCCGGTGCAGCAGTCGCCGCAGCCCGACAAGACTCTTGCCGAGGCTAAGCCCGCTCCCGCTCCGGCGAAAAAGAGTTCGGCTGCTTCTTCCGGATTTAATAAAGCTGAGGATGCGCGTAAGCTTACAGGCAGCTTCGAGTCCAACAAAGGCAGGCTGCTCTTCCCCGTGAGCGGTCGCTATAAGATTGTCCGTCCCTTCGGAAGGCATCAGCATCCCGATCTGCCTCATGTGACCACCGACAACGGCGGTATCGACATCGAGGTAGCTCCCGGTGGCAATGCGCGCGCCGTGTTTGCCGGCACCGTATCAGCTATTTTCCGTCAGCCGGGATTCAATACCATTGTCATGGTGCGTCATGGCAATTATCTCACCATTTACGCTAATCTGAGCGATATAATGGTGAAGAACGGCGACGCGCTGAAGCAGGGTCAGACCATCGGTCGCGTCTATTCCGACCCCGATGATGATAACCGCTCAATACTCCATTTCGAACTCCGCCGCGAAAAAGAAAAACTCAACCCCTCCGCCTGGGTAAAATAGGTGAGAGTCGTCAGTTGTCAGTTTTCAGTTGTCAGTTTTCAGTTTTCAGGTGGGGCGCGTAGCTGTAGGGGCGAGTGGAAGCTCGCCCGCATCCATCCTCGCGGGCACCCTCCCGGGCGAGTCCGAGAGTCCTTAAGGTCGTTAGCGTCATTAAAGACCTTAACGACCCCCTCTGCCAACTCATTTCCCCGACAGGGGATAATCCGCGTTTCCGTAGGTTTCGCTACGCTCAACACTACGGCTAAAGATAGATGATGCCCTTCGGGCAACACCGCCCTCGCATTTCGGGCGCCCTTCCAGGCGCCCCTACAGCCCCGCGCCACAAACTGATTCACAAGCCGTTGTAGGGGCGAGTGGAAGCTCGCCCGCA